>NZ_JAVGJT010000010.1:0-63400 GCF_040948865.1 Pseudoxanthomonas sp. UTMC 1351 | reverse complement strand
CCCCCGCTTCGCGCCCCGGCCCGCTGCGCGGGCGCTCTGGCGTACGCGCGCCAATGGCGCGCATGCCGTACGCCGTCGCAACAAAGGGAGAGGGGTTTTGAATCGCGCCTCCGGAAGGTGTTGGAATCGTGGGATCTGGTGCAGGCACAGCCGGCGGCACCGCCTCATTCCCTGTTCCCTGTTCCCCGTTCCCGGGTTGTTGTTCCCCGTTCCCGCTTTCGCCCTCTACTTCCGGCAACTTGCCCAACAGATACGCGTCGAAGATCTTGCGTGCGATCGGCCCTGCCGTGCTGCCGCCGTAGCCGCCGCCTTCCACCGCGATCGCCACCGCGATGGTCGGATTGTCGGCAGGCGCGAAACCCATGAACAGCGCGCGGTGACGCAGATGCATCGGCAGGCTGCGCGGATCGACCGATGCGGTGCCGCGGCGACTGACGACCTGCGCGGTGCCGGTCTTGCCGGCCATCAGATACGGAGCGCCGCGCGCGGTCGATGCACCCGTGCCGCCGGGCAGCATGGTGGCCATCATGCCTTCGCGCACCACCGCCACATTGGCCGGGTTAGGACTGATGCGCATGGGCTCCGGCTGCGGCAGCGGTTGCCAATCGGCATCGAAGCCGGTGCGCTGGTCGCGTACCAGGTGCGGCCGCCGCAGGTTGCCGCCATCGGCCAGCGCCGCCGTAGCGCGCACCAGCTGCAACGGCGTCACTTTCCAATCGCCCTGGCCGATGCTGACGTTGACGGTGTCACCGGGGTACCAGCGCACCTGGGTGGCTTTCATCTTGCTCGCCGGCGAAGGCAGGATGCCGCTGATTTCGCCGACCAGGTCGATGCCCGTCGGCTTGCCGAAACCATAGCGCTCCATGTACTCGTCGAAACGTTCGATCCCCATGTCCAGCGCCAATCGGTAGTAGTAAGTGTTCACCGATTGCGCTATCGATTTGCGCAAGTCGGTCCAGCCATGCCCTCCGCGCGAGGCATCGCCCCAGCCACGACTGGTGCCCGGCAGATAGAACATGCCGGTGGACAGCACTTTGTCTTCCGGCTTGCGCAGACCGCTGTCCAGACCCGCCAACGCCAGCAATGGCTTCAGCGTCGATCCGGGCGCCACGCCGCCCAGCACCAGACGGTTGAACTGCGGACGCGAGGGGTTTTCGTTGAGCGCCTTGAAGTCCTTGCTGGAAATGCCGTTGACGAACAGATTGGGGTCGTAGCTGGGCAGGCTGACCATCGCCAGCACTTCTCCTGTGCGGGGATCGACGGCGACGGCGGCACCTTCGAACTCGCCGAAAGCCATCACGATCGCCTTCTGCAGATCCGCATCGATACTGAGCCTGAGGTCGGTGCCGGGCACCGCCGGCACGCTACCCACAACCCGCAGGGCGCGTCCCTGCACATTGGTCTCGACCTGCTTGTAGCCCACCTTGCCGCGCAACGCCGTTTCGTAATAGCGCTCCAGGCCGGTCTTGCCGGTATGGGTGAGCGCCGCGTTGCCCTCGCCCATCGTTTCCAGGTCCTTCTCGTCGATACGGCCGACATAGCCGATGACGTGAGCGAACAAGTCGCCATAGGGATAACGGCGTGTCAGATAAGGCACCAGCTCCACGCCGGGAAAGCGCCAGCGATTCACCGCGAAACGAGCCATCTCGTCCTCGCTCAACCGCAGCTTCAGCGAGACGGGGCGGAAACCCCGCGAAGTTTTGCGGTCGGCCTCGTAGCGGGCGATGTCTTCCGGCGTCAGCGCGATAAGTTCGCCCAACTCCCTGATCAGCCGTTTGGAATCGCCGGCTTTGTCGGGCGTCACTTCCAGGCGGAACGCCGGCACATTTTCAGCCAGCAACTTGCCATTGCGGTCGTAGATGGCGCCGCGGCCGGGCACCACCGGCCATAGCTTGATGCGGTTGGCTTCCGACAAGGTGGCGTACTGCGTGTGGTCGATCACCTGCAACTTGAAGTACCAAGCCGCCAAACCGACCAGCGACAGCGCGACCATGACGAAGCCGAGCACCGCGCGCCGGCGGAACTGCTCCGCTTCCGCGTGCGGATTCTTGGAAGGACGCCGCGCCATCATGTCGCTCTAGGGCCTGTCAGGACTGCTTCAACCACGTCTGCCACGCCCCATCCGCAACGCATCCAGCAGCAGAAACAGCGGCGGCCAGAGCGCCATGCCCAGCAGCGGCGCCCACCAGTACTTCCACGGCAGCGTCGGTTCGCCCAGCACCAAGTGCACGGCAGCGGCGACGATGCGATCGTTCAATAGCAATCCACCGATCGCCAACGCCTGTTGGGACAGCGGGAAGAAACGCAACCGCGCGCGGAAGCGCTGCAGGATGAAGGCCATGATCAACAGTCGGAGCGCCTGTTCGCCCAGCAGCATGCCGAACATCAGATCGGCGATCAGCCCAAGGACCACGGCGAAACCCAAGCCGACATGATCCGGCGCCTCGATCACCCAGTACGCCAGCACCAACGCCAGCCAGTACGGCCGCAGCGGCTGCAGCATGTCCGGGAGCGGCAACAATCCCAGCAGCAGCGCCACCAAAAGGCTTAGCGGAAGCAACCAACCCACGCGCACCCTGCTCATCGGTCGGGCTCCCGCGGAACTGCTGGCGGCGTGCCGGTAGCCGGATCGCCGTCCTGCGGCGCGGCGGAAGGCTGCTGTGGTTGAGCCTCCGTGCCGGCACTCGCCGCATCAGCCGGCGCGCTGCCCGGCGGAGCGGCACTGGATGGAGTTTGCAAGGGTGCCGCTGCGCCGGTGACGGCGCCTGACGGCGCGCCTGGTGGCACGACAAGCGGTGCCTCGGGCGCCGAACGCAACAGCAGCACGTCGCGGCCACGATCCAGCTGCGCCGCGGGTTTCAGATCGCCGATCAAGTAGGCATGGCTGTCATCCGGCCGAAGGGCAACGATGGTGCCGACCGGGAAACCGACAGGAAAATGGCCGCCGAGTCCGGAGGTGACGATGGTATCGCCCACCTTCACCCCGCTGTTCAATGGCACATCACTCAGTTCCAGTCGATCGCTGCTGCCCCGGCCATAGGCGATCAGGCGCACGCCGTTGCGCGCGACCACGACCGGCACCGCATGGTCCGGGTCGGTAAGCAGCAACGCAATCGAGTGTGAAGGCGTGGTCTGGATGATCTGGCCCATCAGTCCACCGGCATCAATGACGGCCTGGCCGAGGCGCACCCCGTCGCGGCTACCCGCATCCAGCACCAAACGCTGCCGGGTGGGATCCAGATCGATGTTGAGGATGGGCGCCAGCTGCACGTCCAGGCCACGGCTGGTCTTCACCCCCAGCAGAGCGCGTAGCTGCGCGTTGTCGATGGTGGCTGTCTGCAACCGCGTCAATCGCGCATTGGCGACCAGCAACTCATTGCGCAATTGACGGTTTTCTTCCACCAGGCGGCTGCGGGTAACGGCATCGTCCTGCATACGCGTGCCGAGACGGCCCGGCAGTCCCGCCACCCACCACAGCGGCTGAGTCACGATGTCGGCGTGCGCCCGCACCTGCGACAGCCACCCACCGCGATGATCCAGAAAGATCAACGAGACGGTCAGCGCCAGGTACGCCAGCAACCGCAAGGTGCTGGCGACTTCGCCCTGACGGGTGGCGACGGGAGGACCTGCGTAGGAGGGCACGTGAGTGGCTAGAGGCGGGAACAGGGAACGGGGAACAGGGAATGAAAGAATCCCAGTGCCGCAAGGATTCGTAATCTACCGCAAGCACGTAAGACAAGCCTGGAGAACCTGTTAACGGGCCGCTCGCGACAAACGCGCATTCCCCGTTCCCGGTTCCCCTTTCCCCGCTTTACTCCGGTGCAAAAAACTCGTTGCCGTGCATGTCCACCAGTTCCAGCGCGCGGCCGCCGCCCCGGGCCACGCAGGTCAACGGATCGTCCGCCACCTGCACGTGCAAGCCGGTTTCGTCGGAGATCAGCCGGTCCAGGTCGCGCAGCAAGGCGCCGCCGCCGGTCAGCACGATGCCGCGCTCAGCCACGTCGGCGCACAGTTCCGGCGGAGTTTGCTCCAACGCCAGCTTGACCGCGCTGACGATGCCCGACAGCGGCTCGTGCAAGGCTTCCAGCACTTCGTTGGAATTGATCTTGATCACCTTCGGCACGCCTTCGGCCAGGTTGCGGCCGGAGATTTCCATTTCCTGCACTTCCGGCTGCGGGTAGGCGCAACCGATCTCCAGCTTGATCCGCTCGGCGGTGGCTTCGCCGATCAGCATGCCGTGGTTGCGGCGGACGTAATTGGTGATGGACTCGTCGAAGCGGTCGCCGCCAATGCGGACCGACTGCGAGTAGACGATGCCGTTCAACGAGATCACCGCCACTTCGGTGGTACCGCCGCCGATGTCGATCACCATCGAGCCGCGCGCCTCGGTGACCGGCATGCCGGCGCCGATGGCGGCCGCCATGGGTTCTTCGATCAGGTAGACGTCGCGGGCGCCGGCTTCTTCGGCCGATTCCTTGATGGCGCGGCGCTCCACCTGGGTGGAGCCGGCCGGCACGCAGACCAGCACGCGCGGGCTGGGGCGCAGGAAGCGCGATTTGTGCACCTTCTTGATGAAGTGTTTGAGCATCGCCTCGGTATAGGTGAAATCGGCGATCACGCCGTCTTTCATCGGCCGGATGGTGGTGATGTGGCCGGGGGTACGGCCCAGCATCTGCTTGGCCTCGGCACCCACCGCCGCCACCGAGCGGGAGCCACCGATGGCGCGGTCCTGGCGCACCGCCACGACCGAAGGTTCGTTCAGCACAATGCCTTGTCCGCGCACGTAAATAAGAGTGTTGGCCGTGCCCAAATCGATGGACAGGTCATTGGAGAACATGCCGCGGAGCTTTTTGAACATCGGGGGAATAATCCTGCTGGTGGCGGATCGCCGGAGAAATGGCGATTTTTTGGGCAAAAAAAGGGTCGGTTAGCCTAACAACCCACCTGTGAGCCGGCAAGGTGAAATCTCGTGAAACCGCAGCAAGAACCGCAAATTCGCGGCTGCTCCGCTGCCAAGGGAGAGGTCGGCCGCTGCGCGCCTGCCAGCACAGCGATAAAGCTGTCGAAAGGTCCGAAGTCGAAGCATACGCCTCCAGAAGAGATTCCAGACATAAGGCGGCGATAACTTTCCATCGTTTTCCAAGAAAACCGCGCGCCACCTTTGACCCTTCACAGGCCGACTTAATCATTCGCGCCCCTTTGCCGCGCCGCCCGCACCGGCTAACCTATTGCGTTGCGGCGACGGGCCGCCTCCCGTGAGCTTCGCCGATGTCCGCACTGATCTGTGGTTCCCTTGCCTACGACACCATCATGGTGTTCCCGGACCAGTTCAAGAACCACATCCTGCCGGACAAGGTGCACATCCTGAACGTGTCGTTCCTGGTCCCGCGCATGCGCCGCGAGTTCGGCGGCTGC
Organism: Pseudoxanthomonas sp. UTMC 1351; assembly: GCF_040948865.1. NCBI lineage: Bacteria > Pseudomonadati > Pseudomonadota > Gammaproteobacteria > Lysobacterales > Lysobacteraceae > Pseudoxanthomonas > Pseudoxanthomonas sp. UTMC 1351. The sequence continues at coordinate 57,985 of NZ_JAVGJT010000010.1, read as the reverse complement.
GCCGGCAACATTGCCTACAACCTCAAGCTGCTGGGCGGCGATCCCATCCCGATGGCCACCGTGGGCCAGGACTTCGGTCCGTACCGTGAATGGTTTGCCGAGCAGAACATCCGGCTGGACCAGGTCAAGGTGATCGATGAGCTGTTCACCCCCCAGGCGTTCATCACCACCGACCACGACAACAACCAGATCACCGCCTTCCACCCCGGCGCGATGATGCGGTCGTACGAAAACCACGTGCGCGACGTGGCCGGCGTCACCTTCGGGATCGTCAGCCCGGACGGGCGCGAAGGCATGCTGCAGAACGCTGCGGAGTTCGCCCAGGCCGGCATACCGTTCATCTTCGACCCCGGCCAGGCCATGCCGCTGTTCAATGGCGAGGAACTGCGCCAGTTCATTGAGTTGGCGGACTACGTGACCGTCAACGACTACGAATCCAACTTGCTGCAGGAACGCACCGGCTGGGGCGAGAACGACATCGTGAAACGGGTGAAGGCCTACATCACCACGCGCGGCCCGCACGGTTCGCAGATCCATACGCCGGAAAAGACCTACGACATCCCGCCGGCGCACGAACGCCGCGTCACCGATCCGACCGGTTGCGGCGACGCCTTCCGCGCCGGCCTGATCTACGGCATCGAGAAAGGCTACGACTGGCTGACGATCGGCCGCATGGGGAACCTTATGGGCGCCTTGAAGGTGGAGCACCCCGGCACCCAGAACCAGCGCTTCGACTACAGCGAATTCGCCGAGCAGTTCAAACAGCAGTTCGGCTACGCGCTGTGAGGCGGTCCTTCGCACCGTGTAGCGATTGTTGATTGCAGGAATGCCGCCTTGTAGGTAGGAGCGGCGTCCCGCCGCGAGCTCTTAGCTTCTATCGGTATCTGAAGCGAAGAGCTCACGGCGAGACGCCGCTCCTACCCAATTCGATCTAATACGGGCGCCGCATCCTCACGGCACCCATCACATCACATGGGTCAGCCATAGCACTTCCGGCTGCGCCAGGCGCTCGAATTCGTCGTACGGCATGCGCACGACATCGGTATGGGAACCCGCGTTGAACGCGATCTCGGCCCGTCCGGTCAGCCGCGAATCGACATAGACTTTCATGCCGTACAGATTGCCGAACGGTGGCATCGCACCGAGCTCGCAATCCGGAAACACATCGCGGAACTCGTCCTCTTGCGCAAGCTCCACCACGCTGCCGCCAAGCGCGCGCGACAGACGTAGAAGATCGACCCGGTAGGACGCCGGCATCACCATCATCGCAAGCGCACCATCGATCTTGAGCATCACCGTCTTGGCAAAATGCTGATGGCCGATGTTCGCCGCGGCCGCGGTTTCCTGCGCGGTGATGGTGTGGCTGTGAGTGAGCGCGGTGTAGTGCCCGTGGCGCTCATCCAGGAAGTGGTGCAGTCGTGGCGAAAGCATAGTGACCTCCACAAAACGCCCGTCTGCCGTCCATGCGGCGGCGCGTAACGGATGTAGCAGGCGCGCGCATCCTGCGTCGCGTCACCAAGCAAGCGCGCCCTCGGGAGCGGTGCGCCGCGGAACAAGCTTACCCCTGTCGAGAAGCTGTGGCGTGATATTGCGACGACACCGGATGACGCGCCTGACTAGCTTTGCCGGATGATGTTTGCACTGCAACATGGCCGCGAGTGCACGCCGGTCCAAAAGCAGCCGAGTAAGCTCGGCTCTACAACGCGCGGAGCTCTCTTCAATCCCAACCCGGCATCTGCTTGCCATCCAAGCCGCCGCTCTCAAACACCACCTTTCGGGTGCCGCCGGCCTTTACCGGAAATTCGATTTCCACCACCTGCGTTTTGCGCAGCAGCTTCCATAACGCTTTCTGGTCGGTGATGAACATGGCAATGGCTTCGTCGGTATCCGGGCGCCATGCGTCCATCGACTTCGGTGCGGCGCCGTCGGCGGTCACCTTGACCTTGCAACCGCCCGCGCAACGGAAATCGCCGGCCTGCAACACCAGATAGCCGCTGCGCTCCCACTTGGGATGGTCGCGAAACACCAGTTGCACCGGCTTGGCGCCGCTGCCGTCCACATCCACGGGCTCCTTGCTGTAGATCGTGGCGGAACGCTGGACGCCGCCATCGGCAGCGACTTGGGCGTAATCCCACAAAGCTTCCAGTCGCCGGCGTTCGCGCGCGCCTTCGGCCTTGGCTTTTACTTCTTCCAGGCCTGCCTTGATTCGTCCGGCAGCCTGTGTTTGCGGGTATTGCGACAGCAGCGCAGAGCCATGGATACGCGCCATTTCCCAGTCGTTGGCGGTCCGCGCCTGGTCGTACTGGCGCTCCAGCTCATCGGCTTTTTGCTCTTGCGCCGCCGCCTGGGCGGCAGCGGCCGCGCGTTGCTCGGCTTCGCGGTCGCCGCACGCGGTCAGCCCCAACCCAGTCAACACCGTCAGGCAAACCCGCAAGCCAACGGACAGCAGGGAAATCTTCATCTCGGTACTCCTCGTTTGATCAACAGCTCGACCGCGGCCGCCGCGTCGTCCGGCTTCTCCATGATCGACATATGTCCACAGCCATCCAACATCACCTGCAAGGCGTGCGGCATGCGTTCGGCGTACAGCGCCATGGCGCTGGGATCGATCACCGCATCCTGCCGGCACCACAGCAACAGCGCCGGCTGATCGATGGCGGACGCCGCCTTGCCTGGCAGAAAACTTTCATCGCTACGACCGATGCGGTCCAGCACGGATTGTTCGAACGGCGCCTGCCGTTTACGCCAGTCAATCACAGCCTGCGATATTGGCCATGGCAAGAACGGCTTGGCGTCGGCACCGTAGAACACCGTATCGATATAGCGCTTCAATGAAGCATCGTCGTACACGGCGAACGGATTTTCACCGGCCAGTACCTGTTCGCCGAAACGATTGTCCTTGAAGCGCACTCCAGCAGCGTCGAACAAGCCGACGCGCGTGATTTCCTGCGGATGGTCCGCGGCCGTCACGGCGACGATACCGCCACCCATCGAATGTCCCAGCAGCACCACGTCGCTGCCAGGCTTGCGGATCTTTTCGACGAACTCGGCCAGCCGCGCACTTTGCGCGTTGAAGCCATAGTCCTCGCCGGCCTTGCGTTCGCTGGCACCCCAGCCCGGCAAGTCCGGGATGATCAAGCGATAGTGACCGCCCAGGCGCTCGGCCATCGGGTACCAGTTTTCCTTGCTACCAGTGAAGCCGTGCACCATCACCAGCGTTGGCGCGCCCGGCTTGATCGCTTCGCGCTGCGCATAGACCCAGCGGTGCCCGCCCGCCTCTACCTGCTGCGAGGACAAACCAATCCACCAGCGCTGCGCGGCGAACACACCGCGCACCATCAGCATCGGGTCGCGCCACAGCCATGCTACGGCCAGCAAAAAGAAAACGGCCGCCACCACGGCGACCGTTTTCCTGTTTGCGCGCCTGGACGGCATGGCTTACTTGGCTTCCGATGCCTTGGCCAACAGCGCCTCCACCGACGCGGTGGTGATCGGGTGGTAACCCGGCTTGGCGCGAGCGAAGGAGTCCTTGGCAAAGGCCAAACCATCCGGCGTCTTCACCAGTTCTTCGTAGATCGGCAGGATCAGTTTGCGCCGGCCGACGCGTTCGATGAATTCGGCGATCGCCGGGCGCGCTTCCAGGTAGCCGCTACGGACCGTCAGCGGATACCAGCGCATCGCGATCTCGCCGTTCTGGGTGCCGGTGAAGTGATAGGCCGCATCCAGCTGGGCCAGCTGTTCCACCGTCAACTTGTCGCCCATGCCTTTCAGGAAGTTGACCCACTGCTGGGTCGTCCATTCGGAGGTGAGCTGCGGGTTGGGCAGCTTGCCACTGCCCAGCCAGGCGATGCGGGCGGTGTCGGTCAGGGAGAAGCCGCGCGACTGCGCCTTGGCGGCGAACGTAGGTATGCCCGGCTCATTGAGCCACGCGGTCAGTTCGGCGTCGGTCACCGCGTTCGGATTCTTCGGCAGCAGGTTCTTGCGCAGGTATTCGACGAACTGATCGGTGTTGACGCTTTGGAATGCGTGGTCGTCGAACCAGCTGCGCAGGAAGGGATCGAACACCTCGCGGCCGAAACGCTCTTCCAGGAACTTCAGGAACCACGCGCCCTTCACGTAGGCGACGCTGCTCAACGATTCATCCGGATCGCGATTGGTCAGCGCGGGCAACGCCAGCGCCTGATCGGCCGGCGACATGTCCTTCACTTCGTTGAGCAGATCGGTCTGGTCGATCTGGCGTTCCATCTCCGCCATTTCCGTGCCGTACAAGGACTCGGTGATGCGGTCCTGCACGTAAGTGGTGAACCCTTCGTTCAACCAGATGTCCTTCCAGCTGGCATTGGTCACCAGGTTGCCGGACCAGCTGTGCGCCAGCTCATGCGCGATCAGCGACACCAGCGACTTGTCGCCTACGATCACGGTGGGCGTGATGAAGCTCAGGCGCGGATTCTCCATGCCGCCGAACGGGAATGACGGCGGCAGCACCAGCATGTCGTAGCGCTCCCATCGGTAGGGCCCGTACAACTTTTCGGTGGCGACGATCATCTGCTCGGTGTCTTCGAACTCCTTGGCGGCCTTGTCCACCATGGTCGGTTCGGCCCAGACGCCGCTGCGCGCGGAAATCGGCTTGAACACCAAGTCGCCGGCGGCGATAGCCAGCAGATACGAAGGAATCGGCTGCGGCATCTTGAACGTGTAGTCACCGTCGCGCGGCGCGGCCGGGTCGTTGTCGGCGCTCATCAGCACCATCACATCCGGACGCGAGGTGACGTGCGCGGTATAGGTGAAGCGCACGCTGGGCGTGTCCTGCAACGGCACCCAGCTGCGCGCGTGGATCGCCTGCGACTGGCTGAACATGAAGGGCAACTGCTTGCCTTCCGTCATCGTCGGTTCCAGCCACTGCAAGCCCGAGGCCTGCGGCGAAGTCTTGTAAGCCACGCGCACGTGCGCATTCTGCTCAGGCGCTTCGATGGTCAGCTTGCTGCCGAAGATCTTGTCGGCCGGCGCCAGTGCGTACTGCAGCGGCATCCACGTGCCTACCTTGTCCTGGCCTTCCACCTTCTCGATGGTGACGTCGCGGGTATCCAGCACCAGCTGCTTGGCCGCCTTGTCCTTCCACTCCAGCGTATAGAGAGCGGTGCCCGCGAGCTGCTTGTTGTCGAAATCGACTGCCAGATCCAGTGCCAGGTCCTTGATGACGACCTTGCCTGGCTCGGCATAGGAGTTCTCGTCGTGGCTGCGGGTTTGCTTCGTGGTCACGGCTTTGGGAGCGGATGGCGCCTCAGGAGCGGGCGCGGATCCACGGGAACAGCCGGCCGCCACCACGGCGGCGCAAGACAGCATCAACGCTAGGGAACGCATTCGGGGATATCCGGCAATCGGGGGATTGCGGAAGTTTACCGTTCTTTGCTGCCCTTCTCCCTCCGGGAGAAGGTGGCGCGAAGCGACGGATGAGGGCATGGAACGTCCGCTTGTAATAAAGGCAGATGGCGAGTCATTGTCACTCCCTCATCCGCCCTGCGGGCACCTTCTCCCTGTGGGAGAAGGGAACTAGACCTTGTAACCCGTATGAATCGCCACAATCCCAGCCGACAGGTTCTTGTAGCTGGCGCGGGCGAAGCCGGCCTCCTGCATCATCGCCTTCAGCGCTTCCTGCGGCGGATGCTTGCGGATGCTTTCGGCCAGGTACTGGTAGCTGCCGCTGTCCTTGGCGAACAGTTGGCCCAGCTTGGGCAGCACCTTGAAGGAATGGAAGTCGTACAGCGGCTTGAACCACTCCGGCTTCACTTCAGAGAACTCCAGCACGCGGGCCTGCCCGCCGACCTTCAATACGCGCACCATCTCGCGCAGCGCCGCATCCTTGTCGGTCACGTTGCGCAGACCGAAGGCAATGGTGACCAGATCGAAGCTGGCATCCGGGAACGGCAGCGCCTCGGCGTTGCACTGCACATATTCCAACCCCGACACCAGACCGCGGTTGGTCATGCGGTCGCGGCCGACCGACAACATGCCGGCGTTGATATCGCCCAGGACGATCTCGCCCTCATCCCCCACGCGGTCCTTGAGCAGTGCGGCGATGTCGCCGGTGCCTCCGGCCAGGTCCAGCACGCGATCGCCACGTTTGACTTGGGCCGTGCCGACGAAATAGCGCTTCCAGACCCGATGGACGCCCATGCTCATCAGGTCGTTCATCAGGTCGTAGTTGCCGGCCACGGACGAGAACACTTCGCCCACCAGCTTCTGTTTTTCCTTGGCCGGAACGTCGCGGAAACCGAAGTGAGTGGTGCCGGTCTTGTAGGGGGATTCGCTCATGCGGGGGATTATCGCAGAACTGGACTTGGAGACGTTTGACAGCCCGGCTGGGCCGGTCTGGCTCTCGTAGAGCGGAGCTTGCTCCGCTGCTCTTGCGGGGCAAGGAGCCAAAGACAAAGCAGCGGAGCAAGCTCCGCTCTACGGGGATGTTCTCGACCGACCGCCACCTTCCCGGCACACTGGGGAAAACCATCACGAATGCCCCCCATGATCGCCACGCCCGACTACCCCGCCTTGCTCGAAACCGCCATTGCCGAAGCCCGCCAAGGGCTGGCCGAAGGCGGCATCCCTATCGGCGCCGCGCTGTACCGCAATGACGGGACCTTGCTGGGTTGCGGTCACAACCGCCGAATTCAGGAAAACGACCCTTCCGTCCATGGCGAAACCGATGCTTTCCGCAAGGCCGGCCGCCAGCGCCGCTACCAGGACACCATCATGGTGACAACGCTCGCACCCTGCTGGTACTGCAGCGGACTGGTGCGCCAGTTCAATATCGGCACGGTGGTTGTGGGCGAATCGGTCAACTTCCAGGGCGGTGTCGACTGGCTGCGTGAGAACGGCGTCAACGTGATCGACCTGCACAACCAGGAATGCATCGAGATGCTGGGCGATTACATCGCGGCCAATCCGGAGGTATGGAACGAGGACATCGGCGAGGATTAGGGAAGGTCTGAACAACTGCGCTTTTGCTCGTCATTCCCGCGAAAGCGGGAACCCAGTGCCTTTGCTTTTAAAGGCTCGAGTCACTGGATCCCCGCCTTCGCGGGGAAGACGACAATTATTCAGACCTTCCCTAGGGTGGCCGTCCGTTGCGTAGTTGCGCAAGCCTGACTTTCGTCCCGTGACGTCCACTCCGCGTTGCGGCACGATCACCGCATGCAACCCTGTCCGAATCCCGAAACCCGCCACCGCGCCGGCGACAGCCTGGCGACTCATCGTCATGAGCAGGCATATGCGGCGCTGGTGGTTGACGGCAGCTATTGCGAAAGCAGCCTCGAAGGGCCGGTGCAGTGCGTTCCCGGAACCTTGCTGCTGCATCCGCATTTTCATGCCCATGGCAACCGCTTCGGCCGCCATGGCGCCCGTGTGATCAACCTGCCGCTCTCTGATCGGTTGGTACCGGAGCAGCGTTCCATCTGGCAAGTGGATTGTCTGAAGGAGGCAGTCAAAGTATTCGCGAGCGAGCCGGATGCGCTGTCTGATCTGCTTGCGCGTGCGCAGCCGGCGCGCAGGGAACCAACGGAACGCTCCAGCTGGCAAGTGGACTTCATGCAGCAACTGCAGGATTCGGATCTGCCCATTGCGCGAATCGCCCGCCAAGCGGGCGTGTCCGACGCTTACGCCAGTCGTTCACTGCGGCACTCGCATGGCTTGTCGCCGCAACTGTTGCGGCGCGAACTGCGGCTGCGGCGCGCGCTGAGTCTGTTGGCACAGGATCAGCCACTCGCCGACATCGCCGCGGTCTGCGGCTTCGCCGATCAAAGCCATCTCAGTCGCGTCGTGCGTGCATGCACCGGGCTACCGCCGGCGCGACTGCGGCGACAGGTCAAATCCGTTCAAGACCGGCGCAGCGCCCACGTGGCTTGATATCGCTCAACGACATTGTCGACGAGACGAGACCACTCCATATGCGCCGCACATACTTCCTCGGCGGATTGCTGGCGACTGTTCTAACTACAGCCCTCTACCCAGCCGCCTTGGCCGCCGCACCGGCTTCCAGCGCCGCGGCCGAACGCGCCATTGGCGAATCCACCAGCGCAGTGCTGCAGGGCGATTCGGCCCGCGCGCTGGCCGCGTTGCGACAGGTGCCGGCGGCGCAGTTCAAAGGCCGCGATGCCGACTATCGCGCCTGCATGTTCGGCCGGTTCGAACGCGCGCAGCCACCGTGGTTGGTGTGGGACATCGAGGATCCGTTCGTCCGCGAGGTGCTCAACGACTATCAACGCTACTGGTGGCACGCGTTGGCCGCACCCGCGCATCGCGAATCGCATGCACAACAGCTATTGCTGAAGCTGCGCCGATTGCTGGGGACGGCGGCGGACGACGCGCACGACTTCGATGCGGTGGAGCCGCTGCTGAAAGAGCGGTTTGAGCAGCGCGGCTACCACGCGATATTGGGCCGAACGCCGCCGTTGCGCGAGCTGATGCTGTGGCGGAGCCAGGAAACCCGTCAGTACCAGGTCGAACTACCGGAAGGCAGCCATCAAGTACGGGTGGAGCTGCTGGATGATTTCGTCAGCCGCGGCTGGAGTTCGTACGCGCGCTGCCAGCGTGGTTCGGCCGGCGGCTGGGCGACCAATGAGGCCCTGTATGCCGTCGTGCCCTCCTACCCCGACGGCTTGGATAGCGAGGCGTTCCGGGTGGTGTTCCTGGGCCATGAAGCACAGCATTTCGCCGACCAGAACCGGTTTCCCGATATGCCGCCGTGGGAGCTGGAATATCGCGCCAAACTGGTCGAACTGGCACAGGCGGTGGAAGTCAGCCGCAAGCGTCTGCTCGGCTTCATGGAAGCCCAGAGCGACGACATGGATTCTCCACATACCTACGCCAATAAACGGGTGGTCGCGGATTTGAGCAAGCGGCTCGGCAAGTCGCCGGAGCTGGCGTCCCTCCCCGAGTTGCAGCAAGCGGCGCGCGAGCAACTGAAGGCCGATACAGCTCGGCAGGTCAGCCAATAGCATTGCCGCGCCAGACAAGTGAACCAGCGCCGATGGCCGTGCCGTCATGATCCCGCTTTGCACCAGGATTGCTCGGCGAAGATGCAGTCGTGCCGTTTGAACATTTCCTTCACGCTCCTTGAAAGCACGCCCCTCGAACATGCCATGTAAACAGGAGCGACCATGCGACCTCAGATCATCCTTGGCAGTAATCGCATCGGAATGAAATACGCGCCAGCTGCTGAAGAAAGGCACTTGGAGCGAGTACGGACGTGGCTGCGCGGAGCGGTGGAAATGGAGGCTTCCGTTTCCACTACTCGTTAGCGATGGCGACCCCTAGCCGCCACGGCAAGGAAATAGCAGAAAGGATCGTCGCCGTAGTAAGAACCCGCGGTGGTGGCTCCGATGGAGCGCTCTGCGCCACCACAGTGATGGGCATACCGAAAGGGACTACTTCCGGGCTGCGCGACGTCCCACCGTGGTTGCAGGATTGGATGGGTATTGCGATACCGCTGACCGAAGCGGCCATTATCCTGGTCTTGGCGTGGCTGCTGAACCAGCTGCTGCGCCGGATGTTCTCGCGCCTATGCGACCGCTACGGGCTACCGCCCGAGATGGCCATCGGTGCGCGGCGCATCCTCGGCTTCGTCGCATATGGTGCCGCGATATTGCTGATACTGGAACGCTGGGGCGTGTCCGGCGCCGTCCTTTGGACCGCGCTAACCGGGTTCACAGCGGTTGCAGCCGTCGCGTTCTTCGCCGCATGGAGCGTGTTGTCCAATATCTTCTGCACATTGTTGATCCTGACCACGCGACCGTTCCGGCTTCACGACCATATCGAGCTGGTGGACAACGGCGATAAGCCGGGACTCAAGGGCCGGGTGGTCGACATCAACCTCATTTACACCACCTTGCAGGAGACCCACGCGAACGGTGACGACACCGTGTTGCAGATTCCCAATAGCCAGTTCTTCCAGCGCAGCACAAGACGCTGGCGCAACGACGCGGGGCCGGCCGCATGATGCTTGGGATGACATCCCCGCTTCGCCCCTTATAGAAAATCCCGCCTACAAAGGCGAAGGATCATGACCCCGTAGGAGCGCCGTCTCGGCGCGAGCTCTTGGCTTCTACCGCAATCTGACAGGAAGAGCTGGCGGCGGGACGCCGCGCCTACAAAAGCGAACCATCATGACCCTGTAGGAGCGCCGTCTCGGCGCGAGCTCTTCGCTTCCACCGCGATCTGACAGGAAGAGCTCGCGGCGGGACGCCGCGCCTACAAAAGCGAACCATCATGACCCTGTGGGAGCGCCGTCTCGGCGCGAGCTTTTTCGCTTCCACCGCAATCTGACAGGAAGAGCTGGCGGCGGGACGCCGCTCCTACGAGGGCGGAGAAAAAACCCGCCTGGCGGCGGGTTTTTTGTGGGACGTTCCCTACAAGATATAGCGGCTCAAATCCGGGTCTTTCACCAGTTCGCCCAGATGCGCGTCGACGTAGGCACGGTCGATAGCGACAGCCTGGCCGCCGCGATCGGGGGCTTCATAGCTCAGCGTGTCCAGCAACCGTTCCAACACTGTGTGCAGGCGACGGGCACCGATATTTTCCTGGCGCTCGTTGACCTGCGCGGCGATCTCGGCCAGGCGGTCGACGGCATCGGTGGAGAATTCCAGATCAAGGCCTTCCGTCTTCATCAGCTCGACGTACTGCTTGGTCAATGCGGCCTTGGGCTCGGTCAGGATGCGGATGAAATCGTCCTTCGACAGTGCGCCCAGTTCGACACGAATGGGGAAACGACCCTGCAATTCCGGAATCAAGTCGCTGGGCTTGGCCAGGTGGAATGCGCCGGAAGCGATGAACAGAATGTGGTCCGTTTTCACGGTGCCGTACTTGGTGCTGACGTTGCTGCCTTCCACCAGTGGCAGCAGATCGCGCTGCACGCCTTCGCGGCTGACATCGCCACCACCGATGTTGTCGCCGCGCTTGGCGACCTTGTCGATCTCGTCGATGAAGACGATGCCGTTCTGCTCGCAAGCATCGATGGCAGCGCTGCGGATGTCGTCTTCGTTGACCAGCTTGCCAGCCTCTTCTTCGATCAGCTGCGGACGGGCGGCCTTGATTGTCACGGTGCGCTTGTGCGACTTGGCGCCGCCCAGGCTGGAGAACATCTGCCGCAGCTGCTGGCCCATTTCCTCCATGCCCGGCGGCGTCATGATGTCCACGCCGACGTTGACGGCAAGTTCCAGTTCGATCTCGCGGTCATCCAGCTCGCCTGCACGCAGCATCCTGCGGAACTTGATGCGGGTGTCGTTGTCCTGCGCGGAAGGTTCGTTGCGCGCGACTTCCGGATCGAAACCAATGCCGCTACTGCGGCGCGGCAGCAGCGCATCCAGGATGCGTTCCTCGGCGCGCTCTTCGGCCTGGGTGCGCACGCGCGCCTTGGCTTGTTCGCGATACATCTTGACGGCGGTATCGGCCAGGTCGCGAACGATTTGCTCCACATCCTTGCCCACATATCCCACTTCGGTGAAGCGCGTGGCTTCGACCTTCACGAACGGCGCATTGGCCAACGTCGCCAGGCGCCGTGCGATCTCGGTCTTGCCAACGCCGGTGGGACCGATCAGCAGGATGTTCTTGGGCATCACTTCGTTGCGCAGGTCTTCCGGCAACTGCATGCGACGCCAACGGTTGCGCAGCGCGATGGCGACCGCGCGCTTGGCCGCGTGCTGGCCCACGATATGGCGGTCGAGTTCCTGCACGATCTCGCGCGGGGTCATGGTGCTGTTGGTGATTTTATGGTCGGTCATGAGGGCTAGAAGCGGGAACGGGGAATAGGGAACGGGGAATGAAAGTGAGTGGTCACGGAAGAGGAACGGCACCAGTGGAATGTCATTCCCTGTTCCCGGTTCCCCGTTCCCGCTCCTGCCTCACAGCTCTTCAACCACCACATTGCGATTGGTATAGATACAGATATCGCCGGCGATCTTGAGTGCTTCGACGGCGATCGACTTGGCGTCCATCTCGGTATGCGCCAGTAGCGCGCGCGCCGCGGACAGCGCAAACGAACCGCCGGAACCGATGGCGATGATGCCGTCTTCCGGTTCGATCACATCGCCGGTGCCGCTGATGACCAGCGAAGTTTCCTTGTCGGCGACGGCCAGCAGCGCTTCCAGCTTGCCCAGGCGGCGCTCGGTGCGCCAGTCCTTGGCCAGTTCCACCGCTGCGCGCTGCAGTTGGCCGTGCTTTTCGAGCTTTGCTTCGAAGAGTTCAAACAATGTGAAAGCATCCGCGGCGGCGCCGGCAAAACCCGCCAACACTTGGCTGTCGCGACCCAGTCGCCGCACTTTGCGAGCATTGCCTTTCATCACGGTGTTGCCCAGCGTGACTTGTCCGTCGCCGGCGACGGCGACGTGGCCGTTGCGGCGGACCGAAATGATGGTGGTGGCGTGGAAAACGTTGGGATTCTGGCTGGGGTCCATGCGGCCTCCGGGGTGTTCCCATTGAAGTGGGGACGGCCACGAACGGTTCAAGCGTGACATTGGCCGGATGGAGAAACCTCGACCAACGCCGTACACGTAGGAGCGCCGTCTCGGCGCGAGCTTTTGCTTTTATCGCGATCTGACGGGAAGAGCTCGCGGCGGGACGCCGCTCCGCGCCCCGATAGCTCCCCAATGCGCGCGATCAAGAACGCGCCGCAGCGCGCCCAGATGGCGAACAAGCTTTCCGCTTCTATCGCGATCTGACAGGAAGAGCTCGCGGCGGGACGCCGCTCCTACGAAAGCGAGCGCTCCTACAGACCTGAGGCCGCTCCTACTGCCGGCCTCGGGATCACGTCTTCCGCTTGGCTCGCGGATGGGCGGCGTCGTATACCTTGGCCAGGTGCTGGAAATCCAGGTGCGTATAGATCTGCGTGGTGGCGATGTCCGCATGTCCCAGCAGCTCCTGCACGCCGCGAAGATCGCCGGAGGATTCCAGGATATGGCTGGCGAAACTGTGGCGCAGCATGTGCGGATGCACGTGCTTGAACAGGCCCTGCCGCTGCGCCAAGTGTTTCAAGCGTATCTGCACGGCGCGCTGCGAAATGGGCCCGCCACCGCGGCCGGGGAAAACGGGGGAGTCGCTGATCGCTTTCTGATCGGTGCGCCATGTGTCCAGGGCGTTGCGTGCGTGGGAGCCCACCGGCACTTTGCGCTCTTTGTTGCCCTTACCCAGCACGGTGACGAAACCGGTCACCAGATCCAAGTCGCGCCAACGCAGCCCGCAAAGTTCGCTCAGGCGTAACCCCGAGGAATAGAAAAGTTCCAGCAATGCGCGGTCGCGCAGGCCAAGCGGCGCGTCGGTGGGCACTTCGACCAAACGCACTGCTTCATCCGCGTCCAGCACCTGTGGCAGCTTGCGAGGCGCCTTGGGCGCGCGCAGCCCGGCGGCGGGAGTAGCGGCGATGCGGCCGTGGCGTAGCAGCCATGTGTAGAAGCTGCGGCACGCGGATAAGCGGCGCTGCAAGCTCTTTGGCGACAGTCCGCGGCGATGTTCGGCCGCGACAAAGGCGCGGAGCTGCTCGGTGTTTAGCGCCAGCAGGTCAGGACGCTCCTGCGCGACCGTCCATTCCGCCAACGCCGCCAGATCACGGCGGTAGGCGTCGAGCGTGTGCACGGACATACGGCGCTCGACCTGCAGGTGACCGAGGAAATCTTCAATCAACGGAGGTGTTTCAAACGGTATTTCAGCCGGTGCGGCAGGCGTCGGTGCGTTCTTCCCCGTCTTGGATACCGGCTTGTTTCTACGGGAAGAGTTCACGGCAGCAGAGCATCAGAATGGATGAGTCGGGCGCACGCCGCCCTCAATCATCGAAGCGCTTCAGCGCCGTCACCAGCGCCTCGCCCATCATGCGCAGGAACAACGTTCCCATGCCGGGATAAAAACGGTTGGCGTCGTGGCTACCCACCGCCACCAGACCGATCTCCGGCAAAGGCAGCAATGCCGACGAGGTGACATCCTCCGCTCGCGCACCGTACAGCAGTACGTTCTTTTCCGGTTGCAAGCGGCCGCAGATCGGTTCGCCTTCGCGCAGACAATCGCGGAACGGCGTCAGATGCGGGCTGTCCTGCGGAATGATTTGCAGCCAATCCACGTCCTGGAGCCCTTCCACGGGTTTGAGCAGGACGATGCTGACGCGGTCGCCATTGAAGTCTTCAGCCAGCGACGCCGCCATGGCGCGCAACGTATCGGCGGCGGTGCGCTGCTTCAACAGCGCCAGCGTCAGTTGATGAGTGCGCACGGCCAAGCGCTCGTTTTCCTGGGCATTGGCGAACAGATCGCTGAGCCGCTTGGAGAGTTCGCGGTTCTTGTCGCGCAACACTTCCAACTGATAACTGGCCAACGACGCCGTGGGGCCTTCGTCGCGCGGCACCACCAGGCTCAAGGCCAGATCGGGGAACTGCTTGAGAATAGTGGGGTGGCGCCGGAGCCAAGCGGCGACTTCATGCGCGCCGAGTTTTTCCTGCCCGTTTTTCTCGCGATGGTCGCTCACTGTGCCCATTCCCCTTCGAATACGAATGCCGCCGGTCCCGACATGATGACCTGTGCATCGTCGTCCGGCCAGCGAATGCCCAACTCGCCGCCGGGCAGCATGATGGTTACGTCACGATCGACGCGGCCGCGCTTCATCAGCACCGCGGCAGCGGCGCACGCACCACTGCCGCAAGCCAGCGTCTCGCCGACGCCACGTTCGTATACGCGCAGACGGATGCGATCGCGCGCGACCACTTCCGCAAAACCGACATTCGCCGATTCCGGGAAATGCGCCGATTGCTGCAACGCCGCGCCATAGTCGGCGACCGGCGTCTGCGCGACAGACGGCACTTCAATCACGGCATGCGGATTGCCCATCGATACCGCGCCAAAACGCAGCCGAAGACCCACGCCGGCAATCGCCTCGTATTCGTCCTGCACGCGGCCGAATCCATGCATGGGAATGCGCGTTGGCTCAAAATCCGGCACGCCCATCGCGATGGCATAACGGTTGCCGTCCAGGCGTTCCACGTCGTGCGTCGCCAGCGGGCTGTCCATCCGGAAGCGAGTGCCTTGGGCGGCGCCGTCGCGTACCAGCCAGGCGGCGATGCAGCGCGCGCCGTTGCCGCATTGCTGCGAAGGCGAGCCGTCCGAATTCCAGATGCGGTACGACGCCACGGCACCTTCGCTACGTGGCGCCTCGATGGTCAGGATCTGATCGCAGCCGACGCCGAAATGACGATCGGCCAACTGCGACGCCAGGGTGGCGTCGGGCGGCGCTATCCCGCCGCGCAGATCCAGCACGACGAAGTCGTTGCCCGCGCCTTGCATCTTGGTGAAGCGCATAGTGGTCTACCTACCGTATTCGGCCGGACTCAGCGGCCGTCGGTCGCTGGCGGTACGGGAGTCTCCACCGGAGTCTCCACCGGAGTCTCCACTGAAGTTTCCGCCGGGGCGTCGATCGGGGGTTGGGCCGGGAGCGTACCGTCGTCTGCCGGCGGCGCTTCCGCGGGATCAGTGGGCATCATTTCCTCAGGCACTTCCTGCTGGTCTGGAGCCGGCTTTTCCGGCAGGAACAGCGGGCCTTTGGCACCACAGGCGGATAGCAGTGCCACGGCGGCGGCAGTCGATGCGAAGCGTGCGAATTTGCTCATGCGGCGGAGTATAGCCAGATGGCGATGAATGAGCAGCGGCATGTCCTGAGGGCGCTTTCTATCATCGGGAAAGCCAGAAGCGGGAAGCGAGAGATGGAAGTGGACTGGCGCAGAAGGAATATGCGCCAGGAAAGTGTCATTCCCTGTTCCCTGTTACCTGTTCCCCGTTTTGCCTAGGCGATTCAGGACGTCGCCACAGCCAAGCAGCCACTATCGCCATACAAGCAATCGGTATCGCCGCCATCCACCAACGATGCGAACCGACCGACAGCATGATGGTCAACAGCACCACCGCAGACAGCAACATGGTCAACGTCGCCGCCCACTTGGCTCGCCGCGACACCGCACCGTTCGCCTGCCAATCGCGAATCATGGGGCCAAAGCGCTTATGTGCCAGCAGATACCGGTGCAGGCGTTCAGAACCACGGGATGCGGCAAAGGCAGCGATCAGAATGAACACCGTCGTGGGCATGACGGGCAAGAAGATACCGACGATACCGGCCGCGAGACTGCAGTACGCCAACACCAACCAGGCCCAGCGGTACCGGGAAGGAGCGCTTTCCCGGGTCTCGGGCGAAGGTGGGGAGCCGGGTCTGTTTTTCACCTGGACGTTTTACCGCATTCGCCAGGACGGCGTAAGCCGCGATGTGTGGGATAGACCGTCTTCCTACAGAAGACGGCAGTCTTGTAGAGCCGAGCTTGCTCGGCTGATCGTGTCCGAAGCCGATACACGAAGAGCAGCGGAGCAAGCTCCGCTCTACGAAGAGCGGCATTGCTTCGTGTACCGGTACTCCGCTCAGCAGTTCAGCGAGCGGCACCAGTGGATAGTGCATCCGTTGTCGTATCCGTCACACCCAACTGATCCAGCACAAAGGCGTAGTACTCGGACATTTCCCGGTAGCGGCGGAAGCGGCCGGATTTGCCGCCGTGGCCGGCTTCCATGTTGGTGCGGAACAGCACCGGCAGCTTGCCCGTGTTCACGTCGCGCAGCTTGGCGACGTACTTGGCCGGCTCCCAGTACTGCACCTGCGAATCCCACAGTCCGGTGCCGACGAAGATCGCCGGGTAGGCTTCCGGCTTCAAGTTGTCGTAGGGCGAATAGGTGACGATGTAGTCGTAGAACGCTTTCTTTTCCGGGTTGCCCCACTCGTCGTATTCGTTGGTCGTCAGCGGAATGCTTGGATCCAGCATGGTGGTGACCACATCGACGAACGGCACCTGCGACACCAGCACGCGATATTTGTCCGGCGCCAGGTTTGCGATGGCGCCCATCAGCAATCCGCCGGCGCTGCCGCCCATCGCCGCCACACGGTCAGGTGCGGCATAGCCCTGCTTCACCAGCGCGTCAGTGACATCGATGAAATCGTTGAAGGTGTTCTTCTTGTGCAGCAACTTGCCGTTTTCATACCAGTCGCGGCCCATTTCCTGGCCGCCGCGGATGTGTGCAATGGCGTAGACCATGCCGCGATCCAGCAGGCTGACCACGGTGCCGCTGAAGCCCGGGTCCATCGATGCTCCGTAGCTGCCGTAGCCGTACTGCAGCAGTGCGCCCTTACCGTCTTTTTTATAGCCGTTCTTGTACACCAGCGAGACCGGCACCTGGGTACCATCGCGCGCCGTTACCCACAGGCGCTCGGTGGTATACAGCGATGGGTCGTAGCCGATCACCGGATCGCGCTTGAGCAGCTTGCGCTCGCCGGTCTGGGTGTTCAGTTCGTACTGGGTGCCCGGCGTGGTCATCGAGGTGTAGCTGTAACGCAGCAACGCCGAATCCGGTTCCGAATTGACGGCCAGCCCCATCGAATACGCCGGCTCGTCGGCCTTGACGTATTCCTCCTTGCCATCGGCGCGAATCAGGCGGATGCGCTCCAAGCCATTGGAGCGTTCGCTGACAGCGGTGAAATCGTTGAACAGTTCGAAGCCTTCGATGAAGACCTTGTCATCGTGCGCCAGCCAATCGGTCCATTGCTCGCGCGAAGTAGCGTTGGAAGGCGTGGTCATCAACTTGAAGTTTTTCGCATTCCAGTTGGTACGGATGACCCAACGGCCGTCAAGGTGATCCGCGCTGTATTCCACATCGCGCTGGCGCGGCGCCAGCACGGTGAACACGCCGGGATTGGCCGCCGGCGAGCAACGTTGCTCGGACGAGACCGTGCTTTCCACGCTGATGCAGATGAACTTGTCGTCGCGGGTGCGGCCGATTCCCATGTAGAAGCTGTCGTCCTTCTCTTCATAGACCAGCTTGTCCTGCGAACTAGGCGTGCCCAGCACGTGCGATTTGACCCGCACGGTGAGCAGGGTTTCCGGATCGTTTTCGACGTAGAACAAGGTCTTGTTGTCGTCGGCCCAGACCAGGTTGGCCGACACGCCCTTGATCTCATCCGGGTAGAGCTCGCCGGTCTGCAGGTTCTTGAAGCGCACCACATACTGGCGGCGGCCCACGGCGTCCTCGGCATACGCCAGGATTTTGTTGTCTTGGGTGACTTCCCAATCGCCGACGTTGTAGTAACCCTTGTCCTTGGCCAGTTCGTTGACGTTGAGCAGGATCTGCTCGGGCGCTTCCATGCTGCCCTCGCGGCGGGCGTGGATCGGGTAGTCCTGGCCGGTTTCGAAGCGGGTGTAATACCACCACCCACGCTCGCGGTACGGCACACTGGCATCGTCCTGCTTGATGCGGCCGACGATTTCGCCATACAGCTGTTCCTGCAATGGCTTCGTCGGCGCCATCACCGCGTCGACGTACGCATTCTCTGCGTTCAGATACGCGAGCATCTCCGGGTTTTCACGAGCGTCATCGCGCAGCCAGTAGTAGTCATCGACGCGTTCGGCACCGAACGGCGCCTTGACCACGTGCGGCTTCTTGGCGACATCCGGGGGAGCGATGTCGGCGGCGAGTGCGGAGTTGTATGAAACGGTCATCAGGAGGGTCGCTGCAAACAGGAAAGTGGTGGGTTTCATACTTGGGTCCGCTCGGGCGAGATGCAATGGTGGCTGGGATGGCGGCGCGTCTGGATCATTGCTATCGCGGAAGCCAGGTGGCGATGGCGGGCCGGGGCCCGCCCTATTTCAGCTGCTGCCACAAGAAGGTGTATGCCAGCGCACTCATGTGCGCGGCCTGGGCGTTATTGGCCGCACCACCATGGCCGCCTTCGATGTTTTCGTAGTAGCGAACGTCCTTGCCCGCTTCCAGCATCTTGGCCGCCATCTTGCGGGCATGGCCGGGATGTACGCGGTCATCGCGCGTCGAGGTCATGAACAAAGCGGGCGGATAGTTCTTGCTGTCGTCAAAGAGGTGGTAGGGCGAGAACTTCTGGATGAACGCCCATTCTTCCGGCTTGTCGGGATTGCCGTATTCCGCCATCCACGACGCGCCAGCCAGCAGATGGCTATAGCGCTTCATATCCAGCAGCGGCACCTGCACCACGACCGCGCCGAACAGTTCCGGGTATTGGACAAGCATGTTGCCGGTCAGCAAGCCGCCGTTGCTGCCGCCCTGGATACCCAGGTGCTTGGGCGAGGTGATCTTGCGCGCCACCAGATCCTGCGCGACCGCGGCGAAGTCTTCATAAGCCTTGTGGCGGCTGGCCTTCAGCGCGGCCTGGTGCCAGCGGGGTCCGTATTCGCCGCCGCCGCGTATGTTGGCGACCGCGTACACGCCGCCCTTCTCCAGCCAGCCTTTGCCAACGCCGCCGGAATAACCAGGGGTCAGCGAAATTTCGAAACCGCCGTAGCCGTACAGCAGCGTCGGCGTGTTGCCGTCGTACTTCAGGTCCTTGGGCCGAACCAGAAAGTACGGAACCTTGGTGCCGTCCTTGCTGGTGGCGAAGTGCTGCTCGATAACCTTGCCGGATGCGTCGAAGAACGCAGGCATGGCTTTGAGTTGTTCGGGTTGCTTGCCTATTTCCGCCAACGACAACGTGGTCGGTGTCAGATAATCGGTCACCGTCAGCCATACCGCATCGCTTTCGTCGGCATCCACTGCGCCCACGCCGATGGTGCCGAAGCTGGGAGCACCCACGAATGCGCTGCTCTTCCAGCCTTGGTCTGTAGGCGTCAGCACGCTCAGCCGGTTCTTGACGTCATCCAGCACATTCAGAACCAAATGATGGCGCGTCCAGGCGAAGCCAGATAGCGATGTGCTTTCGGTAGGCGCGAACAGCACTTCGAACTTGCGCTTGCCCGCCAGGTAATCGTCGAACTTCGCCGCCAGCAGCGAGCCGGCGGGATACGTCTTGCCACCGACCGTCCAGGCATCGCGCAGTTCCAGCGTCAGCCATTCGCGGTGAACGCCCTTGTTGGCGGAATTGGGTGCGTCGATCTTGACCAGCTTATTACCGGTCCGCAGATACAACTCGTCGTTGTAGAACGCCAGCGTGCGGCTGACGAAATCGCGTTCGAAACCCGGCGTGTCGTCGTGGTATGCGGCGATATACATGTCGTCCGCCGTGCCTTCGTACACCACGGTGGCGGCGGACAGCGGCGTGCCGCGCTTCCATTCCTTGACGATGCGCGGATAGCCGGAGCTGGTCATGGTGCCTTCGCCGAAGTCGGTGAAGACGTAGACCGTGTCTGCATCCTTCCAGCCCAGCGCACCCTTGGCTTCAGGACGGTAAAAGCCATCCTTCAGGAAGGTCTTGGTGGTCAGGTCGAACTCGCGGGTCTCGTCGGCGTCCGCGCCGCCGCGCGACAGCGCGACCAGGCAGCGCGTGTAGTCGGGCTTGCGACAGTCAGCCCCATGCCATACCCAGTTCTTGCCTTCGGCGGCATTCAGCGCGTCCAGGTCCAGTACGGTTTCCCACTGCGGCTGCGGCTTGCGGTACTCCTCCAGCGTGGTACGGCGCCAGAGTCCGCGCTCGTGGTTTTTGTCTTTCCAGAAGTTGTAGTAGTACTCGCCGATCTTTTCCACGCCCGGGATCTTGGCGTCGGAATCCAGAATGGAGCGGATGTCGCTCTCCAACTGCTTGAACTCGGGTGTGGCGGCTATCTCCGCTTCGGCCTTGACGTTCTGTGCCTTCACCCAATCCAGCTGCTTTTTGCCCTCGACATCTTCCAGCCAGGCGTAGGGGTCATTGGCCACAGGGATCTCCTTGGTGATGGCGGTTCCGGTCGCAGTAATGCCGGCGACAGCAAGGCCCGCCATCAGGCAGGCGTGGGCGAGTTTGGGCATTGAGTAGCGGCTCCGGAGTGTGCGGTTTGATACCTCAACGCTAGCACAGGCCCCTGAGGTCACTCCCCTGCCGAAGGTCAGGCAGCTTGCGTGCGGTGCCGCCATGCGGGGCGTGCGCAGCGACGCGCCTGGCTGCGGAAACGCCTGCGCCGGGCCGGCCGCAATGCGGACTCCCGCGATGCCGGCCAAACGGGCAGGCGGAAGCGGTACATCGCCCACCACGCCGCCAAGGGCATGCCCACCAGCCACAGCGGCATCCAGCCCAGCCAATCGCTGTTGCCGCGCGCGGCAGGCAACAGCAAGACAAGGGCGACCCCGACGCAGGTCGCGTGCCGCAAAGCGCGCTCCAGGGCGGGATAGGCCTGCACCGGTGAGGACGACTGAGAGGAATGGCGAGTCAGGAAATTCGGCATGCTGGCGGCTCCGGTTGGGAAGCCGCAGACTGCCGGCCGGGCATCTCAGCAACTGCGACGCCAGCGGCTGTCGCTCAATTCGCACCGGCAACGCTGAACTGCGGAACAGTGCCTTCAAACGGTCGTCACGGCGGTAATACCATGGTCGACGCAACATCAGCCTTACTTTGCCAGGAGCCTTGCATGACCCTGACGCGCCGCCTTCGTGCCGTACTGATCGGAATATTGATCGTCGTCACCACGGCGTGCGCCACCGGCTCTGTCGACAGAGCCGAAGCGGACGCCATAAATCTGCCGCGCTTCGTCGGCGCCTGGCATGTGATCGCGCACATCCCCTACTTCGCCGAGCGCGGGCACGTGGCCAGCCGCAACGAATACACCTTGCGCGAGGACGGCAAGATCGGCGTGCGCTACGTCTATCAGGAAGGCTTCGGCCAGCCCGTCGATGTCGTGGAATCGCGGGCGTCGGTGAAAGCCGGCACAGGCAACCGCCGGTGGACGGTCTGGTTTTTTGGTGTGGTGCCTACCAAGTTCCGCATTCTGGAAGTAGCGCCGGATTACTCCTGGGCGCTGATCGACTATCCCGAGCGCGACCTGGCCTGGATCTTCAGCCGCACGCCGGCCATGGACGATCAGTTGTACGACACGCTGGTCAAGAAGATGCGCGACTACGGGGTCAATGCGCGCCAGCTGCAACGCGTGCCGCAACTGCCGGAGCAATTGGGCAAGCCAGGGTTCGCTGAGCCTAAGAAGCCGTAGGTCGGCCCTACGCGGCCGACGCGACGTGTTGTCTGATGGTCCACGGGTGCTTCTTTGGAAGTCGCTGGGTCCCGGCGTGCGCCGGGATGACGGGGAATTTGTTGTAGTTTCTTACTGTTACAGCGTCAGCACCAAATTCCTCTACGAATCGATGCGCCGTAGGTCGGCCCTACGCGGCCGACGCGACGTATTGTCTGATGGTCCACGGGTGCTTCTTCGGAAGTCGCTGGGTCCCGGCGTGCGCCGGGATGACGGGGAATTTGTTGTAGTTTCTTACTGTTACAGCGTCAGCACCGAATTCCTCTACGAATCGATGCGCCGTAGGTCGGCCCTACGCGGCCGACGCGACGTATTGTCTGATGGTCTACTGGTGCTTCTTTGGAAGTCGCTGGGTCCCGGCGTGCGCCGGAGGCGCTTTTCAACAGCCGAATGGCTGGTCATGACGGGGAATTTGTTGTAGTTTCCTTACCGACATGGCGTCGGCACTGAAATCTTTCATCGGGGGCGTGGCCCCGATTACGGATCCGATGCGCCGTAGGTCTGCCCTGCGCGGCTACCGCGCGTAGTTGGACAGCGCCAACTCCAGCAGCGACTTGGCTTGCTCGCGCAGCACTGGCGGGTCGACGATCTCCGCATCCGCGCCGTAGTGCAGGATGTCCATCAGCAATTCGCGCGACACGCTGTAGGGAATCTTCAGTTCGTAACGCCCGTCCGGCAGGTGCCGGCCCTGCTGCTTGGAATGCCACTGCTCGTCCGCCACCCATCGCGCGGCCTTGGGGCTGAACATGATGGTGGCCCAGCCTTTCGGTTCGCCCGAGAAGATGCCGTAGCTGGAGGCCAGGTGCTGATTCAGCTCGGTCTCGGGCAAGTCCTGGGCGGGCTCGTCGGACAAGCGTGCATTGCCGATGCGGTCCACGGCGAAGCTGCGCAGCGCCCTGCGCTCGTGATCCCAGGCGTCAAGGTACCAGTTGTCGCGATAGTGCGTGATGCGCTGCGGGGACACCGTGCGGCGGGTACGTTCGTCGGTCGAACGCGCCCGGTATTCGAACTGCAGCTGCTTGCGCTCCAGGACACCGGAAGCGACCACACGGAAGCTGGCTTCATCCAGCTTACGGCCGCGGTGCGGGATGACACGCACGCGTTCCACCGGCCATTGCGCTACGCCGGCATGGTCGGCCAGCAGGCCTTCGATGCGTTTCTGCAGCGGGGCGAGCGCGCCGGAGAGCACGCCGCCGCCGGTGCGCACCAGCAATTGCTGCGCGGCCAACAGGGCGTACAGTTCTTCCGAACTCAACCACAGGCCCGGCAATTCGAAACGTTCGCTCTCGCCAGCGTGGTAACGGAAACCCGCTTCGCCGTCGCCTTCCAGCGGCGCCATCAGCGCATCGCGCAGGTAAGCCAGGTCGCGGTAGACCGTGGCGCGCGAGCAGCCCAGTTCTTCCTGCAATCGCTTTACCGTCACCGGATAGCGCGC
Source organism: Pseudoxanthomonas sp. UTMC 1351 (assembly GCF_040948865.1). Lineage (NCBI taxonomy): Bacteria > Pseudomonadati > Pseudomonadota > Gammaproteobacteria > Lysobacterales > Lysobacteraceae > Pseudoxanthomonas > Pseudoxanthomonas sp. UTMC 1351. The sequence goes on along the minus strand of NZ_JAVGJT010000010.1, from coordinate 34,543 downwards.
GGCTTTCAGGATGCGGTGGAGTGCGGTGATGCGTTCTATCTTGTCCATGGGCGGATTAGGGGTCTGTCGTCAAATGGGTAGCCGTCCGCGCCGTGCCGCCGCGCGTTCGACGCAAGGAAGAGCGAGGAAGTGTATGCCGATACCAGGCCCGAGCGGCGGCGCGGCGCGGACGGCTACTCATTGGATGGCACGCCCTGGGCCGAGATGGGGCCGTTTTCGTCGGATTGACGTTGGTATCGGTGAACGCCCGCCGCACCAGGCGGTCGGGGCCCGTGCGGTGCCTGGGGCGTGCACCGACACCATGGCTGCTTCGCGTTTCGGAGCGCCCGATATCGGCCTGATGGCTTGTCCCTGGCATGCCCGTCTTAGCGCTAACCTGGCACGCCACGCATAACCACGATTTAACCGCACCGTCGCCACACTGCGAAAAACATCGTGGCGACAGCATGACGGACGGAATTCAAGGAAGAATGACGCAGTGGTGCGCCTGGCTCCTGGTCGCCGCCTTGCACATCGCGCTCTATCGGCTGCTGATTTTTTCTCCCGTGTCTACCCCGGTGGTTACCCCAGAAGAGCATCGCGCGCGCCTTGTCCTGGTACCGACGCCACGAGTCATCCAACCACCGCCTTCTCCGCCGCCGGTCGCTGCCAAGGCGCCGACTAAGCGAGAGCGCTCGCCAGCGCCCAACGCCACAACGGAACCGCCGGCCACCGCAATTCCAGCAACCAACGTTTCCGTTGCTGCGCGTATCCAAGGTCCGTTGTGGGATCTGCAGCCGCATGCGGTACCCACACCCGACTTCGCGCCAGACCCACTGCGCAACCGGCGCGCGCGATTGCCCGGAGGCGACCGTGGCGACCGGTTCAAGATGGCACCCTCCATCTCCCCCGCCAAGAAAGTGGTCGCCGCCATCGGACAACTCCTGGGCGGGGCGGGCTATACCCAGGACCCTTGCGTCCGTATCCAGGAGAACATTGCGGGGCTGCTGCCTGATAGCAGCCGATGGAGACGCGAACGCTTGCAGGAAGAACTTCACCGCGACCGTGAACACTGCCGGCCGTGACCACCCGCGATCCTGTTTGTCATCTGCCTTTGGCAGAATTCGTTGACAGAATCCAGATAAGCAATCTGAATCCAAACAATCACTTGGCTTGAAGGCATGTGACTTTGCCGATACCCTGTAACCGCTTCCAGCTCTAATAGAACGGATGCTGCCACGCAATCCGAGGCCCGTGTATGTCCCGCTTTCTCCCCCTCATCGCTACCCTGACCGCTGCTCTCGTGACGCTGGCCCCTGCCGTGCGTGCGCAGGACCAAAACGGGCACGACGAACACCAGAACACCAAGCAGACTGCGCCAGTGGCGCAGAAAAACTTCGCCAAGACGGTCGCCGCCACGCCCAAGCGCACTGCACCGCTGGTCGTCGCCGAGTCGCTGAAGCCAAACACCACCGTCTCGGCGCCGGCGCCAAGGCTGAAGGGTGGCGGCGAGTTGGGCTATGCCGCCACAAACGGCAACAGCAACACCGAAAGCCTCAATGGCCGGCTGGATGTGACCTATTCGGACGGTATCTGGAAGCACAACGCCAACCTGTTCGGCCTGCGCTCGCGGTCCGAATACATGGATGACGATGATGGCGGCGCCCAGCGCAAAACCCGCACCACCGCCAACCGCTACACCTTTGGCGCCAACAGCGGCTACATGATGGATGAGCGCGGCACCATCAACACCTCGCTGCGTTTGGAGGAAGACGACTTCGGCACCTACAGCCGCCAGCAGTCGCTGAGCCTCAGCTACGGCAATCGCGTGATAGACAGCGATCGTGCGCAGCTTGATCTGCAGTTGGGCCCTGGTTACCGCAACGCCCACAATGCGCTGCAAGACCGTGACGAAGCCGGCGTGATCGGGCGCGGATTCTTCGACCTGCGCTATTCGCTGACCGACAACACCGAGATCGTCAACAAGCTGCTGGTCGAATCCGGCGAATACAACACCTTCGCGCAGAACGACCTGGGAGTTTCGGTGACGATGAATTCCCACTTGGCGCTCAAGGCCGGCTGGCAGGCGCGTCACAACAGCGATGTCTCACCCGACCTCAAGAAGACCGACACGTTGACCACGATGAATGTGGTTTATAAGTTTAAGTGAGTGGGGTCAGGGGTTAGGGGTCAGGGAAAAGCCTAGGACTTACCTCCCCCTTGACCAGCCATTCGGCTGTTGAAAGCGAAAAAGGGGGATGACCCGCCATTCGGCGGTTGAAAAGCATTTGAGGGGGATTTGCTTTTGCTCCTACTAAAAATAAAGCAACAGCAAATCCCCCGTAAGCCCCCTTTATAAAGGGGGCGAAGCTAGAGCTTTACGTGTGCTCCCGCTTCCCGCTCAAAGACCGCTCAACAACTCCCCCGCGCCTCGCGCCAGCAGCTGCGCCGCCACCGCTTTACCCAAAGCTTGCGGCGCATCGGCGGCGCCTTCTTTATCCGCCCGCACCAATCTGCCATCCGAGGCCGAACCAACCAAGCCGGACAGCCGCAGGCGTGCTTCATGCAACTCGGCATACGCGGCCACGGGCACATGGCAGCTGCCGTGCAGAGCACGGTTCATGGCGCGCTCGGCTTCCACGCAACAACGGGTGGGTGCGTGGTCCAGCGCTGTCAGCCGCGCGGCGGTGGCGGCATCGTCGCCGCGGCATTCCACCGCGATAGCGCCTTGCGCTGGCGCCGACAGCCACTGCGGCGCAGCCAGCCGGGTGCGGATGCGTCCTTCGAAGCCCAACCGCTGCAGGCCCGCACAGGCCAGCACGATGGCGTCGTATTCGCCGGCATCCAGCCGTGCCAGTCGCGTATTGACGTTGCCGCGCAGATCCAGCAATTGAAGATCCGGGCGCCGCGCACGCAGTTGCGCCTGCCGGCGCAGCGACGACGTGCCCACCCGGGCGCCCATCGGCAGCGCATCGATATCGGCATGGTCCAACGACACAAACGCATCGGCCGGATCGGCGCGTGACAGGATGGCCGGCAACGCGAAGGGCGCTTCCAGGTCCATCGGCACATCCTTGAGCGAATGCACGGCGCAATCGGCGTCGCCGCGCAGCATCGCCACTTCCAACTCCTTCAGGAACAAACCCTTGCCGCCGATAGCGGCCAGCGAACGGTCCAGCACCTCATCGCCGCGCGTGCTCATCGGCACCAGCACCACTTCCAGCCCAGGATGCGCGGCGCGCAGCTGGTCGGCGACGTGTTCGCTTTGCCACAGGGCGAGCGGGCTTTTACGGGTGGCGATGCGTAAAGGTGTCATGCGGCCATTATCCGGCATAAGGCCCTTCGTGGAGCGGAGCTGCGCCCCGCGATAACACCCGATTCGATGGCAACAAGGCCGTCGCAACGGCCGGCGATAGCGAATAGCCACAAAGGCGCTTGTGGTAGAGCCCCCATGGAGAAGCAGCGGGGCATGCTTCGCTCTACGAAGTGATGAACCGCAGGAGCAGGTTTAGAGGTTCTTCACCGTTTCGCGCAGGCCCGCCACGCAGCGGCGGCTGACTTCCAGCGGCGCCTTGCCATGGCGCAGGATGGCCTGCACGTGGCCGTCGCCGACGCGCCTGAGCTCAACCAGCTCGTGCCGCGCGACCAGGCAATTGCGGTGGATACGTACGAAGCGGCCGGTGAATTCCTCCTCCAGCGACTTCAACGACTCCTCGATCAGATCTTCTCCGCGTACGTGATGCACCACCACGTACTTTTCTTCCGCCTGCAGATAGTGCACCTCTTCGATCGGGATCAGGCGCAGGCTGCCGCGCAGGCGTGCGCACAAATGCGTACGCGCCGAACGGTTGCTGATATCCACCGGTGCCTGGTTGCTGCGGCCGGCCACGAAAGTGCGCGCACGCTCGAGCGCCACCGCCAGCCGTTCGGGACGGATCGGCTTCATCAGATAATCGATGGCCGCCGCTTCGAACGCCAACAACGCATGCTCATCGTAGGCGGTGCAGAACACCACGGCGGGGCGCGGGTCGAACGCCGACAGATGGCGTGCGGTTTCCAATCCGTCCACGCCAGGCATGGCGATATCCAGCAGCACCAGGTCCGGGCCGTGTTCCGCGCAGGCACGCAACGCTTCCAGCCCGCTATCGGCTTCCGCCACGACTTCCACACCGGCGTGCTCGGCGAGCAGCGCCCGCAATCGCTCGCGGGCCAGCGATTCGTCGTCTGCGATGACCACTTTCATGTGGGATACCTCAAGATGAACGAATCCCCGTTCCTGGCGCATAGTAGCCGCCGGGGCGTCTATCGTCATCCGGCCGGTACTCTCATCCGGTCACAACGCAAAACGCTGCCCCATCCAGTCACCCAGATCACGGATTTCTTCCGCGCACACCTGGTGGGCCATGGGATAACGGTGCCAATCGATGGTGAAACCGAGCCCCTTCAGCACCTGTGCGCTGCGTTCGGCATAAACCAGGGGAATCACCGGATCGCCTTCGCCGTGGGCCATGAAGATGGGCTGGCGGACCACGGCTTCGGCCAGTGCGCCCGTCGCCTGGTCCGCACCGGGCAAGTAGGTGGACAGCGCGATCAGCCCAGCCAGCGGCTGTGCCCGACGCAGGCCAGCCGCCAAGGCGATCGCGCCGCCTTGCGAAAATCCGGCCAACAACAGTCTTTCGGGAGCGATGCCACGCGCCTGCTCGCGGGCGATCAGGGCCTCCACTTGGACGATGGACTGCGCCACGCCTTCGCTGTCGGCGCGGTTGGGGAAGTCCATGCCCACGATGTCGTACCACGCACGCATGCGCATGCCGTTGTTGATGGTGACCGCCCGCACCGGCGCGTGCGGGAATACGAAGCGCAAGGCAGGCCAACCCGGCCTCACCAGCTCCGGCACGATAGGCGCGAAATCGTGGCCATCCGCGCCCAGGCCATGCAGCCACAGCACCGACCACTCCGGTGAAGCTCCGGTTTCGGTTTCCAGCGCGTCCAACACATCAGCAGAAATATCGTTCATGCCGGCATTGTCGCTGTAGAAGACGGCGAACACCAAGCCTTGGGAATCTCCGGTTGGCTATCCCTGGCGTTAGCCACGTGGGGCCGACGTATGGGATACGCGCACGATTCATGTAAACGAAAGATAGCGGTAACACGCATTTCAAATTAAGCCGCCAGCATGTCTGGCTTCGCGCCGTGCGCGTCCGTAGCCTCTCGTCCGCCATCGGAAACACTACTTATGTCGATCACACCCCACCGCCTTTGCGGCGCTGTCCGCAGCGCTCTGTTCTTCGGCACTTGCGCCGCCTTGTTGAGCTCGCCCGTCTTGGCACAACAAACGGAAAGCAATAGTTCAAGCGACATGCCGGCCGGCGCCGGTCAAGCCGAAGCGACCCGACTGGACACGGTGGTGGTCACCGCACGCGCCGGCACCGGCGTGCGCAGCAAAGCGGAAACCAGCTATTCGTTGACTGCTATCGACGAAGAGCGCCTGCGCATGCAGGCGCCCACCAGCGTCACCGAATCGCTGAAGAGCGTGCCCGGCTTCTGGGTGGAAGCATCCGGTGGCGAAGCCAGCGGCAACGTGCGCGCGCGCGGCATTCCGGTCGATGGCTTCGGCTCCGTCACGCTGCTCGATGACGGTCTGCCGGTGCAGCACGACCCCGCGCTGGGCTGGCTCAATGGCGACCAGGCGTTCCGTCTGGACGAAACCACCGAACGCATCGAAGTAGTGCGCGGTGGCCCGTCATCGATCTTCTATTCCAACGCGCCCGCCGGCGCCGTCAACTTCATCCCCCGCCAGCCCGGCGACAAGGCCGAAGGCATTTTCAAGTACACCCTTGGCGATTACGGCCTGTACCGCGGCGACTTCTGGCTGGGCACGCCGATCGGCCAGGACTGGAAGCTGTCGGTAGGTGGCTTCTACCGCCAGGACAACGGCGTGCGCGACCCCGGCTTTACCGCCAACGATGGCGGACAGGTGCGCGTGAACCTGGTACGCGAACTGGAAGGCGGCAGCTTGTCCTTCGACGTCAAGCACATGGACGACAAGGTGATGCTGTACCTGGGCGTGCCGATGCGGACTTACGCGGATGGTGAAATCCGTGCGGTTCCCGGATTCGACGGAAGCCACGGCACGCTGGCGGGTCCGGAGACCCAGCGCATGCACATGATCACCTACGATGGCGCCGGCTACGACTTCGACAACAGCGAAGGCACCCACGTCAAACGCGATCAGTACACGATGAAGTTCGAAAAGGACTTCGGCGGCTGGGTGCTGCGCGACAGCATGCGCTACAACACCACTGAAACGCAGCGCAATGGCATGTTCCCGAACTCGATGCAAAGCGCACAGTCTTTCATTGACGCCAACGCCACGCCTGCCGTGCTCGGGCGTTATCCGGGCGCGACCGCTTTGCAGCTCCGCTACGTCACCTCACCGGGACAGACCTACGACACCGCCAATCAGAACGGCAACGGGCTGATCGTGATCGGCGGACTGCGCGGCATCACGGTGCCGGTCAACGAACTGATGAACGATGCGCGAGTCTCCCACAGGTTCGAGTTCGGAGAGCAAAGCCACGACGTGAGTTTTGGCTACTACTATGCCCAGGTCGATCAGGACTTCGACCGCTATTCCTCCACCGTTCTATTGGATGTACAGAACAACGCGCGCCTGCTGGATCTGGTGGCGGTGGACGCCAGCGGCAATCCGGTGGGGACCGTCAGCGACGGTGGCATCTGGCGCTACGGCTATGAATGGGAAAACGCCAGCGGCCGTTCGACCACGCATGCGTTCTACCTGTCCGACGAGTGGCAGGTGAATGACCGCCTGCGCATCGACAGCGGCGTTCGCTGGGAAGAGGTAAACACCGAGGGCTGGGTGGAAGGGCGTCGGCAACCGAATCTCAATGGCCCCGGGCCCATCGCCGAAAGCATCATGTACACCGGCGACGGCACCTACTCCCACTACGACCAGAGCTTCGACAAGCTGGGCTGGACGCTGGGCGGCAACTGGCAGTTCGACGACTACTCCGGCCTGTTCGCGCGTTGGACCTCGACGTTCCGGCTGCCGAACCTGGGTTCGTTCATCACCAACGCCACCGCAACGCCGGATATCCAAACCATGGATCTGGGCGAAGTCGGCTACAAATACAGCCATCAGAATTTCGACCTGTATGCCACCGCCTTCTATACCAAGTATGACAACGTCGGCTACACCAACTACGTATTCGACCCCAACAACAATTCGTCGACTCCGCAACGATTGACCGCCAGCACACGCACTACCGGCCTGGAGTTGGAAGGAACGTTCTATCCGGCTGACTGGTTCGATGTTTCGGTGACCGCTACCGTGCAGGACCCGCAGTACGATGGACTGCGATATACCGATAGCGGCAACGTCATCCGCGACTACGACGGCAATCAGCTGATCCGCGTGCCGAAAACCAGCCTGCGGATTGTTCCCGGCCTGAATCTGTTGAACGACCGCCTGCGCCTGCAGTTGTCGTACGAACGCCAGGGCGAGCGCTATGTCGACGTTGCCAACTCGGTACGCCTGCCCTCCTACGATGTCTTCAACTTCAGTGGGCGCTATGCGTTCGACGATCAATGGTCGATGTTCGCCTACGTGGACAATATCGATAACTCGCTGGGGCTTACCGAAGGAAACCCGCGTTCGGGCGAACTCGCGAGCGGCGACGCCGGCGCCAACACTTTCATCGCGCGTCCGCTGCTGGGCCGTGCGTACCGTCTGGCCGTCATGTACCGGTTCTGAGGCGCGTGCAGTTGAAGATGCGAGACCTGGTTATTCCCTTCGCGCGGATGCCTCTCCGTGCGGCTTCGCTACTTGCCGCACTGGCTATTTCGCCATGTGCGGCGGCGGCGACCGCGCCCTGCGATCTGGCGGCGGAAGACGCACGTCAGGCAGGCCCAGGCTGCGCACAAGCATGGATGGATGCGAATCTGCGCATCAACGACATCCAGGTCATCGGCACGCATAACAGCTACAAGCAGCCGATGGCGCCGGAGGTGCTGGCCGCGCACCGCCTGCGTGACCCGGCTGGCGCCGATAGCCTGGACTATGGTCATCGGCCACTGGCCGAGCAGCTGGACCGCGGCGTGCGCGGGTTGGAACTGGATATTTTTCATGACCCACAGGGCGGCCGCTACACGCATCCGTCGCTGGCTGCCGAGCAGCGCCAGGCGATGCGAGCGCCCGGCTTCAAGGTGATGCACCTGTCCGATATCGACTATCGCAGCAGCTGCCAGCCGTTTGCCGAGTGCCTGCGGATCGTGCGTGCATGGTCGCTGGCGCATCCGCGGCATCTGCCCATCGTGATCCTGATCAACGCCAAGGATGGCCCCGCAGCGCCTGGCGCGGTATCACCGCTCCCGTTCGATGCCGTGGCGTTCGATGCACTGGATGCGGAAATCCGCTCTGTATTCCCCGCGGGGTCGCTGATCGAACCACGCCAACTGCAAGGCGATAAGCCTTCCGTGCGGCATGCGATCCGCACCGATGGGTGGCCAACACTGGCGAATGCCCGCGGGCGGGTACTGTTCGTCCTGGATGAGGCCCCCGCCAAAGTGGCGCTTTACCAAAGCACTCGCGCGGATAACAGCGCAATGTTCGTCAATTCCCCAACCGAATCGGACGACGATGCGGCTTACCTGACGCTCAATGATCCGTTGAAAGAGCCAGCGCGAATCGCCGCCGCTGTCGATAACGGTTATCTGATCCGTACACGCGCCGATGCCGACACTTGGGAAGCACGCCGCAACGATACACGCCGGCGTGAAGCGGCCTTCGCCAGTGGCGCGCAGATCGTATCGACCGACTACATCGAACCGGAGCGGCGATTCAGCGACTACCAGGTGCGCCTGCAAGACGGCGCGGTCGGGCGATGCAATCCGCGCCGTGCGGCCGACAAGTGCGCCGGGCTGGCGATCGAGGAATGAGCGAAATGCGTGCGTGGCGTGGATGGCTTGGAATGGTGTGTCTGCTGTTGTGCGTAGTCCCGGTGTATGCGGGTGCCGCCCAGCAGGACGAACACACCACCGAAGAGCATGTCATCGAAGAGCGCGCAGCGGAACTGGTGCTGCGAGGACAACTGGACGGCCGCGATCATCAAACTTACCGCACCGTTCCCTTCACGGTGGCGCCGGGCACCGCGCGCATCACGGTGGAGTTCGACTACACCGGACGGGAAGACAAGACCACGATCGACCTGGGCTTGCTGGACCCCGATGGATTCCGCGGCTGGAGCGGCGGCAACAAGCGACTGTTCACGGTGTCGGCCAATGACGCCACGCCGTCCTACCTGCCTGGCCACTTGAAGCCTGGCACGTGGAAGCTGCTCCTGGGCATTCCCAATATCCGTCCCGACAGCAAAGCCGAGTACACCGCACGTATCCGCTTTACACCGGCGGGCACGCCCGAAGAGATTCCCGCATCGCTGCTACCGGTATTGAATCCGCAGCCCGGCTGGTACCGCGGCGATCTGCACATGCATACCGCGCATAGCGACGCCAGCTGCGCCAACCAATCCGGCACGCGCGTGCCCTGCCCGCTGTTCCTCACCGCGCAGGCGGCCGTAGAACGCGGACTGGATTTTGTCGCCATCACCGATCACAACGCGGTATCGCACCTGCACGACATCCGCGGCTTGCAACCGTACTACGATCGCCTGCTGATGATGCCCGGCATGGAGATCACCACCTTTCAAGGACACGTCAACGCGTTCGGGCTGCAGGCCGATCTGGATTTCCGCCTGGGCAGCGATGAAGTGCCGGACTGGAATACGTTGCTGGAACGGATGCAACAGCGCGGCGTGCCGGTGTCCATCAACCATCCGATGGTGCCCAGCGGCGAACGCTGTATGGGCTGCGGCTGGACACCGAAAAATCCGGTGTCGCTGCACCGCTTCATCGCGGTGGAAGCGGTCAACGGTGTCGATCCTGGCACGCCGATTTCCGGCATTCCGTTCTGGCACAAACAACTCTCGGCAGGATATCGGCTGACCGCCATCGGCGGCAGCGACAATCACAATGCGCCGTTGCAGGAAGCTTCGTTCGGTGCAAGCCGCATCGGTATACCCACCACCGTGGTGTATGCCGAGAATCTGTCGCAGCCCGCCATCCTGGCCGGCATTCGCAGTGGACGGGTGTTCATTGACGTGCAGGGAAGCCGCGACCGCAAGCTGGACTTCAACGTGCGGCATGACGGCGGTGAGACTCCGATGGGTGGTGCGTTGGCGCTGGAAAAAGATGCGCGCGCAAGTTTCACCATCGACATCGAAAATGCCGTGGGTGGACGCGTCGAAGTGCTGGTGGATGGCGAACCTGCGGCGCTACTCGGTGACGCGAAAGTACACAACGCGGCACAGCGCCATAGCTTCGATTGGCGCAGCGATGGCCGACGCCATTGGCTGAGCGTGAATGTCTACGGCGCCGATGGCCGCCTGCAGCTGCTGAGCAACCCGATCTACGTGAACTTCGCTGCGCCAGCCGACTGAGTAATCCGCAAAAAAGCGGCGTGTGTAGGAGCGCCGTCCCGGCGCGAGCTCTTGCTCTATCGCACCGCCAGGGGAAAAGCTCGCGGCGGGACGCCGCTCCTACCAAAGCAAACGCCCATGACCGTAGGAGCGCCGTCCCGGCGCGAGCTCTTGCTTTATCGCATCGCCAGGGAAAAGCTCGCGGCGGGACGCCGCTCCTACAAAAGCGAACGCCCATGACCTGTAGGAGCGCCGTCTCGGCGCGAGCTCTTGCTTTATCGCACCGCCGGGGGAAAAGCTCGCGGCGGGACGCCGCTCCTACAAAAGCGAACGCCCATCACCGTAGGAGCGCCGTCTCGGCGCGAGCTCTTGCTTTATCGCACCGCCGGGGGAAAAGCTCGCGGCGGGACGCCGCTCCTACAAAAGCAAACACCCATGACCGTAGGAGCGCCGTCTCGGCGCGAGCTCTTGCTCTATCGCACCGCCGGGGGAAAAGCTCGCGGCGGGACGCCGCTCCTACAAGAGCAAACGCCCATGACCTGGTTCGGCGTAGATGAATACGCTCCCGGCCGGGAGCGCGCTGCTACCGCTGGTCGGTTAAAGGCGGCGCCGCTTCGGCCGATACACCTGACCAGCCCGGCGCACACCGCCCTTTTCGCGCGTTGGCTGTTATAAAGCCGAGGTCCCCCAGCCATATCCAGAAAATAGCGAGGGATTCATGCCGTGAAGCCGACTGCAGCCACTGCCAGATATTCCGGCCTTTCGTCTGCGGAAGAGGTTTCCCTGGTCGTAGGGCGCAGCGACAACGCGGTGGTCATCTGCGATCCGCAGGCCCGGATTACCTATACCAACAGCGGCTTTGCCAGCATGCTGGGGTACACGCTGGAAGAAGTGGCCGGCCGCCGCCCCAGCGACATCCTGGCCGGGCCGCATACCGATGGGCAGACGCTGGAATACATCCGCTCACGGATCGCCTCGAGAGAAAGCTACCGCGCTGAAATCCTGGTCTATACCAAGGCGGGCGTGCCGATGTGGATTTCGGCCGTGGTCAACCCCATCAGCGATCCGGCCGGCAACCTGACGCATATTCTCGGCGTTTATACCGACATCACCCAGAGCAAGATCCATGAAGTGCTGCACCGCAAGGTGCTGGACGCCATGGTCAACGAATGCCCAATCCAGGAAGTGATGAACGTGGTGTGCCGCGAGGTGGAGAAAATCCTGCCTGACGTAACCGCCAGCGTCATCGGCGTGGACGCGGAATGCCGGCTGCGGCCATTGGCTGCGCCGGGGCTGCCGGAAAGCCTGGCGGCTTTCATCGATGGCCTGGAATGCGGTCCCATGGTCGGCGCCTGCGGTTCAGCCGCCTGGAGCGGCCAACCGGTGATAACGCCGGATATCGCCAACGATCCACGCTGGGAACCTTACAAGGCGCCCTTCCTCGCGCTAGGTCTGCGCGCCTGCTGGTCCAGCCCCATCAAATCCAGCGATGCCCGGGTCCTGGGCACGTTTGCACTGTATTACCGCGAACGCCGTGAGCCGGACGCGTTCCACCTACGTGTGGTGGATCTGTGCCTGCACCTGTGTGCGCTGGCGTTGGAGCGCGAGCGCACCAAGGCGCATGTACACAAGCTGGCCTACTACGACACGCTGACCGGACTGCCCAACCGCGTGTTGTTCAGCGGCAAAGCCGAACAGACATTGCTGGCGGCCGCGCACGCGGATTCTCCAGCCGCTTTCATGTTCATCGACATCGACCGCTTCAAGCGCGTCAACGATACGCAAGGGCATTCGGCCGGCGACAGCCTGTTGCGCGATATCGCGCAGCGCCTGACCTTGGAACTGCGCAGCGTCGACATCGTCGCGCGCCTGGCAGGCGACGAGTTCGCCATCGTCGTACCCGATTGCACCGCGGATCAGGCGGCGGACCTGGCCGACCGTATCCTGGTGCGGCTGTCCGAACCGACCACCGCCGGGCGGATGGCGCTCAATCCCAGTGCCAGCATCGGCATCGCGATATTCCCCAACGACGGCTGGGACGTGGATACGCTGCTTCGCCATTCGGACATCGCCATGTACCGCGCCAAGTCCGAAGGCGGTGGCCGCATCGTGTTCTATAGCGGCGAGATGAACCGCGCCATGCAGGAGCGGCTGGCGCTGGAATCGGCCTTGCGTGACGCCCTGCGTGCCGGTGAGCTGCAACTGCACTACCAGCCGCAGATCGACAGTACCGATGGCCTGCACCTGCACGGCGTAGAAGCGCTGCTGCGTTGGCACCACCCGCAGATCGGCGAGATATCCCCATCGACGTTCGTGCCGATGGCGGAGGAATGCGGGCTGATCGACGAACTAGGCCGTTGGACGCTGGAGCGCGCTTGCCAGCAGTTGGCCGATTGGCGCAAGCGGCAGGTGCCGGTGCCGCGTGTCTCGATCAATCTGTCGGCGATCAATTTCGAGCGCCTGGATTTGCCGGAGTACATTTCCGCCGTCGTCCAAGCCTGCGGTCTGCAACCTGGCGACCTGGTGGTGGAAGTGACCGAAAGCGTCATGCTGGCGCAGAAACCGTCGGTGCTGGCCAATATCGACGCCATCCATCGGCTGGGCATCCAGTTGTCGATCGACGACTTCGGCACCGGATATTCCAGCCTCAGCCACATCCACCGGCTGCCGATCAGCGAGATCAAACTGGATATGAGCTTCGTGCGCGACCTGGAAACCAGCGAATCCGCGCGCGCGCTGACCACTTCGATCCTGCGCATAGGCGAGAGCCTGCGCTTGACGGTTGTCGCCGAAGGCGTGGAAACGCAGGCCCAGCGGGATCTGCTGGCCGATCTGAACTGCCATGTCCTGCAAGGCTATTTGTTCTCACGCGCGCTTTCGCCATCTTCGCTGGAGCGCTGGATCATCGATACGCCAGCCATTGGCCATAGGCGCTAGCAGATCGTAGGTATCGTCTGAGTAGTTGTTGTCATCACCAGCCGTGCGGCTTTTGCTCGTCATGACCAGCCATTCGGCTTTTGCTCGTCATGACCAGCCATTCGGCTTTTGCTCGTCATGACCAGCCATTCGGCTTTTGCTCGTCATTCCCGCGAAGGCGGGAATGACGATAGTTGGTTGTTCAGACCTTCCCTAACAATCTCAAAGTCCGTCAAGCAAGACTTTGAACGGCTCCAACAACCACCTCTCGCCACCTTCATCTCTGCCATCAAGCGCGGCGGTCAAGATAGCCGGGGATCGGCCGATAGCGTTCCAAGGCTAGCCAATTCACCCAGCCCGCCAAAGCTGGCACATCCATTGCTTAACAACATACAAGCCCACCGATACAGGCACTGGTGAAAGACGGGCCAAAACTGTCGTTCATTCTTCTTGTCAACGCCGGGTTCCAGGCGCGAGGGCGTTCAGATGCCGATGACGGCAAAGCATCAACCGGAAACCGCAACCCCGTCCGACGACATGCAGATGTTGCTCGGATTGCCGCCGGCTGCCTGGGCTTCCGTGGTGCTCATCCTCGGCTTGTTGTTAACCGGTCTGGCCGCCTATCGCGAATGGCACGACACGCGTGAACGCACCCATGCCCTGCACAACGCCATGGCCGACATCAGCGTGACCCGCCTGCGGGAGCCGCTTGAGCAGGCGGCGACAAAACTGCGAGCGCTGCAGACGGTATTTCTTTCCAACCACGACATCGATCAGGCCGTCTTCGCCCAATACAACGACAATCTGCGCACGGCCACGCTGCCCAGCCAGGTGATCACCGGATTCGCCCGCCGCGGCGCCCGCCAGGCGGATCGGGACAGCTACCTCTACGAGTTCATCGTGCCCTACCGCGGCAATGAAGTGCTGCTGGGCCTGGACATCGCCAGCCAGCCGGGCAACCTGCAAGCGTTGTACCGTGCCCGGGACACGGATCAACCGGTCGTCTCATCGCCATTCGCGTTGCGGCAGTTCCCGGCCGGTTCGCCCGATTCAATGGGGATCGTGGTTCGTCTGCCGGTGTATTCCAATGGCGCGCTTCCCGGCACCGTCGCCGAACGCAGGCAGCGCGAAATCGGCTCGCTGGCGATCAGCCTGCGCTTGCGTGCGTTGGTGGAGCAAGCGCTGCACGGGCCCGTGCTGGATACGTTCCGGGTACGCGTCAGCGACATAACCGACGGACCCACCCCGCCGTTCTTTGACTCAGCCGCGCCAATCCCGAGCAACACCGCGCTGTACCCGCGCACCTTGGATTTCGGTGGGCGGCGCTGGTCGGTCGATCTACGCCCGCGCCTGGTTCCGGTGGAGAACAGCCGACTGTCGGTCATCGTCTTCACCGGTGTTGTCATCAGTGCGTTGTTGTCGTTGTTGTTGTGGTCGTTGGCCACCACCCGTCACCGTGCGGTCGCGCTGGGACAGAAGCTGACGACACGTTACCGGGAAGTCGAAAACCGGTTCCGCACGCTCAACGAATTGTTGCCCGCATTGGTGCTGCTGGCCGACGCGAACGAAGGACGCATTCTTTACGCCAATCAGGCGGCGCGGTTGCGACTGGGGGAAACGGAGCATGCCGGCGCCACCTTGTCGTCGCTTTTCGCCGACCCGTCGCTGCGCCTTCGCGCCAATGGCCTGGATTTGGCGGCCGGCGATTGGAGCAATGTCGAAGCGGTGCTTATTACGCCGGCCGGCGGGCAATTCTGGGCCAACACCTCCATTGCACGAGTAGAAATGGAAGGCCGCGAACACCTGCTGATGGTCGCCACCGACATCTCGGAGCAGCGCCAACTGACCGAGATGCTCAGCTACCAGGCCGCGCACGACACCTTGACGGAGCTGTTCAACCGTCGTGAGTTCGAACGGCGGTTGGAGAATGCCCTGGCCGAACGCCGTGTCGGCGGCGACCCGTGCGCCCTGCTCTACATCGACCTGGATCAGTTCAAACTGATCAACGACATCTCCGGCCATATGGCGGGTGATCAATTGCTGGCGCAGCTGGCATTGACCATGCGCCAGCAATTGCGCACCGGCGATGTCCTGGCCCGTCTGGGCGGCGACGAGTTCGGGCTGATCGCCTTCCGCGTGGATGCCGAAGGCGCACGCGTGCTGGCCGAGCGTCTGCGCGAATGCATCGAAGCGCTGATGTTCGTTTGGGAAGGCCGTACCTACACCATCAGCGCCAGCGTCGGCGTGGTGGTGGTGGACCATGGCGAACCCACGCTCAAGGACTTGCTGGCCTGGGCCGACACCGCGTGCTACCAGGCCAAGGAGAACGGTCGCAACCGCGTCCACGTCTATCGCCAGGACAACGAGACCACACGCCGGCAGAGCGAAATGGAATGGGCCAACCGCCTGCGCTGGGAAGTGGAAGAAGACCGCCTGCTGCTGGACTACCAGGAGATCGTGCCGCTGGTTGGCAGCGACAATGACCCAGCGCGCATCGAGCTGCTGCTGCGCCTTCGCGATGAACAAGGTGGTCTGGTGCTGCCGGGCACCTTCCTGCCGGCAGCCGAGCGCTACAGCCTGATGCCCACCGTGGACCGCTGGGTAATCCAGACCGCGCTGGCCAACTTCAATCATCTGCACCCTTCCGGCGAACAGTTGGGTATTTGCGCCATCAACCTGTCCGGCGCCAGCATCGAAGACAGCGGCCTGGCCGATTTCATCCTGGAGCTGATTCGCCGCCATGCGGTGCCACCGCAGAAACTCTGCTTCGAAATCACCGAGACGGTAGCGGTGCGCAATCTGCTCAAGGTGGTGAACGTCATCGAGCGCCTGCGCGATGCCGGCTGCCTGATCGCGCTGGACGATTTCGGCGCGGGCATGTCCTCGTTCGGCTATTTGAAGAACCTGCCGGTGGACATTATCAAGATCGACGGCAGTTTTATTCGCGATCTGGAATCGGATTCGATGAGCCGCACCATCGTCAACGCCATTGCGCAGATCGGCCATCAGCGCGGGCTGAAAGTAGTCGCCGAATGGGTCAGCAGCGAAGCGCTGGCGCGTACGCTGGGTACGCTGGGCGTTGATTTCGGACAAGGGTTTGCGTTGCACCGCCCGGAGCGGGTGAGTTTTCAGCGGGAAGAGTGATGGTTGGATTGCGTTCAAGGGCAATTCCATCAAAGCAAACAACCATGACCCTGTAGGAGCGCCGTCCCGGCGCGAGCTCTTGCGTTATCGGATCGCCGACGGAAGAGCTCGCGGCGGGACGCCGCTCCTACAAAAGCAAACGCCTACAAAAGCGGAAGCCCTTGACCTTGTAGGAGCGCCGTCTCGGCGCGAGCTTTTGCTTCTATCCCACCGCCGAAGCAAGAGCTCGCGGCGGGACGCCGCTCCGCGCCCCGGTAGCCGTTCAATGCGCGCGATCAAGAGCGCGCCGCAGCGCGCCACGATGGCGAACAGGCAAGCTTCAATCGTCCTTGGCTTTATTGCGATCTGAACGAAGAGCTCGCGGCGAGGACGCCGCTCCTACAAAAACAAACGCCCATGACCGTAGGAGCGCCGTCTCGGCGCGAGCTCTTGCTTTTCTCCAACAACAAGGCAAGAGCTCGCGGCGGGACGCCGCTCCTACAGAAGCAAACGCCTACAAAAAGCGCCGTCCATTGACGTGCAACCCTGCAAGCCAGGTAATTTACCCAACCTGCCGCTGGTCTGGCAGCTGAAGATTGCCCGAAGGCCGCAAAAGGCTCCGGGCCACAACGGCCATCGGAACGCCCACCACCACCGCCGTGGTCACAATGTCAGCCAAGCCGTGATAGCCCTGGTACAGCATCAGCAGGACATAGCACACCAGCGATCCGTACCACACAAACTTCCGCCGCGGAGTATTCATGGCAAGGAAGATGACCAGCGTCAACGCCAAGGCCGTGTGCGTGCTGTAGTCGAGGCCGAGCGCCGGCCAAAGTTGGTACCGAGCGTCCAGGATCATCAAACCGTAGGTCAACACCAGCGCCACGGCAAACGCCAGCAGGCGTAGGCCCGTCAGCTGCCATTGCTTGCGGAATCCGCCTACTACGATGACGGCGATGGACAGTACTCCCAGTAATGGAGTGTAGACATCGGCGATCGCATCCAGCGTTTCGAAGCTTGGCACTTCTTTTCTCCTAACCGACGGGTAGTTCCCAACGACTGCCTACATTGTCGTGGGAAACGAACCTTTCCTCCATAGGGACGGCTCTAAATTCGGCAGCCAGTCGAACAAGAAGCTCATGACCAGTAGGAGCGCCGTCTCGGCGCGAGCTTTTGCTTTTGTCGGACCAATTAAGCAAGAGCTCGCGGCGGGACGCCGCTCCCACAAAAAGCAAAGGCTCATGACCTGTAGGAGCGCCGTCTCGGCGCGAGCTTTTGCTTTTGCCCGACCAATGAAGCAAGAGCTCGCGGCGGGACGCCGCTCCTACAAGAGCCGGGAATGCTCTCGCAAAATTACCAATTCAGCGTGACGCCCACTTTGGCCGCTACGCCATCGAATTTCGTGGCGGGTGTTTCGTACCAGACTTTACCGACGGAGGCGTCCAGCGCCCATTTTTGCGTCAGCGGTTGAACACGGCGGAAGGTTGCGCTACGAAGCTTACCGTCTTGCAATTCGTCCATCCAATCGTATTCATGGACGGAGGTACCCTTGCCCAACCATAGCTGGGTCGAGCCGGTACCACTGTTGTCCTTGAGACGAAGCGACACGACATTGCCATGGCTGTTGGTGCCAGAGGATCGGCGGTAACCGGTATACCGGTATGAAGCCGACAATCTGTCGAGATAGTACGTTGCACCCGCCGACAATCCGGTAACGGAAACGTCTCCGTGGTATTTCGAATACCTGCCCCCCACCGTCAGCACGGTGTTAGGAATGACCTTGAGGTTGAAGTCGTGAACCGCTTCGCGATTCACGAACACCGGGTCATCGGTAGAAAGCGTGACAGCGGTGCGCGTGGACAACTTTGGGTTCCAATCGTGGTAAGCCGTGCCCTGAAACCGCGAGCCCGAGAACTCCACGTCGTTACCATAGTCCCGCTTGCCGCCAGCGGCGCCGAGCACAAGGGTGGTAGCGTCGAACGAACCCACGGTTTCCACATTCAACACATTTCGGTGACCGTGGCCGTTGGAATAATCGACGTGCTCGACCGACGCGGTCGCTTTATCGAAGCCAGCCTGCGCCGCGGTGGCGCTGCACGCGAAAACGAGAGTGGCGATAGCACAACTAGAAAGAGTTCTCACATCAATGTCCTGTAGTTTGATCATGTAAAGCGACGGTCTGCTGCATGAGCCTGTACCTGCCGGATGGCAGGTTCTTGGCGACCGTAATGCGGGGTTCGAACAGAGTGTCCGGGGCGATGGTGCGACCCGGCAGCACAATTACCTGGATTCCGAGCGACGCGCGTGCGCCGATCAGAGCGCCCAACTTTTCAAGGCCGGTGTCGACGAGCTCGCCATCCGCCATGGCGCGGATGGTTTGACGGTCGAGGCGGTGATTGCTGGTACGTACCTGCGCGCCCAGATACGCACCGGCTTCGATCTTGCTGTCGGCGATGAAGCACTGCGGACCGATCGATACGTTTTCTTCAATGACGGCGTTCTTGATCTCCGTCGCGAACCCGATCCGGCTGCCATCTCCAAGGCGGAGCGGACCACGAATCATCGCCAGGTTGCCCACCAGGCAGTCATCACCAATCCAGACCGGGCCCTGTATATAGGCGCCGTGGCAGATTTTGGCTCTCGCGCCCACATAGACATCGCCCATCAGCGTGGCGGTGGGTGCCACGTCTGCCGTTGGGTGTATGAAGCGCGGACTGCTCTTGAAATGCCGGGTCAATTCGCCGGCCTGCTGGTCAAGCGTTTTCCACCACATCTCGGTACCTCGTTGGTTTGTCACGCATCGGTTCTTTACCTGTCACCAAGCCCTTGAGCCCATGAACCAGCCAGACGGAATAGGCAAGCAACACATAGAACACGGCCAGTGGTGCCAAAGGGATCAGCGCCCACTTACGGTGATGCGCGGCGCTGAACGCGCCAACCAACATCACCACTGCTACCCAAAGAAGCGGGAACAGCACGAATGCGAGACCCGCAGGACCGTTCTCGATGAGCGCGTTCGCCCAACTCGTGGCATAGGTCCAGAGCCCGAGAAAGACCACCATTACCATCGGCAAGATGCTGCCGATTCCATAGCGGGTGAAGAGAAGACGCTTATGCAGACGCATGCAGACCGCATAGCCAACGATCCAGCGGCGCCAGCGCTTCCATTCGTCGCGCAACGTGTTGCACTCCTGCGGATAGACGATGCAGCGATTGGCCTGGCGAATCTTGTAGCCGCGCGTGACCAAGGTCCACGTCAGGTCGAGATCTTCCACCTTGGTGCGGTCGGAAAACGCGTTCTTCCGCAGGACTTCGGTCCTGAACATGCCGCAAGCGCCCGAAATCAGGAACGGCGCGCCGCCCAGCAGCTGCTGGAACGTACGCTTGATGATGATCATCGGCAGCTTGACCGTTGCACGTATGCATGGCAGGAGACCGGCGCCGCGCAAGTTCGAAGAAGGAATGCCGCCGACCGCGTCCGCACCGGCTTCTATCTCCGCCAGCATGTAGCCCAGACCATCTTTGTCGTGCGGTACGTAAGTGTCGGCATCGCTCAGAAAGACCTGATCGGCCGTGACGTACCGCAGGCCATTCATGATCGCGCCGCCCTTGCCTGTGTTGGCCTGATTGACGGCAATAAGCCGGCCATCCCACTTGTCCGCCATACGTGCAAGCACGCCGGCCGTATCATCGGTCGATCCATCGTTCACGCAGATCACGCGATGGATGTACGGGTTCTGCAGTAGATTCGTCAACGAGGACTCCAGACAGGGCTCCTCGTTGAACGCGGGGATGATCGCGTCGACAGCGCTATGCTTTTTGCTTGCCTTCCGTCGCCAACCTGCGAGGAGATAGGCTAGTACGATCGCGCACATCGAAAAGAAGAAGATCGTCTTCATGGCGGTTACAGCACCAGCCGGTAGGGAATGAAGCCCTCGCACGGCCCGGTTCCGATCTGCTGCCCACGGAAATCAGCCAGGCAACGGACCTGGTTTTCCTGCATGTAGGCACGCGCTTGCTGGCTGGCGTGGATCTTTAGCGCAGTGATCTTCCGGTTCAGCGAAAACTCGACATCCTCGAATACAGTCGGAACGAAGTTTGGCCAGGAGCTGGGCGTTTCGTAGCAAAGCACCTGCGGCACGCTCCGGCAGGCCACAATTGACGCCTCAAACGCAGTACGGTGATCCTGATGCCGGTCCTCGCGAAACATGGTGTAGACGCGGTCCGGCTGGATGCGAGCGCATTCGCGTTCGATAGCATCAACGATGTCGCCGAGCGCCTCGGCCAATCGGGTATCGGAAAAGCCGCACTGCACGATGTCCTGTACGCCGAGCGCATGCAGCGAGTCACGCGTTTCGGCACAACGATCGTCGCCGGTAACGTTTCCTCGGTCGCCATGGGACAGGATCAGCGCATATACTTCCACGCCCTTCTCTGCCAGTTTGGCCAGGCTGCCACCACATCCGAGTTCGATGTCGTCAGGATGAGCGCCTATGGCAAGCACTCGTTTGATGTTTTTCATTGAGCTGTCGGAGATATCGTTAGGTCTGCTTTCGCAGAGGCGGATTGGATGACGGCGGAGTTTTATCGATGAACGTAGCGGAATCACGGCGGCTATCCATGCCGAACATCTGCTGGCTCAACCACCGCGCAGCCGCAATCAGCCAGATCAATGCCTGGCCTGATGCCTTGATTAGGACGTGATCAGCGGCGCGAATCGGGGCTGTGATGATCCCCGAGTAGCAAACCACCACCCGTTGCCCTGTTCGACTTGCCGCGCTGACCGTATGTCAGTCGATGCCGCTATTTTCCTGACGGGGTATCGCGGAGGACATAGAGAAATTGCTAAACGCACTCACAGGACCGCATGCATCGGCGACGAGGCGAGTCGCCGCGGCTCTTTACGCGCTTTTTTATATCCGACCGCCATGAATGTGCTCGCGGCGGGGCGCCGCTCCGCGCCCCGGTAGCCGTTCAGTGCACACGGTCAAGAACGCGCCGCAGCGCGACCGGGTGGCGAACAGGCAGCCACCGTGGGCATGGCGTGGGGCCGACCCACGTCCCGTGAACCCTCACGTAGAGCGCCGTTTCGGCGCGAGCTTTTGCTTCCGTCGAACCGCCGTGGGAAGAGCTCGCGGCGGGACGCCGCTCCTACAGAAGCAAACGCCTACAAGGGCTAAGGCTTACAAAAAACAGACGCCCATCAGAACGAAGCAACCACGATCATGCGGCGACGAAATGTCACGCATGACGAATAACAACCTAGTGCGCGTTCACGACCGTCAGGGCCTGCGCCACATCGAGCGGCAATGGAAATTGCCGGCCTTGCAGGAGCTTGAATCCCAGATCCATGGCGATTTTCACGCAATGAGGACTGGCAATCCCACACGCAACGGCTTGTGCACCGTTCGCCATTGCCCACTCCAGTTTCTCTCGCAACACCGTTTCGCAGTCCGCATCCCGCCTAGCCATCGCGATGACAGCACGCCCTACCAGGATCGTGCTGCGACTGATATCCAGTTTGTCGATGTCTATCCCGGTCATGGATGCCAGGTCGAAGGCGATGCCGAATCCGCGCTCTTGAATGGCACGCGCGCCATGAAGCATCTGGATGTCCCAGTTGGCTGTCTGCCGCTGGCTGAAACGCAGGCGAATGCAAGCCGGTACCAAGCCGCTGTCAGCCACCCAGGCCGCGCAGCGCCGGCGCAGCGCGTCATTCAAAAGCAGTTCCTGCGGCGCATCCACCGTGCACGGTATCGGCCGGCCGAGGTCCAACAAGCGCCGCTGCAACGTCAAGATTCTGACCATGCTTCTGCAGAAGAGCAGCCATTCCAAACCGGCATCGTGTACGGCACTGGCAAAATGTGATTTATCCAATCGCCCTACTGCCGGATGCAACAGTTCTACCGTGATTGCTCCGCCTCTCAGGTTATGCCGAAGGCCGTACTCCGGCAGCATCCCGATCTGCAGGCCACCGCGCCGGACCAGCGCCGCGGCCACGATGCCGTCCATCTGGGTGGCGGTTTCTTCCAGACGGTATTGCAGTGGCTCCAACTCGCTATGCATGCGTGTTCCTTGCAGCCTTGTAAGTGGCGGGACGCGCGGGGTTGTTCGTCACGTCAGAAGGGAAGTTACACATCTCTGCTTTGCGGGTGAATAGACGTTTATCGATAAATTCTCTCTGCCGTGTAGCGCCAACATGCGAAGAGAGTCTCCGTAGGAGCGCCGTCTCGGCGCGAGCTCTTGCATTTGCTTTTACCCGAACCATCAAGGAAGAGCTCGCGGCGGGACGCCGCTCCTACAGGGTTATGGGCGTTTTATTTTTGTAGGAGCGGCGTCCCGCCGCGAGCTCTCGCTTCTAAGATTCCCACAGATCAAACCGGCATCGCCCGATACCGCATGGCGGATGAGTGGGACATCTTCCGGTGACGCCAAGAAATAACGGCAATCCAAAGGAATCCATCATGTCGCCAACCTCCTGCCAGCTGCGCCGTGGCCGTTACAGCGGTACGGGGCATGCCTACTTGTTGACGGTGTGTTGCCATCAGAGGCACCCATTGCTGCAACGCGAGTGCGCAGCAGGCATCGTGCTGGATTCCGCACAATGGCTGGATCAGAAAGGGCGAATGGAATCGCTTGCCGTGGTCGTCATGCCGGACCACGTGCATCTGGTCATGCGATTGACCACGGAGCCATTGGCCACGTTGATGCGGAGCATGAAGAGCTTTACCGCTCATGAAATCAAGCGCGCGTTGGTTCGCAATGAACCGGTTTGGCAGCGGGGATATCATGATCGCGGACTACGTGACGAGAAAGGTATCCGCGCCGCCGTGGATTATTGCTTGCAGAATCCTGTCCGTGCCGGATTGGTTGATGATTTTCATCAACACCCTCATTGGTGGTGCCGTTGGGAGGTTTGAGCGGCCAACGATTTGTAGGAGCGTCGTCTAGACGCGAGCTTTTGATTGGGTCGGGCGGTGTGAGGAAGAGCTCGCGGCGGGGCGCCGCTCCTACAAGAGCGAAGGCCGCTCTTACAAATGCGAAACGCACATGACCGTAGGAGCGCCGTCTCGGCGCGAGCTCTTGCTTTTATCCGAACCGCCATGGAAGAGCTCGCGGCGGGACGCTGCTCCTACAAGGGCGAACGCCCCTCTTACAAATGCGAAACACTCATGACCGTAGGAGCGCCGTCTCGGCGCGAGCTTTTGATTGGTCGGGCGGTGTGGGAAGAGCTCGCGGCGGGACGCCGAGAACTTGGAAACATCAAAGGACATGGGTGGTTGAATCGTCGCTGGCTGCGTTTGAGCAGAAGGAAGGCGAGACCTGCCTTCTGCCGATTCCCGGATGTACGACCGAATGGGGCGGCTGGTCGCGAGGTGTGGCTGGAACGGGAAATCTGTCTGTCCACCGTTGCGGAGTGCCTATCGCAGCATGGCGGCGCCACGCTCTGCCATGTCCTTTAGCGAGCGTGAGCCCAGGCTTGCACGCGGTGGATTAGGTGGGAATGCAACAAGTACGAAAGGGGTGTGGAGGAATTGGGAACGATAAGATGGGGATGTAGGAGCGCCGTCCTCGGCGCGAGCTTCTGATTTTGGCGCGATTTGATGGGAAGAGCTCGCGGCGGGACGCCGCTCCTACAACGGCATAGGCCTACAAGAGCCAATGCAGAAGGAAAGCCGATGATTTTGTAGGAGCGCCGTCTCGGCGCGAGCTTTTCGCTTTTGTGCGATCTGACGGGAAGAGCTCGCGGCGGGACGCCGCTCCTACAAAAGCGGACCGCAAAGCGCGGGGTGGTGATGTTGGGCGCCGAAGGACCATGTAGGAGCGACGTTAGTCGCGATCCGCTCTAATCCACTGCCAATGCCTGTACCAGCGCCGCCACCTGCTGGCCGAATGCTGCAACGGCGGCGGCATGGGGGGCGAGTCCGTCGCGTTGGATTTCATCTATCAACGTGCGCGCCTTGACGGCATGACTTTCCGCTCCCACGGCACCGATGCCGCCGGCGATACGGTGAAGGCGCTCGCTGACGCTCTTCGCATCATCGGTCTGCAGGGCTATGCGTAGTTCATCCAGGTCTTCGCGGGTTGTCGCGGCGAGACTATCCAGCAGGCGCTGCGCGACTTCTGCTGAACCAAAGCGCTGATTCAACGTTTGGCGATCAAGCGCCGGCGACAGCGACCGCTCGGCATTGCCTGCAACCGGATCGACAACGGAATCGATAGCCGGCTGACCGATATCGCTCTCAGCAGGTTGATCCGCACCTGCCAGCCAACGCGCCAGGCACTCGCGCAGCGCCGGCAATGCGGCGGGCTTGGCCAGGAAATCATCCATGCCCGCTTCGCGGCAACGTTTCGCTTCCTCCGGCAAGGCGCTGGCGGTCAGGGCGATGACGGGCAGGTGCGCGCCACCTAGCTCGCGCTCGCGGCGGCGGATTTCGCGGGTAAGGCTGTAGCCATCCATGCGTGGCATCTGGCAATCGGTGATCACGGCGTCGAACCGCTCGGCTTCCAGTGCCTGCAGTGCCTCCACTCCGTCGACCGCGACCCGGCTTTGCAGGCCGAGCTGCTGCATTCGCCACACCATCAGGTCGCGATTGACCGGATGATCCTCGACGATCAGCACGCGCCGATTGCTCCAGTCGGCTGCCATTGATGCTGTCGAGGGTATCGATGCTGCACCGTCGGTCATGGTGTCTGCCGCGAGCACCGGCAGATCCAGCACCACGTCCATTCGTGTGCCCTGCCCCGCCACGCTGTGCATGCTGAGTTCGCCGTCCATCAGATCCACCAATCGCCGGCAGATGCTCAAGCCAAGGCCGGTGCCGCCATAGCGCCGGATGGTGGAGCTTTCGGCTTGCGCGAAGGGCTGGAACAGGCGCGCTTGTTGTTCGGGTGTCACGCCGATGCCGGTGTCGGATACCGACAAGCGTAGCCGTTGTACGCCGTTCTCTTCGCCAAGCAGTACGAGCGCGACGGATACCTCGCCGTGTTCGGTGAACTTGATGGCATTGCCCAACAGATTGAACAGGATCTGGCGCAGCCGCACGCCATCGGCGCGGTGGCGTTGCGCGATGTTCGCGTCGATCTGGCAATGCATTCGCAAACCCTTGCCCGTTGCCTGCGCGGACAGCAGCTGCTGCACGTTGTCGATGACATCGCGCAGGCTCACCGTCGTGGCCTCCAGCGTCAAAGCACCCGCTTCCATCCTGGAGAAATCCAGTATGTCGTCGAGAATCTGCCGCAGCATCTGCGCGGAATCCTCGATGGTCGTCAGCACGCGCTGCTGCTCGCGATCCAGCGGTGTGTGGGCCAGCATTTCCAGCATGCCGAGCACGCCGCTCATCGGCGTGCGTATCTCGTGGCTCATCGTCGCCAGAAATTCCGCCTTGGCGGCCGTCGCGCGCTCGGCAATGGCCTTGGCGGTCTCCAGAGCGTCGGCTTGCGCATGCGCGTCGGTGACATCGATCCAGTAGCCGCTCCACAGCAGGGCACCGTCTTCCGAACGATGCGGCAAGCCACGCGAGCGCACCCATCGCCAGCCCCGGTTGGACAGACCACGGAATTCAATGTCGATCGGGCCGGAAACCGCAGCCGCGTCTTCCATCGCCTGCACAAGCCTTGGCTGATCGTCCGGGTGCACCCGCGCGAACACATCGCGCTCGTCGCGCAAGGCTTGTTCGACGGTGAGACCGAACAGCGAGGGCACGTCCCCTACGATGAAAGGAAATGTCACCGTGCCGTCATCGGTACGTTTAGCCTGGTAGACCACCGCGGGCAGGTTGCCGGTGACTTCCTCCAGGCGCTTCTCGACCCGGCGCCGCTCATCCACTTCGCGACGGAGCCGCCAATGTCCCATGCCGTGTACCAGGCCGGCGGTCAGCAGCACCAGTAGCAATGGGACCACCCATTTCAGCAAGGTGCGCCATTGCAGCCCGGTGCGGTACTCCACTGCCAACCAGTCGCCGCGTATGGCTTCACGCTCGCGCGGGGTCATGCTGATCAGCAGCCGGTCGAATGCCGTTGCCAGCGACGCGTACTCCCCCCGCACCGCGAGCGTAAGCCGGTCGTCGATGCCGGCGGGCGCGGCGATATGCAGCTGCCCGGAATAGCGATCACGCAGGAGCTTGTCCACTGCTGCCAAATTGCCGATATATGCATCGGCGCGGCCGGTACGCAGCAGTTCCAGTGCTTGCGTCGCACTGCCCGCGAATACCGTGGTGGCTTGTGGCGCCTGCGCCAATACCATCGGCTGCAGTCGCTCCGGATCCGACAAGGCCACCCGCAGTCCATCCAGGTCGCGGATATCGAGCACGCTGTCGCCGCCGTCGCGCATGACAATCACATTGGGGACGGTCAGGAACGGTTGACTGAACACCCAGCCTTCCTCCGGCGATACGCTTTCGTCTGGAACGCCCATCACCACATCCAGATCGCCGCGACGCATCTTGTCGCGTATTTCCCGCCAATCCGCGACCGGTACCCGCTGCAGATTGGCGCCCGCCGCCCGGAAACGCCTCAAATACTCTTCGGCCAGACCGCTCGGCAAACCGTCTTCATCGAGAAACGAAATGGGCGCCCAGTTCGGCGCGAAGCCCAGGCGCAGCGGCTTTGCCATGGCCGCGGATTCCGCGTCGCTGATCGCCAGCCGTGCACTGTCTGCCCAATGCAACGGCTGCAGCCAGCGGGAGCGAATAGCGCGGTGCTGTGCATCGGGCATGGCTGCCAACGCGATATCCAGCGCTTCGGCCAGCGGCTGCTTCGCGTTGGGAACGGCAAAATGCAATGTGGACAGCGGCAGATTGCTTTGCCGCACCAAGCCAACGCGGGTGATGCCTTGGCTGGTCAGCAGGTTGGAAGCCACATAGGCGTTGCCCAGATACGCATCGGCTTGCCCGGAAGCGACCATGCGCAGTGCTTCCGCCGTATCGCCGGCTTCCAGGTGCCGGGCTGCCGGATATCTTTGCCGCACGGCTTCGCCGGTGGCGAAATCCTTCTCCGTCACCACTCGGACGCCTTTCAGATCGGCGTCGGCGGTCAACCGCGAGTCGCGTGGCTGCCCGACGAGCGCTACCGGCACCTCGACATATTGGCGGGTGAAGACCACGCATCGGGTCCGTTCCGGCGTAAGCGACAGGTTCATCAATACGTCGATTTCACCAGCGCAGGCAGCCTGCAGCATGTCCGACCAACTGGAAAAGCGACGGGTGCGTACTTCCAACCCCAAACGCTCAGCCAAATCCGTCAGGTAGTCATAGGCCAGCCCTTCGGGCTGTCCGTTTTTCAGCAGTTCAAACGGTGGCCAGCCGCTGTCGTACAATCCCACCACAATGGTGGGGTGCTGCTGCAACCACGCCATTTCTTGCTCGGACAGCGGCAGGCCACGTCCGTTTTCGCTGGCCTGGACCGGCGCGGCCATCAGCGGCAGCGCCAACAGCAACATGGCGGCCAACAGCCATCGACAGACAAGGTGCGAACGCATGCGGCAAGATCTCCTCGGTTCCATCTGTCCTCGCCTGTCGCAGCAGGCACCCACGCGCCACGGCTTTCAATAGTAGTCCATGCGCCTGCGCATCATTCTCGCCGATGATCATCCCGTGGTGCGCATTGGCGCACGCGCGGTCATCGAGGCCAGCGGCGTTGGCGATATCGTCGCGGAAGCGAGCGGCACCGACGAGTTGCTCAGTGCACTATCCACGCACACTTGCGATGTGCTGGTCACCGATTTCTCGATGCCAGGCGGGCAGCAGGCCGATGGCTTCGCCATGATCGAACTGATACGTCGCCGTTATCCCACGCTGCCAATCCTGATGCTCAGCATGGCCAGCAACCTGGGCATCCTGCGAATGGTCGTTGGCGCGGGCGTTTTAGGGCTGGTCGATAAAAGCGCTTCCATGGATGAGCTTCCCACGGCCATACAAACGGTTCACCGTGGTTCGCCCTATGTCAGTAGAACGCTGAAGCAGCGTGTCGCTGAGCTAGGCACCGAAGGGGTTTCCGCCAATGGCAAGAAATCACCTTCTCCGCGGGAATCGGAAGTTCTTCGCCTGCTTGCTTCGGGGATGACCGTCACTCAAATCGCCGAACAGTTGCACCGTAGCGTTACGACGATCAGCCGCCAGAAGAGCGATGCCATGCGCAAGCTCGGCATCAAGAACGACGCCGAGCTCTTCGAATTCCTGAAGACGGAAGGCCTGAGCGGTTGAACTGCAGCGCGCGGCGGGTAGTGTTTCCGCAGCCGCGCAGTGCTCCGCTAACCGAACTCAACCAACAAAACTCAGTAAGCGAACTCGCGGAAAACGCGGTCGATGTCGCCGTTCCATTCGCCACGGAACAGTTTGAGCTTGCGTTCGGCCGGCGTTTCGTTGGCTTCCACGATCTCGATCAGTGTGTCCAGGAAGCCGCTTTCGTCCACGCCTTTGCTGCCAATACGGGCGCGTCGCTGCAATCCACCGATCGCTATCTTCACCGCTTCCGCGGCCAAGTCGCGCACGGTACCGTTGCGGAACGGCAGCCGCAGGGCGTGCTTGGGCACGCCGTCGCGCAAGGCGTGGCGTTCTTCCCGCGAGAAGTCCTTGACCAGGTCCCACGCCGCGTCCAGCGCTGCGTCGTCGTACAACAGGCCCACCCAGAACGCAGGCAGCGCGCACAGGCGATTCCACGGGCCGCCGTCGGCGCCGCGCATCTCCAGGAATTTTTTCATGCGCACTTCCGGGAACGCGGTGGTCATGTGATCGGACCAGTCGCGCAGTGTCGGCAGCGCACCGGGCAGCACCGGCAATTCGCCCTTGAGGAAATCGCGGAAGCTCTGGCCGCTGGCGTCGTGATAAATGCCGTCGCGGTAGCTGAAATACATCGGCACGTCGAGCAGGTAGTCGACATAGCGTTCGTAACCGAAGCCGTCTTCGAATACGAAATCCAGCATGCCGGTGCGGTCCGGATCGGTATCGGTCCAGATATGCGAGCGGTAGCTCTGGTAGCCGTTGGGCTCGCCTTCGGTGAAAGGCGAGTCTGCGAACAACGCCGTCGCTACAGGCTGCAGCGCCAAAGACACGCGGAACTTTTTGACCATGTCCGCTTCGGTGGCGTAGTCCAGATTGACCTGCACGGTGCACGTGCGGGTCATCATGTCCAGGCCCAGCTTGCCGACCTTGGGCATGTAGCTTTTCATGATCTGGTAGCGACCCTTGGGCATCCAGGGCATGTCTTCGCGACGCCACTTGGGTTGGAAGCCCATGCCCAGGAAGCCGAGCTGCAGCTCATCGGCGACGGCTTTCATTTCCTTCAGGTGCGTGCCCACTTCCTTGCAGGTCTGGTGGATGTCTTCCACCGCCGCACCGGAAAGCTCCAGCTGGCCGGCCGGTTCCAGGGTCACCGATGCGCCGTCTTTGTGTAGCGCGATGACTCGGGCCGGTCCTTCTCCAATACGCTCTTCAATGGCTTCCCAGCCGAAGCGCGTCAAGCCTTTCAGCAACGCTTCGATGCCCCGTTCGCCGTCGAAAGCCGGCGGACGCAGATCGTCCAGCTGGAAGCCGAATTTCTCGTGCTCGGTACCAATGCGCCAATCGGATTCCGGCTTTTCGCCCGAGGCGATGTATTCCACCAATTGCGCGCGTTGAGTGATCGGCGTATCGGCGACGTGGCTGGGGCTCGACAAGGGCTGGCTCGCGCAATTAAGTAGGTGGACCGATGTGGGGATGAAGCGCCCCCACCGCAAGATCGGCACTATAGCCGCTCGGCTGCACGCGATCGTTGCCGCCAAAAGGCTGCTGTATTCCATGGACAGCTATTCGGCGGGCTTGAGCCCGCCTTATGTGTCTTGGTCGAGTAGACGCCTGGAGGCGCTCGTTCTGCGGAAACTCTTGGCGGATGAGCTTGCGATCTGGTGCGGCCATTCGGCGGGCTTGAGCCCGCCCTACGTGTTGTCGTCGACCGTGCTTTTTGGTGTCAACTCCAGCCAATCCGCCACCACCTTGCGCGCTTCTTCCACGCCTTGCCTGGATTCGGCGGAGAACGTCTGGAGGCTGACGGTGTCGCCGAATGCCGAGAACAGTTCTTTCTTCACCGCCTGCATGGCGTTGCCCTGCTGACCGCGCCCCAGCTTGTCGGCCTTGGTCAGCAGTGCGTGCGCGGGGAGGCCGCGCTTGACGGCATAGGTGAGCATCTGGCGGTCGTAGTCCCGCAGCGGGTGGCGGATATCCATCACCACCACCAGACCTCTCAATGCCTCGCGGGTGCGGAAGTACTGATCGAGGAAGGCTTGCCAGTGTGCCTGCAGGTCCTGCGGGACTTTGGCGTAGCCGTAGCCGGGCAGGTCTACCAGGTAGCGCTCGGGCCGCACTTCAAAGAAGACCAACTGCTGGGTACGGCCGGGTGTCTTCGACACACGGGCCAGCGCGTTGTGATTGGCCAGGGCGTTCAGGGCGCTGGACTTGCCGGCGTTGGAACGGCCGGCGAAGGCGACTTCGTACCCACCATCGGCCGGCAACTGCCGAGTGTTGTGGGCCGAAAGCAGGTAATGCGCGCTATTGAGGAGGTTCGACATCGCACTAGGATGGCACGCTCAGCACCGTGGCGGGCCGCTTTGCGACGGCCGTGGGCCTGCTGTCGCCTGTCTTCAATTGACCCCACGGCCCCCTGGCGACCATAATTCGCGGGTTTCGCGGCTGCCATTCGGTGCCGCTTTGTCATTGGTTCACGGAGCTCTAGCATGCGCCACGCTCGCGTTATGGGACTCGCCGGACTGGCCATCGTGGCTGTCGGTGCGGTCGCATTTGCACAAACCACCGTCGTTCCGGTGCCGGATAACGCCCCGGTGGAAACCGCGCCGCTGGACATCAATCTAAGCAAGACCACCTGGGGCGACGCCAAGGCCGGCCAGACCAAGGCCGCCGCCTGCGCTGCCTGCCATGGCGCGGACGGCAACCCGACCGATCCGCAGTACCCGCGCATTGCCGGCCAGAGCGAGCGCTACATGGCCCACCAGCTGGCGCTGTTCGCCTCGGGCGAGCGCAACACCGGGATGGCCGCGGTGATGGCGCCGTTTGCGAAGACCCTGAGCGCGCAGGACATGCGCGACGTGGGCGCGTATTTCGCCACCCAGAAGGCCGGCGCAGGACTGTCCGACGACAGCGTGATCGCCGATGGCCCCTACAAGGACATGAAGTTCTACGAAGTGGGCCAGAAGCTTTATCGCGGCGGCGATGCATCCCGCGGCGTACCCGCCTGCCTGGCATGCCATGGCCCCGCTGGCGCCGGCAACCCAGGCCCGGCCTACCCGCATGTCGGCGGGCAGATGCAGGACTACACCGTGCGCCGCCTGCAGGAATACCGGGCCGGCACCACCACCCAGAAAGACCCGGCTCTTTTCCACATCATGGCCCAGGTCGCCGCGCCACTGAGCGACCAGGAAATCCAGGCGCTGGCTAGTTATCTGCAAGGTCTGCACGACCGCGCCGACGATGAGGCGGTCGCCAAAGCTGGCAACGCCAAGAAAGGCTGAGCAAGCAGGCGGCGGAACTTACAGCCTCACGTAAGGTCTTAGCCATACGCTCCTGTTCATTACGCCGGCCCGATCATGGCCGGCGTTTCTTTTTCTGCCCCCGGAGAAATCAGATGAAATCCCGCCTGCTTCTGCTGTTGCTTGCCCTGTTACCAATGGTTGCTGGCGCGGCACCGGCCGCCGCTCCAGCCTTGGTCGAAGGAAAGGATTACGTCGTCATTCCCGATGGCAAGCCGTTCGCGCCACTCAACGGCAAAGTGGAGGTGGTGGAAGTCTTCGGCTACACCTGCATCCATTGCGCGCATCTGGAGCCGATCATCAGTGCGTGGAAGCGCAAGCAGCCTTCGTACGTCCGCTTCACGCCGGTACCGGCGGCTTTCGGCGGGTATTGGATTCCTTATGCGCGCGCCTACTACGCGGCGGAAATACTGGGTGTCCTGAACAAGACGCATGCCGATATGTTCAAGGCGTTGCACGAACGCAACGCTCTGCCCATCCAGAACGCCACGCCGGATGAGATCGCCGGTTTCTACGCTGGCCATGGCGTGGACCGCAAGAAATTCATCAGTACGCTGAACGGCCCGGCCGTGGACGGGCGCGTGGAGCGCTCGCGCGCGTTTGTCACGGCCGCTGGCGTGGAAGGCACGCCCAGCATCATCGTCAACGGCAAGTACCGGGTGACCGGCGGCCGCAACTACGACGACATGCTGCGCATTGCCGATCAGCTGGTCGCGCGGGAACGCAGCGCCAGCGGCAAAGCAGGCAAGTGAACCCCGTCATGGCGCGACAGCGGTCCGCCATGCAGAATCGAATCCTTGGCCGCGGCGGCTTGCCGGTTGCGGCGTCTTTCCTCTCCTATGGAGTTCGCGTGATGAAATACCGTGCCTTGCTGACGATGCTGGTCCTGCTGCCGTTGATGACCGCCTGCACCGGAAAGAACGACGGATCCGAAAACGTGTCCACCCCGTCGGCCGAAACAGCCCCGGCCGCTGATAGCGCCCCGGCTGCGCCGGCGGACACTGCCGCTCCGGCAACCGCCGCTGGCGAAGCGCCTGCGCAGGATGCTGCCACCGATGGCGCGGCACCCGCCGCTTCCGCCCCGGTCGCGCCGCCTGAAGGTCCGGCGCCGGTGCTGGGCAAGGACTACGTGGAAATCCCCAACGGCCAGCCCTATGCGCCGTTGAACGGCAAGATCGAAGTGGTGGAAGTATTCGGCTATGTCTGCCCGGCCTGCGCCCGATTCGCTCCTGACGTGGCGGCGTGGAAGAAGAAGCAGCCCGCCGACGTTCGCCTGACCTACGTGCCCGTGGCCTTTGCGGCGACATGGATGCCGTACGCCAAGGCGTTCTATGCGGCCGAGAGCAAGGGCCTGGTGGAAAAGACCCACGACGCCGTGTTCACCAAGATCCATCTGGAACGCAGCCTGCCCGGCGAAGGCCAAGCGCCCGATCCCGCCAAAGTGGCGGCCTTCTATGCTGGCTATGGCGTGGATGCGAAGGAATTCCAGGCGCTGATGAACAGTTTTGGCGTCGATGCCCAGGTCAACCGGGCCAAGCAATTCGCCATGAAGAGCGGTGTCGAAGGCACGCCTTCCATCGTAGTGAACGGCAAATATCGCGTGACCGGCGGCAACAGCTACGCCGATGTGCTGCGCATCGCCGATCATCTGATCGCCATGGAGCGCGCGGCCAAGTAAGGGGCTCCCCTCCCCTTCCCCTTCGTCCTTTTCATGACCACGACGCCCGACCAGCGACGCCTTCGGCTGCTCAGCGCCAATATCCAGGCCGGCTCCAGCACGCGCCGTTACAGCGACTATGTAACCCGCAGCTGGTCGCATGCGCTGCCCACCGGTAACAAGCGTGGCAGTCTGGATGTCATTGCGCAGCTGGCCGGCGAGCACGACATCGTCGGTCTGCAGGAAGCCGATCCCGGCAGTCTGCGCTCGGGCTTCACCAACCAGACGCATTACCTGGCCGAGCGTGCCGGCTTCGACTATTGGAGCCATCAGCCCAACCGCAGTGTCGGGCGTGTGGCTTCCAGCGCCAATGGCCTGCTGAGCAAGCTGGAACCGGTGGAAGTCGCCGACCATTCCCTGCCCGGCCGCATCAGCGGCCGTGGTGTTTTGCTGGCGCGCTTTGGCAGTGGCCGGGAAGGCCTGACGGTGGCGGTGGCGCATCTTTCATTAGGTGCAACTTCGCGTCGCGCGCAATTGGCCTTCATCGCCGAATTGCTGTCGGATCATCCGCATGCGGTGCTGATGGGTGATTTCAACTGCGTTCCCGAAACACCGGAAATGGAAGTGCTGTACAAGCGCACGCGCCTGCAGCCGCCCAAGATCTGCATTCCCACTTTCCCCAGCTGGCGTCCGCAGCGCGCCATCGACCACATCCTGGTCAGTGCCGATCTGGGCATCGACGGTACCCGCGCATTGCCGGCCGCCAATTCCGATCATTTAGCGCTCGCGTTGAGTATCGATGTTCCGGCGGCGGCGCTGCGTTGACAGAAGAGCAGCCGAGCAAGCTCGGCTCTACAA
>NZ_JAVGJT010000009.1:0-299208 GCF_040948865.1 Pseudoxanthomonas sp. UTMC 1351 | reverse complement strand
CCCCCCCACCACTCCCACAAGGATGCTATGTCGCCATGACGGATTGATCATCAGCATAGAATCTCGGCTCAGAAGAAATCGGTGCCGACTTTCAACAGACTCCAAAAAAAGCCGGCCATCAGGCCGGCTTTTCTCGTTGATGGCATCAACCTTTCTCAGAACCGCAGATTCGCTCGCACATAGAAGAAGCGGCCACCCGGGATATCGTAGGTGGATGCTTCATAGCCATTGAGCGAGCACGAGGTGCACACCGGCGGATCTTCGTCGAACAGGTTGTTCACGCCCGCGGTGAGTTGCAGACCTTTCATCCAGTCGAAGTCGTACCCCAACTGCAGATCGTGATAGGTCGTCGCGGCCAAGGTGTTGCTGGTCGGCGTATCGCAGAACTCGGCGGGATCCGCGGCCAGGCAGGCTTCTTCCATCTCGGAGAGATGGCGGATGCTCCAGGCCGCGTTCCAGTCGCCGAGTTTCCAATCCAACGTGGCGGTGGACGTCCACTCGGGAATGGCAGTGTCGTTGACGACGATGCCGGGCCCCTGCGGTTGCAGTTGTCCGCCGGCACCGCGTGCCTCAAAGCGCGTCACGAAGGTGTTCTGCCAGCTCAGCTTGAAACGCCCCGCGCTGGTTTCTGGCAACGTCCAGAACACGTCCGCGTCCCAGCCGTCGGTCTTGATCGAACCCAGGTTGACGAGGAAGTTCGCGAAGGTATCGATCTCGCCGGAAGCCAGGCGGTTGATGCCGGTGCAGTATTGCGGCAATTGCGTAGTGGCGCACAAGTCGAGTTGCGTTTGCGCGTCGATGGCTTGGATAGCGCCTTCCAGATCGTGCCGGTAGAACGTCACCTCAAAGTCCAACCTGTCCGACCAACTTGTGTCCGCGGCGAATGACGGGCTGAACACCAATCCCGCGCTGAAGCTCCGCGCGCGCTCCGGCTGCAGCTCCGGATTGCCACCAGTCAGGACGGGAATCTGCGGATCGTTCTGGCGCGCACCGGCAGGAACGCCCGGGCAGGCGATCGGCGCGGTGGAACCCGGCGGTGCGCTGGGCGGCACCAGGCACGGATCGACCAGCAATGCGTCGAAGCGGCTCTGCGAACCGTACAGTTCACCGATGGACGGCGCGCGGAAGCCTTCGGCATAGCTGGCGCGCAACACTAGGTCTTCAGCCACCTGCCAGCGCAGGCCATACTTCGGCGTGAATTCGCCGCCGAAGGTGGAATAGTCGGAATAGCGCCCGGCCAAGCTCAAGTCGAGCTTCCCGCTGCCGCCTTCCTGTGCGTACAGCGGCACGTTCAACTCCACATAGACTTCGTTGACATCGTAGCTACCGGAGGTGGGCAGCGAAGGCACGCCGTTGTATTCGCCGGCGACGGTCTGCGGATCCGGGCTATAGCTGCCTTCGTACTTGCGGTATTCGTAGCCGGTGGCGAATTCGACATCGCCCGCCCAAGTGGGGAACAGGTTGCCGCTGAGGTTGGCGGTGAACTGCGACAGCTCCTGCTCGCTGCGGTCGCGGAACAGCGGACTGATGTAGGCGAGCATCTCAGGCGTCATGGTGTTGAAGCCAAAGATATCCAGCGGCGTGCATCCTGCTGTCGCGGCGCATACCGCAGGATCACCCAAGGCAATGGCGATATTGCGCGCGTTGTAGCTGCCGCGATTGGCCTGATCGGCTTCGTTCTTGCTGTACGCGGCGTTGACGTCCCAGTAGAACTGGCGGTCGCCACCGAATGAACCTTCCAGGCCGGCGGCGAAATACTGCGTGTCCACCTGTTGTTCGAAGATGCGCGGCCCGCCTTCGGAGGGACGTCGACGAATCGTGTCGACGTTTCCGCCTTCGCGACCGTCCAGGTCGAAACCGAACGGATTGAACGGGTGGTTGGCGGGGATGAATATGTCCGCGGCATAGGTGGTGCCGGCGCCCGGGCCGAGATCGATCGGCTCCGGCGCAGCCTGATTGGTGGACTCGCGCCGATTGAACAGTGCCTTGACGTAGAACTCGGTCTGCTCAGTGAACTGGAAGCGGTACTGGCCGTATACGCCCATGCGTTCGGAAGGCGTGATCAGAAGATTGAAGGGCGCGTAGTTGTACGCATCGTTGGCGAAATCGAAGCAGTGGAATCCGTCGGTACGCGGAACGCCGCTGTCGCAATCCGGCAGGTTGGGTGTGTAGGTGGGATTGCTGAGACCCGCGTTGGTGGTCAGCAGGTATGCGACGTCATTCGGGTCCCGGAACGAGAACATGCCGCCGGGGACACGCGAGCTGCCGCCCTGGATCGGGATCGACGAGATCCTGCGATCAGAAGATCTGACTTCATCCTGCTTGGTGTAGCTCAAGCTCAGGAACAGGTTGCTGCGGTCGGTATTGGTGCCCCAGGCAAAGTCGGCGCCAGAAATCTGACCGTCGCCCTTGTCGTATTGCCCGTAGTTCAGCGTGACCTGACCACCGTCGAAGTTGCGGCGAGTGATGATGTTGACGACACCGGCAATCGCGTCGGAACCATATAGCGAGGAAGCGCCGTCCTCCAGCACTTCGATTCGCTCCACCAGCGCAAGCGGAATGGTGTTGAGATCCACCGCCGCACTGACGCCGGATGCGGAAGATTCGTTGACCCAGCGCATGCCGTCGACCAGTACCAGCACGCGCTTTGGACCGAGGTGACGCAGGTCTACTTGCGCCGAACCCGCACCCACGCCATCGCCGTTGGGAGAGAAGCCGAAATTGCCCGATGAGTTGAACTTGGTGTTGAGCGCCGAACCCGAACCACTCAGCTCCTGCAGGATCTCGCTGATCGAGGTCATGCCACTGCGGTCGATGTCCTCGCGGGTCAGCGTCTGGACGGGCACACGCCCTTCGATTTCAGAGCGCTTGATGCGGCTGCCGGTGACGGTGACAGCATCGAGTGTCGTAGGGTCCGGTGGCGTGTCCTGCCCCAGGGCAACAGCGGGCAAAGCAAGCAAAAGACTGCAATGAATGGCAAGCGCCATCCGCGATTTTCGTAGCTTCAACTTCATCTCTCTCTCCTGGTGGGTGAATGGTTGGCCACCGGCGCTTGGTCCTTCCGATGACCGAACTAAGAGTTGTAAACAAAATGTAAAGAGATGGCGTGATGATTAGCTGAATGTAGTAGTGATTTCGCTTCAATTCACCCTCTTGGCCCGACAGACGGTCAACTGCGGAGGGCAGTAAGCACGCGGCGACCCAAGGAGTGATGACCCGACCTAACGGCCTGCAATAGCGATGCTCAGGCCCATGACCACCATGAACAGTGCGAATACCCGCTTCAACGCGGCCCCGCTGATCCAATGAGCCAGCCGTGTGCCGTACGGAGCTGCGAAGACCGAAGCCACCGCCACGCCGATCGCGGCAGGTAAATAGATGTAGCCGATGGCGTGACTGGGCAAAGCACCCGCGGGCGCGTGCATCGCATAGCCGAAGGCGCTGGCCAGACCGATGGCGACGCCGCCGGCGCTGGAGGTGCCCACTGCCTTGACTGGCGCCACCCCGCGCCACACCAGCAACGGCACGGTCATACTGCCGCCACCGATACCCACCACCGACGACACCGCGCCGATCGCTGTGCCGGCGGTGGTCATCAGCCATCCGCGCGGTGGCTCCACCGGCTTATTGTCAACGCTCACCCGAGGCTTGCCGAAGGCCAACTGCGCACCCGCGATAAAGCAGTAGCTCGCAACGATCCAACGCAGGACGTCGCCATCCAGATAGACCGCCAGGTCACTACCCAGCCATCCGCCCAGCAACAAGCCTGGCACCATCCATGCGACGGTCGGCCAGAGCACACTGCCGCGGCGGTGATGCGAATACGCCGACGATGTCGCCGTCAACACGATGCTGGCCAACGAACTGGCCAAGGCCGCATGCATCGCCGCTTCCTGAGGAATGCCATACAACGGCAGCAACCAGACCAACGCCGCCACCAACACCAGACCGCCACCGATGCCCAGCAATCCCGCCAATAATCCTGCGACGATGCCGAGCAGAGGAAAAATCCAAAATCCGTCCAAACGCAATCTCCTCAAGAGCTCCATCGACGTGCGCGTTCAGCCGGCTTCGGTATATTCCGTGCATGACTCGCCACAAGCCCGACATCGTACTCGTTGCCACCGCTCTCTTAGAATCTGCTCATGATCCTGCTGCGCTCGGCAGTCGCTCGCGACGGATCGTGAACAGGTTCTTCGTAGGCCTTCTCGCCAGCACACTTCTCGCTTGTTTGCCCGTCCAGGCACAAAACCTGGACGCGCAACGGCCGCGCATACGCGCCGCATTGGAAGCCGCGGAGCGTGGTCAATTCGATGCCGCGCAATACCGCGACATCGTGTCTCATCCGCTTTACGGTTGGGTGGAATTCACTGGGCTGAAGCGCAACATCGACACGCTCGGCACCGCGCAGGCACAGGCGTTCCTCAAACGCTACGAAGGCCAGGCGGTGGCCGAGGCCTTTCGTAACCTGTGGCTGTCGGCGCTGTCGCGTCGCCAGGATTGGCCGACCTTCCGCGCCCATTGGAAACCGACCAGCAACCTCACTTTGCAATGTGCGGAGTTGAACGCGCGACAGGCGCTGGGCCATGCCGACGCGCAATGGGTCAAGGATGCGCAGGACGTCTGGCGCAAAGGCATCAAGCCGCTGCCCGACATCTGCGATCCGGTGTTCGCACTGCTGGCCAACAAGCAGGCACTGCCTGCGGCACTACGCTGGGAACGCATCGATGCGGCCGCCGCCGAACGCCAGACCGCATCGATGCGTCATGCGGCGCGCGGCCTGCCCAGCGGCGAAGCCGCCTTGGCGAACGACTACGCGGCCTTCATCGACGGCGTGCATCCACGCGCCTTGCAATGGCCCAAGACCGAACGCAGCCGCAAGATGGCCGCGGTTGGCCTGGCACGGCTGGCGACGAAAGATCCCGCTGCTGCCGAACGGCAACTGCCCCAATATGCCAACGCCTTGGGCATGAACGAAGCCGAACGCGGGCAAGTGCTGAACCAGATCGCGTTGTGGACCGTGGCGTCGTACGAGCCGGATTCGGCGCGGCGGTTGAACGAGGTGCCCGAAGTAGCTTTCGATAACAACCTGCACGAATGGCGGGTTCGCGAAGCATTGGCGCGCGGCGATTGGCGTGCTGCATTGACGGCACTACGCAAGATGCCGGCGAAGCTGCGCACCGATTCGCGCTGGCGCTATTTCGAAGCGCGATTGGAGGAAAAGACGGGCGACAAGGCAGAAGCACAACGCTTGTATCGCGAGGCGGCGCAATCGGCGACCTTCCACGGCTTTTTGGCGGCCGATCGCATCGGTCAACCATATGCGCTATGCGCCTGGACGCCCAAGGACTCGGCGCAGGCGAAGAATACCGTCGCGCGTGATGCTGCCATCGTGCGTGCCATGGAGTTATGGAAGCTGGAGCGCCCCGGTTGGGCGACCAGCGAGTGGAACGACGCGCTATCGCGTTTCGACGACACGCAACGGCGAATCGCGGTGGAAGTGGCGCGCGACAACGGCTGGTTCGACCGCGCCGTGTTCTCGTTGGGCAAAGCACCCGACGAACTGCGCCTGTACGAACTGCGCTTTCCGCTGCATCACGGCGAAACCATCCGCCGCGAAGCCGGCAAGCATGGCCTGGATCCGGCTTGGGTGGCCGCCGAAATCCGCGCCGAAAGTGTGTTCAACCCGAAGGCGCGATCCGGCGCCAACGCGATGGGCCTGATGCAGGTGCTGCCCAGTACCGGCGCTGCGGTTGCCAAACGGCTGGGCCTGCCATGGGGTGGCGCAGCCAGCTTGTACGACTCGGATACCAACATCGCCTTGGGCACGGCCTATCTGCGCCAAATGGAAGACAAATACGGCGTGCCGTATGTCGCTATTGCTGCTTACAACGCCGGCCCCACACCGACCGCACGTTGGCAATCGCAACGCCCTAATTACGACCCTGATTTTTGGATCGAAACGATCAGCTACCGCGAAACGCGCGAATACGTCGCACGCGTGCTCGCCTTCAGCGTGATCTACGATTGGCGTCTTAACGGCAACGCCCTGCCGGTCACCGACCGCATGCTGGGCCGCGTCAATGCCAAGCGAAAAGCGTTTGTTTGTCCGACGGCGCAGGCGCCCAAAAGCTAGTCCGTGCGACGGTAGGAGCGGCGTCTCGCCGCGAGCTCTTCCTTTGGCGGCCGATAAACTTTGGTAGCCCCCAATAAAATCAAGAGCTCGCGGCGGGACGCCGCTCCTACAACAGCGAAGGCCGCTCCTACGACGCGAGACATTCCGGCATCATGTCGCCATGAAGACCTATCTTGTCGGTGGCGCTGTTCGTGATCGTTTGTTGGGCATCGAGCCCGGCGACCGTGATTACGTCGTGGTCGGCGCCACGCCGGAAGAGATGCTGGCGCAGGGCTTCAAGCCGGTAGGTCGGGACTTCCCCGTATTCCTGCACCCGAAAACCGGCGAGGAATACGCGCTGGCCCGGACCGAGCGAAAGAGCGGGCGCGGCTACCGCGGTTTCGTGGTGGACACCGATCCGTCGGTGACGCTGGAGGAAGATCTGCAGCGGCGCGACTTCACCATCAATGCGATGGCGCAGGACGAAACCGGAAATCTGATCGACCCCTATGGCGGCGCCGACGATATCCAGGCATGCCTGCTGCGGCATGTCGGTCTCGCTTTCGCCGAGGATCCGCTGCGGATCCTGCGCGCGGCACGTTTCATGGCCCGGTTCGCGCCGCTGGGGTTTCGCGTGGCGCCGGAAACCATGGCGCTGATGAAGGAAATGACGGCCAGCGGCGAACTGGATGCACTGGTCCCGGAGCGCGTTTGGCAGGAACTGCGGAGGGCGCTTGCTTCGGCGCAGCCGTCCGCATTCCTGGCGACGTTGCGCGAAGCCGGAGCGTTGGCCGCCATCCTGCCCGAAATCGATGCGCTCTACGGTGTACCGCAGCGCGCGGAATTCCACCCGGAAGTCGACACCGGCATCCATCAGCAGATGGTCAGCGACATGGCCGCGAAGCTGGCGCCCGGCGATGCCGTGATCGGCTTTGCGGCGCTGACGCACGACCTGGGTAAAGCACTGACGCCCACCGACGTGCTGCCCAAGCACATCGGTCACGAGCACGCGGGCGTAAAGCCGGTGCTGGCGCTGTGCGAACGACTAAAGGTGCCGTTGGAACATCGCGATCTCGCCGTCATGGCCTGTCGCGAGCATCTCAACGTCCACCGACTGACGGAGTTACGCGACGTCACCGTGTTCGAATTGCTGGCGCGCTGCGATGCCTTTCGCAAACCCGACCGCATCGCGCAATTGGCGCTGGTCTGCGAAGCCGACAAGCGCGGCCGCCTGGGCAGCGAAGATGCCGACTATTCGCAAGGGCGCGAACTGCAGCGGCTGCATGCGGCCGCGATGGCAATCAATGCGCGTGATGTGGTGGATCCGGAACTGAGCGGACCGGAGATTGGAGAGGCGGTGAGGAAGGCGAGGATTGCGGCAATTGCGAGGGCGCGGGGAACCCGGTAATAAAGAGCGGAATCGGGAAGCGAGAGAGCTCAGGTTTTACCTTCTCATTCTTTGCAAACCCAATTAGCTCGAATCTCAGCTCCCTTCTCCCTCCGGGAGAAGGTGGCGCGCAGCGACGGATGAGGGAATGAGGTATCCGCTTGTAGCAAAAGGACGGTGGCGAGTCATTGCTATTCCCTCATCCGCCCTCCGGGCACCTTCTCCCGGAGGGAGAAGGGAAAGAGCCTCCGGCTTCTTTTGCGAGCGTGATGAGTTCCAAATCTTGCGAAAAAGACAGGAGCTGAGACTCAGCGCCAATTGGGTTTGCAAAGAATGAGAACGTAAGAGCTGAGCTTCCTGCTCCCACATCCCGCTCTCAAACTACCCACCCACATTCGGCGTGAGCTTCAACAGCCGCGCGTCGGCTCCATCTTCCAGCAACCAGATCGCACCATCCGGTCCCTCCTCCACTTCACGGATACGACGCCCCATGGGATAGCGCGCAGCTTCCCGTGCTCGTATACCGGTGATTTCAACGCGGATCAGCGCTTGCGAAGCAAGTCCGCCGATGAATCCATGTCCGCGGAAGTAAGGAAACATATCGCCGGAGTAGATGATGAAACCCGCGGGCGCGATCACCGGCGTCCACCACGCTTCCGGCGCATTGAATTCCGGCCGCGTGTCGTGCCGTGGGATGGGTGTGCCGTCGTAATGATTCCCCTGGGAAACGATGGGCCAGCCATAGTTAGAACCGCGCTCGATCAGGTTCAGTTCGTCGCCGCCCGCCGGTCCCATCTCGTGCACCCACAACCTGCCGTGGGCATCGAAATCCAACCCCAGCATGTTCCGGTGCCCCAGCGACCACACTTGAGCCGCCACGCCGCCTTGAGCGGCAAAAGGATTATCGGCGGGAACGGAGCCGTCATCGTTCAAACGCACCAGCTTGCCCAGCAGCGACTGCATATCCTGCGCTGGCGTCATTTTCTGCCGATCGCCCGAAGTGATCCACAGCTTGCCTTCACCGTCGAACGCGAGCCGATGGCTGTAATGGCCCTCGCCCGTGACCTTGGGTGTCTGCCGCCAGATCACCTGCAGATTGGACAGGCTGCCGCCGTTGCCGCTGGTATCCAACATCAACTGCGCGCGTGCCACCGCCGCGCCGCGGGTGTTATTCGTCCCCGCCTCGGCATAACTGAGATATACCCACCGGTTCGCAGCGAACTGGGGATGCAGGATGATGTCTCCGAATCCGCCTTGCCCGCCATAAGCCACCGTAGGCACGCCAGTGATCTCACCGACCTGGCGCGTGGCGACATTCAACAACCGTAACCGCCCGTTTTTTTCGGTGACCAGCAGGCGTCCGTCAGGCAGGAAGGTCATCGCCCAGGGTTCGTTGAACCGCGCCACTTCCGCGCTGACAAATGGTGGGTTGGGAATCCGCCGCGCGGGGTTCGGTCCTCCCGTCACCTGTGGCACCGCAGCCGCCATGGCGTTGGCCGTCGCAGGCGGAGGAGATACCGCAGCGGGCGGGGGTGTTTCGTCGGCCCTACGCACGCTGATGAAAGAAACATCGCTGAATTCGGCGGAATCAGCGGAGGCCTTCGAATCTACGCCGGCGGATTCGACACTGACGGCGCCGTTGCAGCCGGCCAGTAAAAGCACCAGGCCAGCGATCGTTGAGAGGTTTAGCGTCATGGTGAGGCTCGCTGCGTGAGAGGAGCTGCTGGCCGTTTTACCGCAACACGCTGGAGAAAAGCGTGATGGGCAAGCTGGGACCAACGGATGCTACAACAGCCGCCGAACACCGACGGCGTCGGGGCCGTGGCCCCCGACCT
Source organism: Pseudoxanthomonas sp. UTMC 1351 (assembly GCF_040948865.1). NCBI lineage: Bacteria > Pseudomonadati > Pseudomonadota > Gammaproteobacteria > Lysobacterales > Lysobacteraceae > Pseudoxanthomonas > Pseudoxanthomonas sp. UTMC 1351. Next base: position 289,871 of record NZ_JAVGJT010000009.1, on the reverse strand, counting down.
ACGTCATACCTTGAGGTACCAGCGGTGCCGATCCATCCAGCGGACAACGCCCCACCAGAACAGCACGAACGTCAACGCGAATGCCAGCGAGGGCAGATATGGCCCGAATAGCGGGGTCATCCAGTTCGCGAACCCGACGCGGTATATCGGCTCCCACCAACCCAGCCCGGCGAACAGCAAGACCATGGCGGCGGAACCGGCATAAGCCGCTATCGCGTTGACGCCGAAGCTGCGTCCCCACGCCGGCCAGCGATAGCGATCAATCAGAACATGGCTCAGCGCGAGCGCCAGCATGGCGCAGCCACCGGTAAGCAGCACGTACGAAGACGTCCATAGATTCTTGTTGATCGGAAACAGCGGCGCCCACAACCATCCCATCACCGACAAAGCCACGCCGATCACCAGTAAACGCCACAGCTGTGCGTGACGCAGCCATTCGCCCGCACGCAAACCCAGCAGTGTCGTCGCGATCGCCGGCAGCGTGCTCAGCAGGCCCTCTGGCTCGTGGCCCCGGCCCGTGGCTGCGTCGAACTGGTAGGCCATCGGTCCCAGCAATGCGGCATCGATACGGCTGGCGAGATTCGTCAGTGGTACATAGCCGCCACTCACCGCCAACAGCGCCCAATATCCGAGCAACGCGACGGCGATGAAGATCCATTGTGCCCGTGGCCGCACATACAGAGCGGCCATGCCCGCCACGGCGAAGCAAAGACCGATTCGTTGCAGCACGCCCCAGGGCCGAAACCATGGCTTGTCCAGCAACCAGAACGCCAGCAGATGCAGCAGTAAACCCAGGCCGATGATCTTCGCCGCGCGTATCCAGATGGTCCGGCGCAACGTGGCCGGATCCGCTCCCGTCTCCACGCGCGGCACAATGCCCAGCGCGATCGATACGCCGACGATGAACAGGAAAAATGGAAAGATCAGGTCAGTCGGCGTAATGCCATGCCATTGCGCATGCAGCAACGGCCAGTACACGTGACCCCAGTCGCCTGGATTGTTCACCAGCAGCATCGCGGCGACGGTGATGCCGCGCAGCGTATCGACCGAGTTGAAACGCATGGGTGGGGAATTATAGTTCGCCATGTTTTTCCCTAGCAGGAACCCTGTGTGCGTATTCACGCCCCTCCTGGAGAAACGTAGAGCGGAGCTGCGCCCCGCGGTAGCAAGGAGACAGTAGCAATTGGGCCCTCGCAACGGCAGGCGATAGCGAATAACCGTTAAAGGTGTCTCGTAGCACCGAGCAAAAGCAGCGGAGCAAGCTCCGCTCTACATGGACAGCGGCTTTCTCAATGCGTCTGACGGCTGCCGCCGATCCAAGTGGCTTTCAGCTGCAAATCGGCATCCAGCGCTACCAGGTCCGCGTGATAGTTCGATGCGATACGGCCGTGGGTTTTGCCCAAACCCAGGAAGTCCGCCGGATAGGTCGCTGCCATGCGTGCTGCTTCTTCCAGCGGAAGTCCCAACAACTTCACCGTGTTGCGCACCGCGGTCAGCATGTCCAGCGCGGAGCCTGCGAGTGCCCCGGCGGCGTTGCGCACGACTCCGTCCTGGACGGTGATGACTTCGCCATAGAGTTCGTAGCTGGGATCGTCCGCGCCCACTGGCGGCATCGCGTCGGTGACCAGGAATAGTTTGCCGCGCGGTTTGGCGGCCAACGCCACACGCAAACTGGCCGGGTGCACGTGCACACCATCAGCAATGATGCCGCACCAGCTGTCGGGATCTTCCAGCGCGGCACCGACGGCACCGGGCTCACGACCTTGCAATGGCGACATCGCATTGTAGAGGTGAGTAAAACCGCGAATGCCCGCGGCCAGACCCGCGCGGATTTCATCGTATGTGGCCGCGGTATGGCCCGCTGCCACGATCCCGCCGCGCTGGACCAGCGCGCGGATGCTGTCGGCCGGCACCCGCTCCGGCGCCAGCGTGAGCAGCGTGACGCCGTTGCTCAGCGAGGTGGCCAGCGTGATTTCCGCTTCATCAGGTATGCGGAATTTGTCGGCGTTGTGCGTGCCTTTGCGCGCGGGCGCCAGGTAAGGACCTTCCAGATGGATGCCCAGCACGCCGGGCACGCCCTGGTCGATGGCATCGTGCACCGCCGCGACTGCGTTCCGCATCACGTCCACATCGTCGCTGATCAGCGTGGGGAGCATGCCCGTGGTGCCAAACCTGCGGTGCGCCTGCGCGATGGTGCGCAGGGCTTCAACGGTCGGTGCGTTGTTGAACAACACGCCACCGCCGCCATTCACCTGCGCGTCGATGAAACCCGGCAGCAAGTAAGCACCATCGAGATCATGGCGAGCGATATCGCCGGGCAGCTCGGTCTGCGGAACCAATGCCACAATGCGATCGCCTTCGATCAGCACGGCGCATCCGGGATCGAAACCATCGACGGTCAGTACTTGGCCGTTGATCAGCGCGATGCGGCTCATACGGTTTCGGTCACCTTGTTCAAATGCGGCGGCACGTCGGGATTGTGGCCACGGCGGAGCGCCAGCGCATTGATGGCGCGGTAAAAACTCTGCACGGTCAGCAGCGGCGCACACGCGGGGTGCGGCGCCGAAGCCAGTGGCAGATCGCCATGTTCGGACGAGACCCACACCTGCGCGCCGCGGCCGCGGAATTCACGCGCCAGCGCCAGCGTGCCGGCTTCGGTTTCGTCCGGCTGGGCGAAGCACAGCACAGGAAAACCAGGGCCCACCAGCGCCATCGGCCCGTGCTTCACTTCGGCCGAACTGTAGGCTTCCGCGTGCAGACCGCAGGTTTCCTTGAACTTCAGCGCCGCTTCCTGCGCGGCCGCAAGGCCCAGTCCGCGACCGAGCACAAACAGGTTGTGCGCATCGACCAGACCATCGGTCAGCGGCGACCAGTCGGCCTGCCAGGCGGCGCGCAAGCTGTCAGGCAGCTGCGGCAGCGCATCCAGCAGTGGTGCTTCGTTCTTCCAGTACGCCGCCAATTGCAGGATCGCGGCGAGTGAACCCAGATAGCTTTTGGTCGCGGCCACACTGCGTTCGGGACCGGCATGCAGCGGGATGACGGTATCGGCCAGTGCGGCCAGCGGCGAGTCTTCCGCGTTGACGATGGCGACCACGCGCGCACCGGCATCGGCGGCGGCCGACGCATTGCGCAGCAGGTCCGGACTTTTCCCCGACTGCGAGATCACCAGGTACAGCGCGCCACGCAGTTGCTGTTTGGCCTCGTAAACCGACCCGACCGAAGGCGAGGCGGAGGCAGTGACGATGCCTAGCTGCGTCTCGAACAGGTATTTGCCGTAAGTGGCGGCGTGATCGGAACTGCCGCGCGCGCAGGTAACCACGAACGGCGGAGGGTTGCTGCGTAGCTCCGCGGCTAGCGCCTGCACGGTCGTTTGGTTGCGGGCGTATTGCGTTGCGATGACGTCGGCGGTTTGCTGCGCCTCCTGGAACATCAGGGTATCGGTAGCGGCCGGAAGCGTGGCGAGATCGGTCATTAGGCGGGTTCGGTACGGTCGGAATGGTCGGTTCGATCGATACGGTCGTTGCGTTCGGAACGCGGCCGTACCGGTGCGGTGGACCCGCGTACGACCAACTGCGGCACGAAGCCCTGGTTGTGCACGGGGGACGGATTATCTTCGTAAGCGTCTTGCCGCAGGCCGGCGATCAACAAACGCGCGGCCTGCTTGGCGATGTCTTCGGTAGCCTGCTTGGCGGTGGTCAGTGGCGGCCACGATTGCCGGGAAAACGGGCTGTCCTCGAAACCGGCGATCGACAGATCGTAGGGCACGTTCATGCCACCCGACTTGGCGGCCGCCAGCACGCCGGCGGCGATTTCATCGTTGGAACCGAAGATCGCGGTGGGTGGTTCGCGCAGCGCCAGCAGCCGTCGCGCGCCGCGAAAGCCATCGTCGAAGGTGTAGTCGCCGGGCACGATCAAGTGCTTGTCGACGGTAATGCCGTAATCCTTCAATGCCTGCTCGTAGCCTGCGTAGCGCTCGGTACTGGAGCGATGCGCCAATCCGCCCCAAAGAAACCCGATCCGCTGATGGCCGAGCTGGATCAGGTGCTCGGTGATTTCGTAGGCCGCATCGCGATCGTCCACATAGACGCAAGCGTGACCATCCTGCGGGTCTTCCGTGGCGGCGATGATGCGCACCAGCTTCACGCCGCGCGCGGCCAGTGCATTCACCAGGTCCATGCGCTCGGACATCGGCGCGGTGAGCACCAAGCCCGCCAACCGCGAGCGCTGCACGAATTCCACCAGCTCCTCCGCCAACAATGGCGAGGTGGAATCGACGGGATGTATCTGCAGCCCGAAGCCGGTCTCGCGGCAGGCCGCCAGCACACCATTCTGCACGCCGATGATGTGGTACGGATTGGGATTGTCGTAGACCAGCCCGATCACGAACGGCGTACCGCTACGCAGATTGCGCGCGGACTGGTCGGGCTCGTAGTCCAGTTCGGCGATGGCGTGCAGCACGCGTGCACGCGTGCCCTGCATGACCGAAGGCTCGTTGTTGATGACCCGGGAAACGGTCTTCAACGAAACCTTCGCCCGTTCGGCGACATCCTTGATGGTGGGTCTGCGCATGCTGATTTCTACTGTTTGGCCGGTACGCGGTCATCATGCGTGAAAGCGGTCTTGTCTGCCGTGCCGACGCGGTGGCCGTACAACGCGTAGAACAGGATGTACAAATAACAGGGCACCGTCAGCGCGGCAAATACCCACTGGAAATCGTAATGCTGCTTCAACACGGCGAACAGCTGGGGAATGATGGCGCCGCCGGCGATACCCATGACCAACAACGCCGATCCGGTCTCGGTGAAACGGCCCAGGCCCTTGATTGTCAGCGGCCAGATCGCCGGCCACATCATGGCGTTGGCGAAGCCGAGCGCGGCGACAAAACCAACCGATACATAGCCTTGGGTCAGCAAGGCGCCGATAGCGAACAACAGCCCCAGCACCGCCGAGACGCTGAGGTAGCGTTCCTGCGAGATGAAGCGCGGAATGGCGATCAGACCCGCCACGTAGCCGCACAACATCGCCCCCAGGGTGAACGAAGTGAAGAACTTGGTTTCGTCCAACGGCAGGCCGAAGCCATTGCCGTAGGTGCCGATGGCATCACCCGCCAGCACTTCCACACCCACGTATACGAACAGGCACAACACGCCCAGCCACAGGTGCGGAAACTGAAAGACACTGCGCCGGCCAGCTGCGGCACCGCCCGCACTGCGCTCGGCGTTCACTTCGGAAGGCTTCAATTCCGGCAACGGGGAAAACAGGATCGCGATCGACAACACCACCAGCACACCGGCCATCACCAGGTAGGGCGTGTGGATCTTGGCGGCGAACTCATTCAACAGAGCCGCCTTGGTAGCCGGGTCGGCGGCGCCCACCTGGGTGGACAGGTCGCCGATGCCATGCAGCACCACCGCGCCGAGCACCAGCGGCGCCAGCATGCCGGCGACCTTGTTGCAGATACCCATCACCGCGATGCGCTGGGCCCCGCTTTCGATAGGACCCAGGATGCTGATGTAAGGATTCACAGCAGTCTGCAAGAGCGCCAGTCCGCCGCCAATGACGAACAGTCCTCCCAGCGCACCCGGATACCAGCGTTGAGTGGAGAACTCGCCGAACAACGCCGCACCGATCGCCATCACGAACAAACTAGCCGCCAGCCCTTTCTTCATGCCCGTGACTTTCAGCAACGCCGCCGCGGGTAACGCAAGAAAGAAGTACGACAGGTAGAACACCATCAACACCAGGAAGGCGTTCACTTCGTTGAGATCGAAGGCCAGCCTGACGAACGTGATCAGCGGGCCGTTGATCCAGGTAAAGAATCCAATGATGAAAAACAGCGCGCCGATGATGGCGATGGAACCGGTGTGGCGCGTGCCTTGGATGGCGGTCATGTCGAAAGGACTCCCCTACTGGTTTGGATCGGCTTGGCGCGAGAGGTGGCTGACGAATCGGCAGGCGCAACCTCAGCTGGGAATAACGTTGTCACAAATCTTTCCCGCAAACCACTTTTTCTGCCATTTTGGCGAAGAAATCGGGTGGTCCGGGACTCTCGTTGTTCTTGCGATGCAGCATAAAGTCCACAGCGACTGACCCATTTGCCCGTAAATATGAATGAAAACTTGTGTAAACACAGCCAATTCACCAGATAGCCGCCTCTTAGTGACAAATTTGTCAGCAAACCTCGCTGGCCCACACCTATTTCATGACAGAGTGTTGACAACGTTGTCAAATCGCTCCCACACTCCGGCCGCAATGGGGGAGCGGTAAGACGCTCCAAGTCAGCGGACAGGTGGGGAGACGTGTGGTCGCAATTGCCAAGTCAACACCGATGGATGCCATGAGCCACCAAGACGGCGCGTTTATCGCGGCCGACGTGGGCGGCACCCACGTGCGGATCGGTCTGGTCAGCGCCAGCATGGATCCGAATTACCGGGTAAAGGTGCTGGAGTACCGCAAGTACGTCTGCGCGCAATACGCTGGATTGACCGAAATCATCGAAGATTTCCTGGCCGGGCTGAGCGGCGCCAGAGTCGCGCACGGCGTCATCGCCAGCGCGGGTTATCCGCTGGAAGACGGCACCGTGATCACGGCCAACCTGCCCTGGCGGCTATCGCCGCAGGAGATCCGTAGGCGCCTGGGCTTCGACGATTTCAAGCTGGTCAACGACTTCGAGGCGGTAGCCCACGCGGCCGCTCAGGTCGACGCCAGCCAGGTGCTTCAACTCACCGGACCAACGACCGCGCCCGTGCGGGGACCCATCCTGATTCTTGGACCCGGCACCGGCTTGGGCGCCGCGGTATGGATTCCCACCAGCAAGCAAGCGGTGGTGTTGCCCACGGAAGCCGGCCATGCCGCGCTGACAGCCGGCAATGCGATCGAAATGGCCTTGCTGACGGAAATGCTGAAGCAGCGCACGCACGTGCCGACCGAGCACGCCTTGTCCGGTCCCGGCCTGATGAATCTGCATGCAGCGCTGTGCGCGGTGCGCGGTCGCGAATCCATCTACACCACACCCGGCGAAATCACCGCCGCCGCCACCTCGGGCAGCGACCCGCTGGCGCGCGAAAGCCTGGAAATTTTCTGCGGCCTGCTGGGCAGCGCGGTCGGCGACCTGGCGCTGCTGTACGGCGTGCAAGGCGGCGTGTACCTGGCCGGCGGCATCCTGCCGCAGATACGCGATTTTCTGTTGAACAGCCGCTTCGTCGAAAGGTTCCTCAACAAAGGACCGATGCGCGAGGCACTGGAGCGGATTCCCGTGAAATTGGTCGAGCACGGACAACTGGGCGTGATTGGCGCGGCCAGTTGGTATCTCGATCAACGCAACGGAGATTGAAGAAGGCGTCGGCACAGACGCAGGTATCGGCGGACGGCGCGGGTGCGGCAAAACGGCACCGTCCTTGGGAACAGGCATCAGGCACGGCCGCGGGCGATTGGGCCCGTAGTCGATTTCAATTCAATGAATGATGGGAGAGACATCATGAGTTACCGTAAATCCGTTCTATCCGCAGCCATCGTGACGTGCCTCGGCATGGCCTCGCACGTTCAAGCGCAGGAACAGGCGCCTGCGCAGCAGGAAGCCACCGATCTGGACAAGGTGGTCGTTGTCGGTATTCGCGGCAGCATGGAAAAGTCGCTGGATACCAAGCGCGAAGCCAACTCTCGCGTCGAAGTGGTCACCGCCGAAGACGTCGGCAAGTTGCCGGCCCACAACGTGGCCGACACCCTGCAGCGCCTGCCCGGCGTGAACATCAGCTCGTCCTCCGCCGACGAAGGCGGCTTCGACGAAGCCGACCGCGTCAGCTTGCGCGGCACCAGCCCCAGCCTGACCCAGACCCTGATCAACGGCCATACCGTCGGTTCAGCCGACTGGTTCGTGCTCAGCCAGGGCAACAACGTCGGCCGCAGCGTCAGCTACACCTTGCTGCCTTCCGAGCTGGTCAGCTCAGTGGAAGTGCACAAATCCTCGCAGGCCAAGCTACAGGACGGCGGCACCACCGGCAGCATCAACATCATTACCCGCAAGCCGCTGCAATTCGCCGACCAGATCACCGCCGAGGCGTCGATCGGCGTTGTCAACGCCGAGCAGGCCGACTCCACCGATCCGCAGCTGTCGGGGCTGTTCAACTACAAGAACGACGCCGGCACCTTCGGTGTGATGGTCCAGGCGTTTAGCCAGAAGCGCGAACTGCGCCGCGAAGCCCAAGAAGTCCCGGGCGGCTTCTTCCAGATCGCGGACACCGACCCGGTCGCCGCCACCAATCCTGATTTGGTCGGCGTATGGGTTCCGGGCTTGCTCGGCTCGACCCTGTTCGAACAGACCCGCGAGCGCAAGGGCGGCCTGATCGAAGTGCAGTTCAAGCCCAGCGATAACCTGACCCTGGGTCTGAGCGGCTTCCGCTCGGACATGGATGCCAACAACTACAACCGCAACTTCATGATGTGGGGCGGTTCGTTCGCCCGCGCCCAGGCACCGGACGCAGGCTATGTAGTGAAGGACGGCGTGCTGGCCCAGGCTACGTACACCGGCGAGCCCGGCCGCGACTACGCGGTCTACGACATGATCTATCGCGAGGCTTCTGCCAAGAGCGAATACGTCACCTTCGACGCCGACTGGCAGATCAACGACAACCTGAGTTCCAAATTCCAGGTCGGCACCACTAGTGGCGAAGGCTCGACTCCTCGCCAGTTCATCGCCGAGGTGACCTTGGCCAATGGCGGTGGCGCCAACTGGACCAGCCACGGTGCCGGTTCCCCGCTCGACTGGAATGTGGGTGGCGACATCAGCCCCGCCGGCGTCACCAGTTTCGGCACGTGGGGCAACCAGGAAGTAACCGCGAAGGACGACGAAGACTGGTTCACCGCGGACTTCACCCAGTACTTCAACAGTGGCGTGCTCTCGTCGATCGACTTCGGCGCGCGCTATGCCGACCACACGCGAGAAGCACAGTCGCCGGAAGGTGCGAGCCCAGGCGACATCTGGAGCGCACTGCAGAATGGCGCCACCGGCTCGTACCCGAGCGGCTTCGCCAGCAACGTCGGCGGCAGCTTCCCGCGCAACCTGTGGTACTTCACTCCGGGCGCGCTGAAGGACGCGATCATCAATAACTCGACTTGGCTGCACGACAACGATGGTCCAACCGGCCGCCACAACTACGGCGCCGAGTGGAAGGTGGAAGAGAAGAACTTCGCCGCGTACGTGCAGGCCAACTTCGTCGGCGACAACTGGAGCGGCAACGTCGGCTTGCGCTATGTCGACATCGACCAGGACATCAGCTCGTACCAGGCGGTCTCCGATCCGGCCAACGCCGATGTTTCCAGCTTGTTCGGCCAGTGGATCCGCAGGTTCACCAACAACAGCCACAGCCGCGTCCTGCCCAGCGCGAATATCAAGTTCGACCTGAGCGACGACTTGGTGTTCCGCTTCGCGGCCTCGCAGACGCAGACCCTGCCGGACTTCTCCGCGCTGGGTGCTTCGTCCTGGGGCTCGGATCTGAACAAGACCGGCGGCGGCGGCAATCCGAATCTCAACCCCGTCGTTTCTACCAACTTCGACGCCAACCTGGAGTGGTACTTCATGCCGCGCGGGCTGTTGTCCGTCGGTGCCTTCTCGATGAATCTGAAGGACTATGTCGCCTTCGGCACTGAGAGGCAGATGCTGTTCAGCGAATTGACCAATCAGCTCGAGGAATACCTGGTTTCGGTGCCGATCAACTCCAACGGCAAGGTTACCGGGTTCGAAGTAGCTTATGAGCAGCCGATCGGCGACTACTTCGGCGTCACCGCCAACTACACCTTCGCTGACGGCAGCACCTCGCACACTTGGGCGGACGGCAGCAACAACCTGCTCGGCACGTCGAAGAATACCTACAACGTGGGTGCCTACTTCGAGAACGACAGCTTCGGCGCGCGGGTCAGCTACACTCGCCGCTCGTCGTTCCTGATCGGTCTGTCCGGCGCCAATCCGTATTACCAGGATGACTTCGGCACGCTGTCGGCGGCACTGAGCTATAAGGTCAACGATCACCTGAGCTTCTCGCTGGATGCGCTGAACCTCAATGACCCGACCATCAAGTACTACCAGACCGCGGCCATCCCGACTTCGTTCTACAGCAACGGGCGCCAGTACTACTTCAACGTCCGCCTGAAGTTCTGATCACGGTAATGTAAAGGAATGCTCTCCCTCTGCGGGCCTGGACTTGTCCGGGCCCGCTTTTTTTTGGAATGCTGTCGCTATTGCCCGAAGAGTATCGAGATGAAGAGAACTACCGCTCCCCGCTTGCTGTCTTTCCTGGCGATTCCCGTACTTGCGCTGGCGTTGGCCGCTTGTCAGCGCGATGAGAAAAGTGCCGCGACCGCGGGTGCTCCGCCACCGGCCGATGTTTCCGCCGAAATGGCGTTGATCCCGTTGCCGGCGAAACTGGAGCCGAGGCAAGGGCAGTTCACCATCGACGCAAGCACACCGGTTCATGCAGAGGGCGAGGCGGCGCAGCGCGTGGCGAAGCGGTTTGTGAAGCTGGTTTCCACCACCGGCAAGATCGATTTGAAGCTCGCGGCGGACGGTGCTGCCGGCGGTATCCGGTTCGTGTTGGATCCGGCGTTCAAAAGCGCTTCGCCCGAGGCGTATGTTCTGGATACCGCAACGGACGGGATCACTGTTCGGGCCAGCGACGAACGCGGCCTGTTCTACGGCGCCGTCACGTTATGGCAGCTGGCTGCACCAGGCGGCGAGGCGGCGATCCGCGTGCCCGCGCTGCATATCGAAGATGCTCCGCGTTTTGGCTGGCGCGGTTTGATGTTGGATTCAGCTCGTCATTTCCAGTCGGTCGAGGAAATCAAACGACTACTGGATGCCATGGCGTTGCACAAGCTCAATACCTTTCACTGGCATCTGACCGACGACCAGGGTTGGCGCATCGAAATCAAGCGCTATCCCAAGCTCACCGAAGTCGGCGGTTGCCGGATTCCCGCGGGCGACGGCGGCAAGGATCCCGCGACAGAAAAGCCGAAACCATACTGCGGCTACTACACGCAGGACCAGATTCGCGACGTGGTGAAGTATGCCGCCGAGCGCCACATCACCATCGTTCCCGAGATCGATGTACCCGGCCACGCACAGGCAGCGATCGCCGCGTATCCGGAGCTTGGCGTGCTGGGTGACAAGCCGCCGGTGCTCAACGAATGGGGTGTCAACACCTATCTGTTCAATACCGAGGAAAGCACGTTCCAGTTTCTGGAAAATGTGTTCGCGGAAGTGATCGGGTTGTTCCCTGGGCCTTACGTTCACGTCGGCGGCGACGAGGCGGTGAAAGACCAGTGGAAAGCCTCCGCTCGCGTACAGGCACGCATGCGCGAATTGGGCATCAAGGATGAAATGGCAATGCAGAGCCATTTGATCCAGCGCCTGGAAAAATTCCTGGTCGCCCATGATCGCCGCCTGATCGGCTGGGACGAGATTCTGGAAGGCGGACTGCCGCCGGAAGCCACCGTGATGTCCTGGCGCGGCATCGAAGGCGGCATCGAGGCAGCCGAGCAAGGCCATGACGTCGTGATGTCGCCGTCGTCGGAACTGTATTTCGACTATCTGCAGACCCATTCGCCTAACGAGCCGCCCGGCCGTCCCGCCGCTATTCCGCTCAAGCAGGTCTACGCATTCGAGCCGGTACCGCAGCAGTTGGATGCCGCGCACCGCCAGCACATTCTCGGCTTGCAGGCCAATGTCTGGACCGAGCACATGCGCAGCTTCGCGCGCATGCAGCACGCCATCTTCCCGCGTATCGCGGCATTGGCGGAAACCGGTTGGTCACCACAGGCCCGCAAGGACTACGACGGCTTCCTGGCTCGCCTGCCTGCGCAGCTGCAGCGCTATCAGGCGCTGGGCATCAACTACGCAGCGACGCCATTTGAAGTTGCGTTCTCGGTGCAGGAGGACCGCCAGGCCGGCAAGGCGACCGTAACGCTGGACAATCCGACCGGTTACCAGGACATCCGGTACACCACCGACGGTAACGACCCCACCGCAGCATCACCGCGATACGAATCTCCGTTGGCATTGACGTTGCCGGCAGAGCTACGCGCGGCGGTGTTCGCCGATGGCAAGCCGCTCGCTGCCGCCGGCGTGCAGCACCTGACCGCCGCGTCGTTGCTCAGCCGCACCGATGAAGAACTGCAGATGTGCAGCAGCGGCCTGATGCTGCGCTTGGAAGACGATGGCCCTGCAGATGGCGAACGCGCCATCTTCAACGTCGATATCTTCAATCCTTGCTGGCTGTGGTCTGGAGCGGATCTGACTGACATCGCCTCCATCAAAGTACGCGCCGGCCGTATGCCGTACTACTTCCAACTGCACAAGGACGAGGCCAACCGCAAATTCCGGGCGCCCAAGTCGGCGCACGGCGAGCTGGAAATACATGCCGGCTGCGATGGCGAGCTGCTGGCGAGCGTGCCCTTGCCTGCGGAACCGGATAGCAGCGGTTTCGTCGATCTTAAAGCGGACTTGCCTGCTGATCTGACCGGACGCAGGGATTTGTGTATCACCTTCACCGGCGATACCCGGCCGACCATGTGGGTGCTGGACCGGGTCACCCTACAGCCAAGGTGATGGCGCTGCTGTAGGAGCGCCGTCCCGGCGTGAGCTCTTCACTTCAATCGCGACCTGATGGTAAGAGCTCGCGGCGGGACGCCGCTCCTACAGAAACACTTTGATAGCCATATCGAGCGTATTTTTTTGCGCCCGCAGCCGTTCATGGTTCTTTGGCTGTATTCGGCCGGACAGTTCGTTTGCGCACATATCACCTTGCTGACATGGCAAAGCTCTTGTAGGAGCGCCGTCCCCGGCGCGAGCTCTTCGCTTTAATCGCGATCTGATGGTAAGAGCTCGCGGCGGGACGCCGCTCCTACCGGCGAGACGCTGCTCCTACGGTTTCGCGATGATCTTATGGCTGAGCTGACCGCGGCAGCCGGCGCTCCACCCGCAACCAAGTGTCCCGCAGCGGTGTCAGCGCGGTCGCCAATCCGGCGATGGCGCCCAAGGTATTGGCCAACGCATCGAAGGGGTCCTGCATTCGCGTAGCGGTGTAGGCGCCCTGCGCGTACTCCAGGCCAACTCCCATCGCTATCAGACCAGCGCCCGCCAGCAACCAGCACGCGCGCGTTGCGAAGAGCTGCACCGCGCCCATGGCCAGCAGGCAGTACGCGAGGAAATGTTCGACCTTGTCGCCGCCCGAGGGCAGCTCGGGCAATGGCGCCGGTGGCATCAGCGACAATGCGACCACGGCCAGCACAGCCGCCAGCCATACACCCAGCCACAGTCGCGGGCGCCGGAACGGTTTCAGCCACGGCGCCGTCACAGGCGCCAACTCAGGTCATTCATCAGGAAGGCCGCGCCGAATTCCACATCGCGCGCGAAGCCCATCGCCTGGAACCGCTCACCCATCTCGCTGGGCAAGGTGAGTCGCTTGGCTTCGTTGCGAAAGCGCTGCTTGGCGGATTCCTCGGCGCGCGCCTCCACTTCTTCCAGACGCTGCTGCAATCCATTACCCAGCAAAAAGCTCGTCTGGCTGCAGTAGCCGGCCAAGTCGAAACCGGCGTTGGTGCCGGCTTCCGCCAGCGCCGTGAAGTCCACCGAAGCGGTGATGTCCTGCAAACCTGGCCACAGGAATGGATCGGCATGTACGCGGTGGCGATAGAACGCACGCAATGTTCCACTGTCGCGCTGCGGCAGGTAGTACTCGCGGCGCGGATAACCGTAGTCGACGAACAACATGGCGCCGGCATCGAGTCCACCCATCACCGCCTGAAGCCAGTAAGGCAGCTGCGGCAACAATTCCGAGCGATAGCCATCCGGAAACCGCTGCTCGTTGTAGCGCTCGACGTGGCGAACCGCGGCGGCCAGCAAAGCATCGGCCGGATGCTCGGTGCGGACGAAACCACCCGTCGCGCCTACCGCAACGCCTTCCTCGAAAACCTCGCCATCGCGCAGTGTGAAGCGCGGCGTGGGCAAGGCATCGATCACTTCGTTGGCGAACAGTACGCCGTTCCATTTCGTCGCCGGCGGGCCGTCCAACCATTCGATGATGTCGAACACCGGCGGAATGAGCTTCCGGCCCAGGCGTTCGCGCTGACGCTCGCGCAGGTCGGCGCTGGGTTCCAGAATGGCGTAGCGCGCCGGCAGCGCGTCCAGTTCCAGCAACCGCTTGAGCATCACTTCGGCAAAGGCGCCGCTGCCGCCGCCGATTTCCAGGAATTCCGCCTGCGGCCCTAGCTGTTGCAGCACCGGCGCGACCGCTTCGGCCACGCAACTGGCGAACAACGGACCCAGTTCCGGGGCGGTGACGAAATCGCCTGACTCGCCGAACTTGCTGCTGCCGGCGCTGTAGTACCCCAGACCGGGCGTATACAGGCAGCGCTCCATGAAACGTGAAAAAGGAATCGCGCCGCCCGCCGCCGCGATCTCGTCGCGGATCAGGGTCGCCAACCGGGCGCTATGCGCCAGAGCGACATCGTCAGGGAGGGGAAGCTCGGCCTGCATGGGGCGCACCAGAGTGGGGACTTGAGAGTGTGAACACAGGCGGCCATTGTACGTGCCCGGCGCGCGCGCATAGAATCGAGTGCACAGCAGCAGCGGATACGTCATGACCTATTGCGTCGGCATCGAAGTGGACCAAGGCCTGATCTTCGCCGCGGACACCCGCACCAGCGCATCGTTCGACGATGTACGCGTGTACCGCAAGATGCACTTCTTCGAGTATCCGGGCGAGCGGGTATTCGTGCTCATGTCGGCCGGCAACCTGGCCACCACCCAGCTGACGATTTCGCGCTTGCAGCGCGATGCCGACGATCCGGACGCCAAGCGCAGCCTGCACACGTTCTCCCATCTCTACGAAGTGGCCGAGTACGTCGGCGACACCTTGGTCGCCAGCCAGACCAAGGTCAGCGACGACGCGCAGCAGAGCGGCGTCAGTGTCCAGGCGACCTTTATTCTGGGCGGCCAGATCGCGGGCGAGCGGCCGGGCCTGTACATGGTCTATCCACTGGGCAACTGCATCGCCACCTCACCGGAAACGCCTTATCTGCAGATCGGCGAGTCCAAGTACGGCAAACCGATCCTGGACCGCATCCTGCGGCCGGAGACCACACTGGAAGATGCCGCGCGCTGCGCGCTGGTGTCGCTGGATTCGACCATCCGCTCCAATCTTTCCGTCGGCTTGCCCATCGACATGGCGCTGATCCGCGCTGGCGACCTGAAGATCACGCAGAAGATGCGGTTGGAAAGCGACACGCCGCTGTACTCGGAAATCCACGAGACCTGGTCGCGCAAATTGGAAGCCGCCGTGCGCAGTTTGCCGCGCTTTCCGTGGGAGCCTCCAATGGAGAAGGAAGAGGCTCCCTCCGCACTGCCTGCCATGCCGCCACGTCGGCAGCCGTCGCGGCAGGACCCTGGCGACGCGCAGGGACAACAGTAGAAGCGCACAGCGCGAAGCACCGTGTAGGAGCGCCGTCTCGGCGCGAGCTTTTCGCTTTTATCGGGACCTGACAGAAACAGCTCGCGGCGCGACGCCGCTCTGCGCCTCGATAGTTCCTCAGCGCACGTAAAAAAAGCGCGCCGCAGCGCGCCCATGTGGTGAATGGGCGGCTTTTAGCTTCTATCGTGATTTTCCAGAAAGAGCTCGCGGCGGGACGCCGCTCCTACAAAAACAAAAGCGATCATGGACGGACGTTAGCTCTCTGTAGGAGCGCCGTCTCGGCGCGAGCTTTTTGCTTCTATCGCGATCTCCCAGAAAGAGCTCGCGGCGGGACGCCGCTCCGCGCCCCGACCACCCCTCAATGCACACGATCAAGAACGCGCCGCAGCGCGCCCATATGGCGAACGAGCGGCTTTACTCTTTAGCTTCTGTAGCTTCTATCGCGGTCTGTTAGGAAGAGCTCGCGGCGGGACGCCGCTCCTACAACAGCGTAGAGATCAGCTGTAGAAGTAACCATCGGCGATAGCCGTGTGCAACGCACTGAGTTGTAGTTGGATCTCGTCCATGAAAACGGCGGGGTTGCGGGCGGCCAGCGATGCCGGGTCGGCGTTGCGGGTCATGCCGATCACGCGGTTGAGGTAGCGATCTATTCCAGGGCGATAAGGCATGGTGGGCAGCACGCTCTGCGCGCGTGACAGGCAGAACTGCACGCTACGCGGGAACTCGGCGTTCTGTAGCAGGAAACGCAGCGCCAGTTCCGCGGTCACGCGCTGGCGCACATGGCGCCGAAACATCTGATACGCGGCCAGCGCGCGTAGCACGCTCATCCACTGCATGTTCTGGAAAGTTTCGCGATCTTCCTCATGCCGCGGCGTGACCAATCCGGACGCACCCGCGTCGATGATGCGGGTGGTCATGTCCGCCTGCTCCAACGCCGTGCCCAAACGCAGGAACTGGTAGCCGATGTCGCGGCTGACGTTGGCGCTCAACAGGCCGGAGACCTTCAGGCAGCCGTCGATGATGCGGCCCAGGAAATCCATTCGGTAGCGGCGGCTGATGCTGCGTTCGCCGTATGCGCCGATGTACAGGTGCAAGTCGTTGATCGCTTCCCAGACTTCCTGCGGCAGGCTGTCGCGGATACTGCGCAGGATTTCGCGCGCCGATTCGATCGAGCTTCGCAACGAGGTGGTATTGCGTTCGTCCAGCAGCAGAAATCGCACCACTTCGACATCGCCGACGTCTTCGCCAGCGTCAGGGAAGTGTTCCGCGAACACTTCGTCCGCGCCCACCGTATCGATCAGCGGCCGCCAGGTGAATCGCACCGAGCGCGGCATGTCCAGTTGCAATTGGCTGCCAACGCCCACCAGCCGCGCGGTATTTTCCGCACGCCGCACATAACGGCTGAACCAGTACAGGTTGTCGGCTACGCGCGACAGCATCAGTCGGTCCCCTCGTCCGCGGCATCATCGGACATGTCCACCACCCAGGTGTCCTTGGCGCCGCCGCCTTGCGAGGAGTTGACCACCAGCGAGCCTTTTTCCATCGCCACCCGCGTCAAACCACCGGTAGTGACGTAGGTATCCTGGCGCGACAGCACGAATGGCCGCAGGTCCAGATGCCGCGGCGACGGCCCCTGCTTGGTCACGATGGGCGCGGTGGAAAGCGACAACGTCGGTTGCGCCATGTAGTTGCGCGGGTCGGCCTGGATCAGCTGCTTGAACTTGTCGCGCTGGCGCTTGGTGGAACGTGGCCCGATCAGCATGCCGTAGCCGCCGGATTCATTGGCCGGCTTGACGACCAACTTCTCGATGTTATCCAGCACGTACTTGCGCTCCTTGGCGTTGTGGCACAGGAAGCTGGGCACGTTGGGCAGGATGGGATCCTCGTCCAGGTAGTACTTGATCATCTTGGGCACGTAGGCAAAGACGACCTTGTCGTCGGCGACGCCGGCGCCGGGCGCATTGGCCAGCGCCACCTTGCCAGCGCGCCAGCTGCGGATCAGACCGGGAACACCTAACGTGGAATCCGGACGGAAGGCTTCCGGGTCGATAAAAAGATCATCCACGCGCCGGTAGATCACATCCACACGCTGCGGCCCGTAGATGGTGCGCATGTAGCAGCAATCATCATCGGCGACAAACAGATCGTTGCCTTCCACCAACTCGATACCCATTGCCTGGGCCAGATACGCATGTTCGAAGTACGCACTGTTGAACACGCCAGGCGTCAGCAGAGCAATGACGGGCGAGTCGCCGGGGCGCGGCGACAATGCGACCAACGTGTCATAGAGCTGCGACGGATAGTCATCCACCGGCAGAATGGAACTGGTTTCGAACAGTTCCGGGAACACCCGCTTGGCCACCATGCGGTTTTCCAGCATGTACGAGACACCGCTGGGAATGCGCAGATTGTCTTCCAACGCATACAGCGTGCCGTCGCCGTCGCGCACCAGGTCCGAACCACAGACATGTGCCCATACGCCCAGCGGCGGCTCCACACCAACGCACTGCGGGCGGAAGTTGACGGAGTCCTTCAGCAGCATCGCCGGGAATACCTTGTCCTTGACGATGCGTTGCTTGCCGTAGACATCGCCAATGAACAGGTTCAGCGCGCGCATGCGCTGCTTCAGACCGGCCTCGGTCCGCTTCCATTCGCGGCGGTCGATGATGCGGGGTATCAGATCGAAAGGCAGCGTGCGGTCGACGTTGCGCCCATCGGAATAGACGGTGAAGGTAATGCCCTGCACGCGGGCTACGACATCGGCCGCCAGCTGCCGCTCGGCGATTTCGCGTCCGGACAGGCCAGCCAGGTATTCGACCAGCCGGCGCGCCGCCGGATGCGGCTGACCATTGGCTTGGATCAGCTCATCGAACGTGGTCGTGCGGTATTTGGCCCAGTCCATCCGCCCCCTTCCGCTGCCGCCCGCCGGCCGGATGCCGACAAGGGTTGATGCAATGCAACATGCCTGCAAACCCGACGCGCCGTCAAGCGCTCGGCGATTTTCCTGCGTCGCCACATTCGGCAGCTCCGCGTGAAAGCAGCGACAATGCCGCGGTCTGAGTTCACCGGAGATGCTTCATGCCCGTGCCACGTCCTGTAGCGCTGATCACCGGCAGCGCCAAACGCGTGGGCGCGGCCATCGCCCGCCAGCTGCATGCCGATGGCTATGACCTGGCCTTGCATTACCGTAGCTCGGAAGAAGAGATGCAGGCGCTGGTAGCCGAACTCGAAGCGATCCGACCCGATAGCGTGCTGCCGCTGCGTGCGGACCTGAGCGACTTCGATCGATTGGCAGAGATCGTGGCGCAAACCATCAGCCGTTTCGGACGGCTGGATGCGCTGATCAACAACGCCTCCGCGTACTACGCCACGACCATCGGCAAAACCACGCCGCAGCAATGGGACGAACTATTCGCTTCCAACGCACGCGCGCCTTTTTTCCTGGCCCAAGCCGCGGCACCTCATCTGAAAGCATCGCATGGCGCCATCGTCAGCCTGGCCGATATCTATGCCGAGCGTCCGCTGCATGGCCACACGGTCTACTGCATGGCCAAGGCCGCGCTGGTCATGATGACCAAGTCGCTGGCGCGCGAGCTGGGACCGGAAGTACGCGTCAATGCCGTCGCGCCGGGCAACGTACTGTGGTCGGAGAATCCGGTGAAGGCGGAGACGTTGGAGGTGTTACGCGAACGCACCGCCCTGCAGCGGCAAGGTTCGCCGGAAGACATCGTATCGGCAGTGCGTTGGCTTTTAACCGGCAATCGTTACATCACCGGGCAGATCATCGCGATTGATGGCGGCCGGTCGGTGTTTATTTGACCTGGTTTCTCGTACTGGTTGCTTTTGCCGGTTGCTCCTGTAGGAGCGCCGTCTCGGCGCGAGCTCTTCCCCTCAGGTCGCGATAGCAGCGAAGAACAGTTGAAGCCTGCTGCCCATATGGGCGCGCTGCGGTGCGCTCTTGATCGCGCGCACTGAGGGGCCCAGAGGCGCGGAACGGTCTCTGGCCGCGAGCAACTTCTCTTCGGCAGATAAAAGCAAAAGCTCGCGCCGAGACGGCGCTCCTACATGATGTTTGCTTTTGTGGAAGGCAAAATCTGCGCGACCAAATCACGGAACAGCGCATGGGCCAGCTTGTCCGGGTTCTGCCAGACCACACGGTCCTGCGTATCGCATTCGGCTACCAGATCGATATCGATAAGGCAGTTGTCGCTATCGCGACGCCTGCCAAGATCTTCTTCCACTCGCTTCAAAAATGCAGACAGGTCATCCCGCGATTGCGCGGCCTCGATCAGCAACGCCTGGTTGATGTAGCGATGATGGTCGCCCGGCACCACGCTGGGACCATGCACCAGTTTGGACTCGCGCAACAACCTGCCGGATTCGACGAGCCGTATCCGCGCTTGTTGCAACGGCGTTTCGTCGGCGGCATCAGTGCCCAGCAACAGCAGATAACGGTGCGTATGCACTCAGGACGCCTGTGAAGCCGCGGCCAGGGCTGCCGGAGCCGCCATGGCCTGGCGCAGATCCGCGCCGCCGGGCTGCTGGAACACATGCAGGCCGAACTCGGGCAGGATCGCCAGCAGATGATCGAAGATGTCGGACTGAATGTTCTCGTATGCGCTCCAGTCCACGGTACTGGTGAAGCAGTAGATTTCCAGCGGCAAACCGGTTGGCGTCGGCTGCAACTGGCGCACCATCAGCGTCATGCCTTGATGGATGCCCGGATGTGCGCGCAGGTATTGTTCGACATATGCGCGGAACGTGCCCAGATTGGTGACGCGCCGGGTGTTGACGGGCTCCTTGCCGCGTTCGGCCAGCTGCGCGTTCCAGCGTGCCAGCTCTCCTTCCTTGCTGGCCAGGTAACCGTCGAGCAACGAGAAACGATGTACGCGCTTGCGCTCGTCCGGCTCCAAAAAACGCACACTGTTCTGATCCAGATACAGCGAGCGCTTGATCCGGCGCCCGCCGGATTCGCTCATGCCGCGCCAGTTCTTGAACGACTCGCTGATCAGCTTTTTAGTTGGGATGGTGCTGATGGTCTTGTCCCAGTTCTGCACCTTCACCGTGTGCAGGGCGATATCGATCACATCGCCATCGGCATTCTGGCCAGGCATCTCTATCCAGTCGCCGACCCTTACCATGTCATTGGAACTAATGGTCATGCTTGCCACCAGCGACAACAGGGTGTCCTGGAATACCAGGATCAGCACCGCCATCATCGCGCCCAAGCCCGACAGCAGGATCACCGGCGAACGGTCGATCAGCGCCGCTACTATCAGCACCGCGGCGATGACGAAGACCACGATCTTCAGCAGCTGCAGGTAGCCCTTGATCGGCTTGTTATGCGCATCGGGACGCCGCTGGTAGATCTCGTTGACCATGTCCAGTGTGGCGGAAATAGCCAGCGCGACCGTCAGGATGATGAAGGCGACGCAGACGTTGCGTACGACGGTGACCAACAGCGGCGGGAGGTCCGGCACCACCGCCACGCCGGCCGCCAGCACTATCGCCGGTACCACGTGCGCCAAGCGCGAAATCACCCTCGGTTGCACCTGGTTGCCCCCGGCACCCAGCGGCGATGCGTTAAGCGCTTTGCGCAACCCGCGCAACAGCACGCGTTTGGTCACCCAGTCGGCCAGCCATGCGGCAATCACCAGCGCCGTCGCGACGACCGCTGTATAGGCCCAGGGATACGGTTCCAGCGTCGCGCGCAACGCCTGCAGCCGTTCCATCATGCAGTGGGCTCCTGTGTTCGTTCGATCACCACACCCACTGCGCGCGCATTGCGCACCGCACCGGGCTTACTCAGTTTCAAGCGTAACCAGCTGACGTTGAACTCGGCCAGTACCAGCGCCGCACAACGCTCAGCCAGTGTTTCCACCAGACCGAATTCCGACGTCCGCACAAATGCGGTGATGCGCTGACTGATGGCGTCATAGTCCAGCGTATCGGCGACTTGGTCGGTCGCAGCCGGCACGCGGTTGTCGAAACCCATTTCGATATCGAAGCTGAGGGTCTGGCGGATGCGCCGTTCCCAATCGTGGATACCGATGACGGTGTCCGCCTCAAGACCTTCGATGAAAACTTTATCCATGTGCGAATGACCCAACCTGTAGTGAAGTGCTTTTTGTCTCCCCCTTTAAAAAAGGGGGATTAAGGGGGGTTTGCTCTTTGACTTGGCCGCGAAGAGCAAATCCCCCGCAGCCCCCTTTGATAAAGGGGGCAAAACACTGTGCTTTTTTAGCTGCTCGCGGTAATCACTTCCGGCAACGTCGCCATATCCCAGCGCGGGACGACTTTCACTTCCGCGCTTTCCTGTTGACCTGCTTCCAACCTCAACGCGCCGGCGAACGCGATCATGGCGCCGTTGTCGGTACACAGTGCCGGACGCGGAAAACAGACGCGCCCGCCGCGCTTCGCCGCCGTCGCTTGTAGCTTTGCACGCAGGCGCTTGTTGGCGCCCACGCCGCCAGCCACCACCAGCACTTCGCAACCGGCGGCATCCAGCGCGCGTTCGCACTTGATGGCCAACGTATCGACCACCGCGTCTTCAAAACCGCGGGCGATGTCGGCGCGCGTGGTGTCGCTCTGGTCGCTGTCGCGCCAGGCCAGCAGCACCTGCGTCTTGAGCCCGGAAAAGCTGAAGTCCAGCCCAGGCCGGTCGGTCATCGGCCGTGAGAACCTGAACGCGGCTGGCCGTCCCTGCTCCGCCAGGGCAGCCAATTGCGGTCCGCCCGGATAAGGCAGGCCCATCATCTTGGCGGTCTTGTCGAACGCCTCTCCGGCGGCATCGTCCAGGGTCTCGCCCAACAGGCGATAGCGGCCTATGGCGTCCACGGCTACCAGTTGGGTATGTCCGCCCGACACCAGCAGGGCCACAAACGGCGGTTCAGGAGGATCATCCTCCATCAGCGGCGCCAGCAAGTGGCCTTCCATGTGATGCACGCCCACGGCGGGTACATCCAGCCCCCAGGCCAGCGACCGGGCCACTCCGGCGCCCACCAGCAAGGCACCGACCAAACCCGGACCCGCCGTATAGGCCACACCGTCCAGGTCGTCGACGCCCAAGCCGGCCTCGGCCAGGGTCTGGCGAATCAACGGCAGCAGCTTGCGAACGTGGTCGCGGCTGGCGAGTTCCGGCACCACGCCGCCGTATTCGGCATGCAGGGCGATCTGGCTGTAGACCGCGTGGGCACGCAATCCGGCGGCGCCGGACAGGCCGGTGTCGTAGACGGCAACGCCGGTTTCGTCGCAACTGGTTTCAATGCCTAGGACACGCATAGGTAGGGCACGCATGAAAAGAAGATAAGGCCTTGCAGGGACAGGACAAGGACCGATGGGTTGCAGCGGCCCGATGAGTCGCTATAATACGCGGCTCGCCGGGCCATTCCCGGTCATCATGTGTACCGGAGATTCCATGCCCAGCGTCAAAGTCCGCGAAAACGAGCCTTTTGAGTTTGCTCTGCGTCGCTTCAAGCGTACCTGCGAAAAAGCCGGTGTTCTGGCCGAAACCCGCAAGCGCGAGTTCTATGAGAAGCCGACCCAGGAACGCAAGCGCAAGGCCGCCGCCGCGGTGAAGCGTCAGCTGCGTCGCAGCTCGCGCGACGTCACCAAGCGCCAGCGCCTGTACTGAGCGAAGGCGCGGGTTCTTCCGCAAGGCCTGCGCCACGGCGTGGGCTTTAGCTGGAAGTACCGCCAGAAGCCGGCACGCGTGAGCGTAGCCGGCTTTTTGTGTTTATGGTTCCACCCAATCTGGAGATGTCCATGTCCCTGAAACAACAGCTCACCGACGATATGAAGGCCGCCATGAAGTCCGGCGACAAGGACTCCCTGGGTGTGATCCGCTTGATCAATGCGGCCATCAAGCAGCGTGAAGTCGACGAGCGCATCGAACTGGATGATGCCGCCGTGTTGGCCGCGATGGAAAAGATGGTCAAGCAGCGCAAGGATTCGGTCAGCCAGTTCGAAGCCGCCTGCCGCGAGGACCTGGCCGCCATCGAGCGCGCGGAGATCGTGGTGATCGAGCGCTACCTGCCCGCCAAGCTGGGTGAAGCGGAGATCCTGGCCGCTATCGACGCTGCCATCGCCGAGACTGGCGCCACCGGTCCGGCCGACATGGGCAAGCTGATGGGCGTGCTGAAGCCTCGCCTGGCCGGACAGGCCGATATGGGCCAGGTCTCTGCGCTGGTGAAGAAGAAGTTCGCGGGCTGACGCTCTTCATCCTTTGGAAAAGGAGGCCAGGAGGCTTTTCCCTTCTCCCCTTGGGAGAAGGTGGCGCGAAGCGACGGATGAGGGAATGGCGCGTCCGCTTGTAGCAAAAGTTGATGGCAAGTCATCGCTCTTCCCTCATCCGCCCTCCGGGCACCTTCTCCCGGAGGGAGAAGGGAGCGAAGATCCGACGCTAATCAGGCTTAAGGACCGGGCTATGCTTGGCAACCTATGCCGAATACAGCGCCAATGCCCACCATCGCCCTACGCCCCGCCACCCGCACCGACGTGCCAGAGATCCTGGCTTTCGTCCGTGAACTGGCCGAATACGAAAAGCTGGCGCATGAAGCCGTCGCCACCGAGGCCGGCATGACTGAACAGCTGTTTGGCGAACGCCCTGCCGCCGAGGTGGTGATCGCGGAAGTGGACGGGCAGCCCGCCGGTTTCGCGCTGTTCTTCCACAATTTCTCAACCTTCCTGGGCCAGCGCGGCCTGTACCTGGAAGACCTGTTCGTGCGGCCGCAATACCGCGGGTTGGGGCTGGGCGAGAAGCTGATGGTCCATTTGGCCAAGCTGGCTGTCGAGCGCGGTTGCGGCCGTTTCGAATGGTCGGTGCTGGACTGGAATGAGCCTGCGATCCGTTTCTACCGGCGCCTGGGCGCCGTGGGTCTGGACGAGTGGACGGTGCAGCGGGTGAGTGGGCAGGCGCTGCGCGATCTGGCTTCGGGTGAGGTCGGCGGCGGTTTGCGGTAAGAGCTCGCGGCGGGACGCCGCTCCTACATTCAATGTTCCGACCGTGTAAGTCATACGCTGGACAGGGCTGCAATCACAGGCGCTCAACAGCGCTCTGGCATCCTGAAGGCTCGCCCATGCCGCGATGACCGGACGTCATGCAACGCCGCCTGCTCGAAAAGATCAAACGCTTCCAAGCGCGCTTGCAGAAGAGTCTTCCTGTCGCGCTGTCGCGCCGTTTTGTCGAGAACGACCTGATGACTCACGCTGCGGCGTTGGCGTTCTACGCGCTGCTTTCGCTAGCGCCATTACTGGTGTTGCTGCTGTGGCTGACGGCGTCGTTGTATCCGTCCGCTCAGGAAGCCCTTATCCGACAAGTGGGCGACCTGGCAGGCCATAGCGCGCAAACCGTCGCCGGCACCGTGATCGAAAATGCCGAGCGCTGGCCCAGCATCGGCTCACTGGCCGGCTGGTGGAGCACCTTGCTGCTGTTCGTCGGCGCCACGGCGGTGTTCGCTCGCCTGCAGAAGGCGCTGAACGCGATATTCCAGACCGACTCGCAGCAGCTGCCGGGCATCATGGCGTGGCTGCGCAAGCGCATCTTCTCGTTCGGTGTGGTGATGGCACTGGGCTTCCTGTTGCTGGTATCGATGACGCTCAACACGGCGCTGCAGATCATGTTCGCCCGTGTTCCTTCGTTGTTGCCGGCGTTGGGAAATGTCGTCTCGCTGGCGATCTACGTTCTGGCCTTCGCCCTGCTCTATCACTACCTGCCCGACCGGCGGGTGCATTGGCGGCAAGCGCTGTTGGGCGGCGCCATCACGGCGGCACTGTTCGTGGCCGGCCGCTACGCGATTGGCCTGTACATCGCCGAGGCCGCGCCCGGCAGCGCCTACGGGTCCATGGGCACCCTGGTTGTCCTGCTGGTGTGGGTGTACTACGCCACCTTGGTGTTCTTCACCGGTGCGTTGCTGACCGCGGTGATTGATGAACGAGCACAGGACGCCGCCGAAACAAAAAACGACGCAGATCGCACTACGTGAGCGCTTCGGTCATGAAATACTAGTTAGGTCATGGCCCGTATTCCCGACGCCTTTATCGATGAACTGCTCGCCCGGACGGATATCGTCGAGGTGGTCGGTACGCGCGTGCCGCTGAAGCGGCAGGGCAAGGAATATTCGGCCTGCTGTCCGTTCCATGACGAGCGCTCGCCCTCGTTCACGGTGTCGCCGACCAAACAGTTCTATCACTGCTTCGGTTGTGGCGCGCACGGCACCGCGCTGTCGTTCCTGATGAACTACGACCGGCTGGAATTCCTGGACGCGGTGGAGGAATTGGCCCGGCGCAACGGCATGGAAGTGCCGAAGGAAACCCAGCACCGTAACGTCAGCGATGACAGCCGCGAGCTGTATGCCGCGCTGGATTCGTCCGCACGCTTCTTCCAGCGACAGTTGGAAACCAGCGATAAAGCACGCGCCTATCTGGATGGACGTGGCGTGGACGCCGCCATCCGCACCCAATTCTCCATCGGTTATGCGCCGGATGGATTTTCCGTACTGAAAGAAGCGCTGGGCACCGACGAGCGCCGGGTCAAATTGCTGGACCGCGCCGGCATGTTGTCGAAGAACGACCGCGGACATGTGTACGACAAATTCCGCGATCGGGTGATGTTCCCGATCCACGACCGCCGTGGCCGCGTGATCGCCTTCGGCGGGCGCGTGCTGGACAAAGACGACGGCCCCAAATACCTGAACTCGCCGGAAACCGTGCTCTTCCACAAGGGCCGCGAACTGTACGGCCTGTGGCAAGTGCGCCAAGCCAACCAGAAGATCGCGCGGCTGATCGTGGTCGAGGGCTACATGGATGTGGTGTCGCTGTTTCAGTATGGCGTCACCCAGGCGGTCGCCACACTGGGCACGGCGACCACACCCGATCATGCGGAGCTGCTGTTCCGCAATGCACCCGATGTGTACTTCTGTTTCGACGGCGATGCCGCGGGTGAGCGCGCTGCCTGGCGCGCGCTGGAGTCGGTACTGCCGCGCATGAAGGACGGGCGGCAGGCGTTTTTCTTGTTCCTGCCGCAAGGCGAAGATCCGGACACCATTGTCCGCAAAGAAGGTGTTGCCGGTTTCGATGCGCGTCTGCATGACGCCACGCCGCTATCGCAATTTTTCTTCGACGAATTGAGCAAGGACATACGGTTGTCCACGCTCGACGGGAAAGCTCGCTTGGCCGAGCGCGCCAAACCGTTGCTGGCGCAGATTCCCGATGGCGCTTTCGGCGATCTGATGAAACAGCGGTTGACCGAAATCACGGGTGTGGGCGCGCAGCTGCCTCCACCTTCGCCCGCCACTACGACGCGCCGTCCGATCAACGCTGCCACCAAACCCAGCCTGGTCCGCAGCACTATCGTGCGGTTGCTGCATAAGCCGTCACTGGCGCTGGCTCTTGAGCCGCCCTATGGTTTCGCCGGTCTGCGGCAACCAGGCGTGGAGCTGCTGATCGAGCTGTTGGATATCGTGCGCACCCGCCCCGACATCACCACAGGCGCGCTGCTGGAGCATTTCTCCGAACGGGAAGAGCTGGCGGCGTTGCAGAAACTGGCGATGCAGGCCATTCCTGGCGATGAAGACAGCTGGCGCACCGAGCTGCTGGATGCCGTCGCGCAGTTGGAGCGACAATCCTTACAACAGAGGTTGGACGAACTTCAGGCAAAACAGCGCAATATGGGCTTGGACGAAGCTGATAAATACGAGCTTCGCGTGTTGCTGCTGGCTCGTGCCGGCCGCGTTCACACGATTGGGTAGCATTATGAATACATCGACATTGACTCGCTCCGCAGGTTTCGCGCTGGCTCTGCTCCTTTCGGTGTTTGCACCTACAGCGAGCGCCACCGAATTCACCGAACCCAAACCCGGCCTGCATACAGGCGCGCAGCCAACTCCAAATGATCTGGCGGCGCTCTCACGACAAGGCGTGCGTACCGTCATCGACCTGCGCACTGATGAAGAAGATCGTGGCTTCGATGAAGCAGCCGAAGTGGAACGTCAGGGTATGCACTATGTGCGGCTGCCCATCGGCGGCGCAGACGACCTGACCGCTGAGAACGCCACATTGCTGAAGCAGGCACTGGACCAGAGCGGCGATGGCGTGCTGCTGCATTGCGCCTCGGGCAACCGCGTGGGTGCCTTGCTTGCCATGATGGCGGCGCAGCACGAAGACGCCACACCAGCCGAGGCTCTTGAGTTGGGCAAACGCGCTGGTTTGAAGTCGCTTGAACCGACGGTCGTCGAGAAGCTGGGCGCAACGGATTCCCCGTAAGGCTTTACGTCGCCAGGAAAGGGGTCCGCAACGCTGCATGTAGGAGCGCCGTCCCGGCGCGAGCTTTTCGCTTCTACCGCAATCCGACGGGAAGAGCTCGCGACGGGACGCCGCTCCGCGCCCCGGTAGTTCCTCAGTGCGCGTAGTCAAGAGCGCGCCGCAGCGCGTCCAGGTGATGAAAGGGCGGCTTCATCGCGCAAGCGCTTCTATTGGATCTGTGAATATCGAGATCTGACGGGAAGAGCTCGCGGCGGGACGCCGCTCCTACAAAGGCGAACGTCCCACACAAGAACGAAATGGTCATGACCGTAGGAGCGCCGTCTCGGCGCGAGCTCTTGCTCTTGCTTCTGCTTTTACCCGAACCATCAACGAAGAGCTCGCGGCGGGACGCCGCTCCTACAGGAGCGCGCGCTCAGCCCTGCGGCAAAAATTCAACCAGCGGTACGGGTTGCAAGAACGGCAGCAACCAATGATCGATTAGCAAAAAAGCGAACAGTGCCATCAGGTAAACCACGGAGTAGTTGAATACGCGCATGGCGAAGAATTCGTCCGGCGGGTCCAGCAGTTTCCAGGCGTACCACAGGAATACCGCGCCCAACACCAGCGCGCCGCCCAGGTAGAACAGACCGCTCATGCCAACCGCCCACGGCAGCACCGTCGCCACGACCAGCAGCAGGGTATAGAGCAGGATCTGCCAGCGCGTGTAGCTAACGCCGTGGGTGACCGGCAGCATCGGCACCAGCGCGCGCGCATAGTCTTCGCGCCGGAATATCGCGAGCGCCCAGAAGTGCGGCGGCGTCCACACGAAAATGATCAGCACCAGCAACAGCGCGTGCGCCCAATCCCACTCGTTGTGCATGCCGGTCACCGCCGCCCAACCCAACAGCGGCGGCGCAGCGCCGGCGATGCCGCCGATGACGATGTTCTGCGGGGTGGCTCGCTTCAGATAACCGGTATAGATAATGGCGTAGCCGATCAGCGAAGCGAAGGTCAGCGCCGCCGTCAGCACATTCACCAGCACCACCAGGATGGCCATCGACACCACACCCAGGATGACGGCGAACGTCAGTACCTGGATGGGCCTTAGCGCGCCTGTTGCCAATGGCCGATGAGCCGTGCGCGCCATCACTTTGTCGATACGTTGATCAATCAGATGATTGATCGCGGCGGCTGACGCAGCCGCCAGCCAGATACCGAGCAGGCCGAATATCGCCTGACGCATCGGCGGCAGGCCAGGCACCGCCAGAAACATGCCCACCAGCGCGGTGAACACGATCAGCGCGACGACCCGCGGCTTGGTGAGTGCCCAGTATTGGTCGAGAGTGGCAGGCATTTAAAGGCGGGAACCGGGAACGGGGAACGGGGAATGATGGTTTGCTTCGGTGGTGGAAGCTCGCTGTTCCTGGTTGAAGCGGGAACGGGGAACGGGGAACAGGGAATGACGGTTTGCGTCAGTGGCAGGACCTCCACACCAGCGGGATTTTGGCGCGATAGGGATGCACTGCATCAGAGCGGACGCAACGACCGACCCAAACCCATTCCCGGTTCCCTGTTCCCCGTTCCCGCTTTCCATTGTCCTCATCCCGGCCTGCGCAGTCGCGCCAACAGCGACACCAGCGTGAACAGTAGCAGCGCGGCGCCGGCGTTGTGCGCCACTGCCACATGCAGCGGCAGAGCCAACTTGACGTTGAGGATGCCCAGCGTGACCTGCGTGACCGTCAACACCACCAGCGTCAGCGCCCAGCTGCGCATGCCGGGCGTGCGGAACAGGCGCCAGGCCAACGCCAGCAGATAGAGCGCCAGCAACACGGCGACGATGCGATGCGACATCTGGATGGCGATGCGCGAAGCGCCATCCAACACGCCACCTTCGTAGTCCACGCCGACGCCACGCCACAGCACGAAGCCTTCGCGGAAATCCGTCGGCGGCCACCATTTCCCCACGCATTTCGGAAAGTCGAGGCCGCACGACAGCGCCGCGTAATTGGCACTGACCCAGCCACCCAGCGCGATTTGTAATGCCAGCAGGAGCAACCCGACGAACGTCCATCGGCGCAGCACCCCAGCATCGGCCAAGGTGATGGGACGGTCGGTCGCGCGCCACGCCATCCAGATCAGCAGAGCGAACGTGGTCAGCCCGCCCAGCAGATGGCCCATCACCACGATCGGCTTCAGCAGCCAAGTCACCGTCCACATGCCCAGCAAGGCCTGGAAGATGATCACGCTCAGTGTCAGTGCACCGATAGGCGCCAACGCTTGTACCGGTGCCGACGCCATTTCTCCGCGCGACCAGCGCAGCGCGGCGAACAGCAGGATGGCTTCGCCCAGGATGGCCAGTACGGAAGCGGCGCTGTGTTCGCCGCGCATGTACAGCGGTATCGCGGCCGCCACCAGCCCGGCCGCAATAATGATCTGCGCGATACCGAAGCGCCGCTGGCGCGCAGCCAGCAACGCCAGGATCAGCACAAGCACGCCCAGCGAAGCGGCCAGATGACGATGAACTTGTTCGCGCCACGCCTTGTGCGTTTCGAACGGCCGGATCGCGCTGGCGGCATGGTCGCTGACATCATGCGACGCCTGCGGCCATGCGGCACGGCCATAGCAGGTGGGCCAGTCGGGGCAGCTCAAGCCCGCATCGGACAGGCGCACGAATGCGCCGAATACGACGACGCAAAGCGTCAGCGCCACCGCCAGCCAGGCAAGACGATGGAAATGGCGGTAGAGCACGGGGCGTGGGGTCGAACTCATGGAGAACTCATCAGGAACTTATCGGCAGCCAGGGCTAGGGCGTGTCATCAATTGGGTAGTCGCCCACGCCGTGCCGCCGCGCGTTTGGCGCAAGGAAGAGCGAGGAAGTGTATGCCGATACACGCCCGAGCGATGACACCGCGCCGGACGCGCGGCGGCACGGCCCTCCGGGTTGAGCCGGTACGGCCGCCAGCCGGCGCCACGCGGCTTGACCCCCGCCTTCGCGAGGGCAGGCTCTGACGGCCAGGCGCTGCGCCACGCAACGCCGCCTGACGGCCGTACTGACTCAACGCTGGCGGCTACCCAACTGATGACACGCCCTAAATCAGTTTCAGCAACTTGGAAACATCGCTGCGCAGATTCGCCGGGTCGAAGCCGGGCGCATAACGCAAAATCACGAAACCGTTCGGATCGATGACGAACACCGGCACGCCCGCGGGATCGTTCACCTGCGGCAACTTCGCCAAAAGCGCCTGATCAGCTTGCATCAAACGCAATGATTCGGGTGAGGGCGCACCCACTGGCAACGCGCCAACCCAGAGAATTTCGACCTTGTCGGCATTGTGGCCGAACAGGCGCCAGACCTTGTCCAGGTCGCTGGCGAGCTTGACGCAGGTTTGTGCGCAGTCGGCCGGAGGCGCGACAACGATGCGCCAGATGCGCTCGGAAGGATTCCACTGATATTCGCTGCCGTCCGCGAGACGAGGCACCACGGCACGCGCATCGATCGGTGGTTGCAGCATTTCCCCATGATTCTTGTGCGCGGCGGGTTGCCAGCCGGCAAAGCGCAAGACACCGGCACCTATCACGCTGCCGAAGAACAGTGCGAACAAGGCGACCAGCATCCAGCGCCCGCGGCGGGTCCGGGCGGCGTCAGGGGATTTGGAAGTCATAGTCGGCTATTTTCTCATGCGCTGGCGGTTATTGCCGGTCCTGGCGCATGCGCACTCGCAGCGTCAGCACCACCGCCGTCACCAGTACCGCGAGCGCCAGTCCGAACCATTGCACCGCATAGCCAAGATGGCGCTCCGGGGGCAAGGTGTTGGGCAGAATATCGAGATCGCGTGCGTAACCCAGCGGAAGCTGTGGATCCAGCTTGAGCACACGCGGTGCCAACGTCGGCAACGTCAATGCCGCCGCCAGGCTTTCCAGGTCCAAACCGGTGGCGAGCAAACTTCCAGTGGCTTGGCGCACGGGCGCCGCGCGGGAAATGCCGGCCGAAGGCGGCGGCACCAGCAAGCCTTGCAACGCCTGAGTTCCACCGGGCAACACTACTTCAGGCAGACGGCGGTCGCCTGGCACCGGCAGCCAGCCGAGTTCAACGAGTAGCGGCACCCCTTCTGCCGGCTGGAAAGCCCGATAGGCGCGCACTCCCACTCGCCCCTCGCGAATCTGGTTGTCCAGCAGCACCGCCGGCCCCGACAGGAACCGGCCCTCGCCGGCGGTCCAGTCGTATTCCAGCGCACGCGCTGCATCGGCAGCGGACGACAACGGCAATGGCCTGCGCTCGGTCAGCACTTTCTGCGATGCTGCCAGCATGGCTTCCTTTTGCTTGGCACGCCCCAACTGCCATTGACCCAGCCCGCAAAACAGCGCGATGGTCGCCAATGCCAGCGACCAACCCAGCCACATCGGCATGCGCCGGTTCATGAGAGGCACCACGATGGGAATCGGGCGTGCTCCGCTACGCTGCTGTGCGCGAAAGAACCGTTCTGGCTTCTGACAGGACAGCGGGTCTGGCACTGTGCATCCCGCCAGCAGCTGCCAACGGATTCACCTCCGCGCTGCGATAATGCCTTCATCCAACGCACACCCAACTTGAGGACGCCATGAGCGATTCGCTGAAAACACTGATGATCATCGCGTTCCTCATCCTGATCGTCTGGAACCTGGGCGCCGGACTCTACTACCTGCTGGTCGACAAAGGTCAGAGCAAGCGCACGGTGAACGCGCTGACACGCCGCATCGTGCTATCGGTGGCACTGATCCTGATCGTTGCCTTATCGATCAAGATGGGTTGGATCCAGCCACATGGCGTTGGCGGCTGAGTCGGGAAGGTCGCCCGCTTCGCGGGCTGTAAATGGAAAAGCCGGCTGCTGCGCAGCCTGTCAATCGTAAGACGGCGGCTGTCGCACCGTTCACTCTTCACAGGCGGCACCGCCACCGACTTTCCAGCGCCAGAGGCGCGACTTCGCTGCCGCTTACAGCACGTAGACGAACAGGAACAGGCCCAGCCAGACCACGTCCACGAAGTGCCAATACCAAGCGACGGCTTCGAACCCGAAATGCTCGTCCTTGCTGAAATGGCCCTTGGCGCAGCGCAGCCAGATGATCGCCAGCATGATGGTGCCCAGCGTCACGTGCGCGCCATGGAATCCGGTCAGCATGAAGAAGGTGGAGCCGTAGATGCCGGAACCGAGTGTGAGGTTCAGTTCCTTGTAGGCGTGGATGTATTCCTCCGCCTGGTAGAACAGGAACGTAGCGCCCAGCAGCACCGTGGCGCCCAGCCAGATCAATAGCTGCTTGCGGTGGCCGGCCTTCAACGCATGGTGCGCGATGGTGATGGTCACGCCCGAGCTCAGCAGTATCAGCGTATTGAGCAACGGCAGGCCCCAGGCGGGAATCGTCTGGAACTGGCCGCCTACCTGGCCCGGTCCGGCGCTGGGCCAAGCGGCGCTGAAGCCTTCCCACAGCAGGCTGTGGGTCATCACACCATCGCCCTCACCGCCCAGGAAAGGCAGCGACAAGGTACGGGCATAGAACAGCGCACCGAAGAAAGCGCCGAAGAACATCACTTCCGAGAAGATGAACCACACCATGCCCATGCGGAAGGATACGTCGACCTGCTTGTTGTAATGGCCCGAGATCGACTCGCGAATCACGTCGCCGAACCACATGAACAACGTGGCGCACAGCATGACGATACCGGCGTAGAACACCCACTGGCCCCAGCCAGCGTCATTGAGCCAGCTGGCCACGCCCAGCATGGTGACGAACATGGCGATGGAGCCCACGAACGGCCACTTGCTCTGATGCGGCACGAAGTAGATGTTGGCGTCTGGCGAATGGGCTTGTGCCATGGCGTTGTCTTCCGTTTCCTAAAGCTTGATCAGGGAGCCGCGAACGGCGAAGTCGACGCGTTGCCCGTGCCGATCTGCGCGGTCATGGCGTCGTTCTTGAAGAAGGTATACGACAGCGTGATGGTTTTCACGTCGGCCGGCAGGTCCGGATCGACGATAAAGCGCACCGGCATGTCACGGGTTTCGCCAGCTTGCAGCGTCTGCGCGGTGAAGCAGAAGCACTCGGTCTTGGTGAAATAGCCCGAGGCGCGCGCCGGCGCTACCGACGGCACCGCGCTGCCGACGATGGCGCGCTGGCTCTCGTTGCGGGCGAAATATTTCGCTTCGTACAGTTCGCCGGGGACGACCTGCATGGTCAGCTGCTCCGGATGGAACGCCCACGGCAGCTTGGAATTGACGCCGCCATCGAACTGCACCGTCACGGTGCGCTCCTTGCGTTCGCCAGCCACGACTTGCGCAGCTCCGGGGCCTTTCTCTAGGCGAATGCCAAAGACTTTTTCGCAAGCGATGCGGTACAGCGGCACCAGCGAGAACGTCAGCACGAACACCGCCAGCGACACGCCCACCAGCTTGAACAGGCCCGCGCTGTTTTTACTAGGTGATGGCTTATTAGGTGATGGCTTATTAGGTGATGGCTTATCGGGTGCGGGTGCGCTCATGTGCTCAACACCCCCGACAGGATGAAGGCCACGTAGATCGCCACCGCCAAGCCGCCGACCACCAACGCCGTGCGCACCACCGATTTGCGGCGTTGGGCTACGTCTTCAGTGGAACGGTCGGGCGAGGTCATCGGTTCGATCCTGCGACAACGATCAGTGCGTCACGTCGCCGTGAGCCAGGTCGCCGTCGCGAATAACCGGCGGCGTGCTGAAGGTGTGGTGCGGCGCCGGCGACGGCACGGTCCATTCCAGGCCACGGGCATTTTCCCAGGCACGCGCTTCGGCCTTGGCGCCGCTGCGCAACGAACTCCACAGGATGGCCGCCATCATGAACGGCGTCAGGAACATGCCGAAAGCACCCACCGAGCTGACCAGGTTCCAGTCCGCGAACACTGGGTTGTAGTCCGGGATGCGGCGCGGCATGCCGGCCAGTCCCAGGAAGTGCTGCGGGAAGAACAGCAGGTTGACGAAGATCACCGTCCACCAGAAGTGGAACTTGCCCCAGAACTCGTTGTACATGCGGCCCGTCCATTTCGGCCACCAGTAGTACACCGCGGCGATGATGGAGAACAGCGCACCGGTGACCAGCACGTAATGGAAATGCGCCACGACGAAATAGGTGTCGTGGTATTGGAAGTCGGCCGGCACGATGGCCAGCATCAAGCCGGAGAAGCCGCCGATGGTGAACAGGATGACGAAGGCCACCGCCCACAACATGGGAGTCTCGAAGCTCAACGAGCCTTTCCACATGGTGCTGACCCAGTTGAACACCTTCACGCCGGTCGGGATGGCGATCAGCATGGTGGCGAACATGAAGTAGATCTCGCCGCCCAGCGGCATGCCGACCGTGAACATGTGGTGCGCCCACACGATGAACGACAGGAATGCGATCGAAGCGGTCGCGTACACCATGGCCTGATAGCCGAACAGCGGCTTACGGCTGAAGGTCGGGATGATTTCCGACACCACGCCGAACGCCGGCAGGATCATGATGTAGACCTCGGGGTGACCGAAGAACCAGAAGATGTGCTGGTACATCACCGGGTCGCCGCCGCCGGCCGCGTTGAAGAAGCTGGTGCCGAAGAACTTGTCGGTCAGCAACATCGTCACCGCACCCGCCAGCACCGGCATCACCGCGATCAGCAGGAATGCGGTGATCAGCCAGGTCCAGCAGAAGATCGGCATCTTCAACAGATCGATGCCCGGCGCGCGCATGTTCAGCACGGTGGCGATGATATTGATCGCGCCCATGATGGAGCTGATACCCATCATGTGGATGGCGAAGATGGTGAACGCAACGTTGGAACCGCCCTGCAGCGACAGCGGCGGGTACAGCGTCCAACCACCGGCCGGCGCACCGCCCGGCAGGAACAGCGTCAGCAGCAGCATGGTGAACGCGAACGGCAGGATCCAGAAGGACCAGTTGTTCATGCGCGGCAGCGCCATGTCCGGCGCGCCCAGCTGCAGCGGGATCATCCAGTTGCCCAGGCCGACGAACGCCGGCATCACGCCGCCGAAGATCATCACCAGCGCGTGCATCGACGTCATCTGGTTGAAGAACTCAGGGTTGACGAATTGCAGGCCTGGCGTGAGCAGCTCAGCGCGGATCACCACCGACATCGCCGCACCGATGATGAACATGATGAAGCTGAAGATCAGGTAGAGCGTACCGATGTCTTTATGGTTGGTCGAAAAGAACCAACGCTCGACAAAGCTCTGCTGATGACCGTGGTGATCGTCATGATGATCGACGGCGGGATAGGCCATGTTCTTTAGTCTCTTGCAGCTGATGCGGACGATTAAGCCTGCGCCTGGGGCGCTGGCGTTTCGTTGGAGGGAGCGGCGTCTTGCGCGGGAGCCGTCTGGCCTTCAACCGGGGTGGCTTCAGTGGCAGGCGCGGCTTCGACAGGAGCCGCGGCAGGCGCCGGAGCCGTGGTCGGAGCAGGCTTACGAGAAGCCAGCCACTGCTGGTACTCCTGCTTCGGCACAGCCTTCACTACGATCGGCATGAAACCATGGTCCTTGCCGCACAGTTCGGCGCACTGGCCGCGATAGATGCCCGGCTCCTTAATGTCGGCCCAGGCTTCATTGATGATTCCCGGGATGGCGTCCTGCTTCCAGCCCAGTGCCGGTACCCACCATGCGTGGATCACATCGTCCGCGGTGATCACGAAGCGGACCTTGGTATCGACGGGCAGCACCAGCACGTTGTCCACGTCCAGCAGGTAGTGCGGGTTCTTGGCCAGATCCGGCACCTCGCCGCTTTGGCGGATGCGGTCGGACTCGCGATCGATACGGCTGGTGAACTCAACCCCTTCGCCCAGATACTCGTACTTCCACATCCACTGGTAACCGGTGATCTTGACGGTCATCTCGGAGTTGCGGGTGTCGTACATGGCGATCAGCTTGGCGGTGGCCGGCCAGGCCATGACCACCAGGATCAGCACCGGGATCACCGTCCAGATGATCTCCGCGGTGGTGTTATGGCTGAACTGCGCAGCCACGGCACCTTTCGACTTGCGGAACTTGAACATGGCGTAGGCCATGGCGCCGAACACCAGAATGCCGATGGCCACGCACACCCACAGCGCCACCATGTGCGCGTCGTAGGCGTGGTTGGAGGACGTGGTGACGCCGCGCCCCATGTTCAGCTGCCAACGTTTCGGGTCTGCCGACTGCGCCCACGCCAGCGCCGGCATCGCCAGCAGCATGCACGCCGTCATCAAACGCTTCCAATACCCTTTCACTTGCGTCATTGCCTAGACCCCAATGCGTCATCGGTTGCGGCCACTCGCGGCCGCCAGTAAATCCTGCAACTTGTCCGCCAACTCCCTGCGTTCGGCCGGACCGAGGAAAGCACCTACCTCGACCTGCCTACCGCTGGAAGCCAGCGAAATCCTTTCGCCACCTTTTTCAACACAAAGCCGCACCCAGTAAGGATGCGCCCGGAAAACCGTTCCGACCGGCGCGGTGCGGCGTGCTTCCAACAGCACCACCTCCACCACATCCGGGCCGACGGTGATTTCCTCACCACGTTCGCCGCTGCGCCAAAGCCAGCGCAGTGCGGCCGCCACGATCACGCTATCCAACAGCGCGAATGCCGGTGCGAAGACATTGCCCGCCCACCAGCCCAGCATGGCCACCAACCACATCGCTCCCGCCAGCGCGGCGAACAGCGCCAGGAACTGATGGGCCGTCAGCGCCCGGGGCGGCCGCAGCTTGAGCTGCGCGCCATGCCCATCCGGCATCGACGGAACCACTTCGATCATGTCGCCAACCTCGCTGAGAGGCCGCGGAAAACCGTCAAATGGTAGCGTCGGCACCGCATTGCGGCAAGCTTCGTAGATTCTCGTGAGCGGTATGAAGGCATAGACTAGTGGGCTTCCCCTGGCCTGCCGGCAGCGATGACTTCCCGTCCCGAAACCCACTCAGATCAAGCTTCCGGGCTCCCGCCCGCAGGCATCATTACCCCCGAACTGCCGCCGCCGCCGGGCGCGTTGCGCGCGGCCATCACGGCCGCCTGGATGCGGGACGAAACTGAACATGTGCGCGAATTACTGACGCAAGCGCGCCTGCCCGCGGAGGAACAAACCAAGGCGCAGGCATTGGCCGCGGACCTGGTGCGACGCGTCCGCGCGCGCGCGCAGGATCAAGGCGCCATCGAGGCCTTCATGCGCCAGTACGACCTGGGCAGCGAGGAAGGCGTGCTGCTGATGTGCGTGGCCGAAGCGCTGCTGCGCATTCCGGACCAGGACACTGCCGACAAGCTGATCCGCGACAAGCTGGGCGATGCGGACTGGGAAAAGCACATGGGCCAGAGCGACTCGGTGCTGGTCAACGCGTCCACCTGGGGACTCATGCTGACCGGGCGGCTGGTGCAGCTGAACGACCTGACGCGCTACGACGTGCGCGGCGCCTTCAAGCGTCTGGTCGGTCGCGTGGGCGAACCGGTGATCCGACTGGCGGTGCGCCAGGCGATGCGCATCATGGGCCACCAGTTTGTGATGGGGCGCACCATTGAGGAAGCACTGGGCCGCTCGCGCAAAGGTGACAACGCGAACTATCGCTATTCGTTCGACATGCTGGGCGAAGGCGCGCTGACGTCCAAGGATGCTGCGCGCTATCTGGAGGCCTATCGCAAGGCGATCCACGCGATCGGCCGTACGGGTCCGTTCGCCGACGTGTTCGCCGCCCCCAGCATCTCCATCAAGCTGTCCGCGCTGCACCCGCGCTACGAACACGCCAAACACGCACGGGTGATGCAAGAACTGGCGCCCGCGATCCTGGAACTCGCGCAACTGGCCAAGTCCTACGGCATCGGCTTCACCATCGATGCCGAAGAAGCCGACCGCCTGGAGCTGTCGCTGGATCTCATCGAAGCCACTTTCTCCGACAAGTCGTTGGATGGCTGGGAAGGCTACGGCCTGGCCGTGCAGGCGTATCAGAAGCGCACGCCCTACGTGATCGACTTCCTTGCCGACCTGGCCCGCCGGATCGGTCGCCGCATGCCGGTACGCTTGGTCAAGGGCGCGTACTGGGATGCGGAAGTGAAGCGCGCGCAGATCGAAGGCCATCCGGGCTATCCGGTGTTCACCCGCAAGCCGAACACCGACGTGTCGTACCTCGCCAATGCGCGGCGCATGTTCGCCAATATCGACGCGCTGTATCCGATGTTCGCCACGCATAACGCGCAAACGATTGCGGCGGTCCGCGCCTTATCCCTTCTCCCTCCGGGAGAAGGAAAAGCCTTCGAATTCCAGAAGCTCCACGGCATGGGCGACGACCTGTACGCGGAAGTCACCCCGCAGGATCGTCTCGACGTGCCCTGCCGCGTCTACGCACCTGTGGGCTCGCATGAGGACCTGCTGCCGTACCTGGTCCGCCGCCTGCTGGAAAACGGCGCCAATTCAAGCTTCGTCAACCGCATCACCGACGAAGACGTCGCCATCGAGGACCTGATCCGCGACCCGGTGGAAACCGTGTCGTCGTTCGACGCCATTCCGCATCCGCGCATTCCGCTGCCGGTGGACCTGTTCCGGTCCCAGGCAGCTTCAACATCGCACGCTTCAATATTGCACTCAGACAGGAAGAACTCCATGGGCGCCAATCTCGCCAACGATCAGGAGCTGCGCACGCTTGCCGCACAGGTCAACGCCGCGGTCGAAAAAGCCGGCCGGCAGGGCTGGCATGCCACACCGCTGGTGCCCGGCGCGGTGGTGTCGACCAACACGGTGCCGGTCGCCAATCCCGCCGACCGCCGACAGACGGTCGGTCAGTGGCAACCCGCCGACAGCGCCATTGTGGAAAAAGCGCTGCAGAACGCAGTAGCCGCGCAGCCGGCCTGGGACCGCACGCCAGCAGCCAGCCGAGCCACGATCCTGGAATACGCGGCCGATCTGCTGGAACAACGCATGCCCGAATTCATTGCGCTATGCGTGAAGGAAGCCGGCAAGACCATTCCCGATAGCGTGGCTGAAGTGCGCGAAGCGGTGGATTTCCTGCGCTATTACGGTGGCCAGGCGCGCGCGACGTTTGGCGCGCCGGATAAATTACCCGGACCCACCGGCGAGTCCAATGAGCTGCAGATGCATGGCCGCGGCGTGTTCGTCTGCATCAGCCCGTGGAACTTCCCGCTGGCGATCTTCCTGGGGCAGGTCGGCGCCGCACTGGCCGCCGGTAACAGCGTGATCGCCAAGCCCGCCGAACAGACCAATCTGATCGGCTATGCCGCGGTGAAACTGCTGCACGAAGCCGGCGTGCCCGATGCCGTGTTGCAGTTCCTGCCCGGTGACGGCGCCACCGTCGGCGCCGCGCTGACCAAGGATCCGCGTGTCGCGGGCGTGGCGTTCACCGGTTCCACCGACACCGCCCGCGCCATCAACCGCGCACTAGCCGCGCGCGACGCCGCCATTGGCGTGCTGATTGCTGAAACAGGCGGCCAGAACGCCTTCATTGCCGACTCTTCCGCATTGCCGGAACAACTGGTCAAGGACGCGATTGGTTCGGCCTTCACCTCCGCCGGCCAGCGTTGCTCGGCTGCGCGCGTGCTGTTCGTGCAGGACGATATCGCCGACAAGGTCATGACCATGCTGGCCGGCGCGATGGACGAGCTGAGGGTCGGCGACCCCGGTCTGTTGTCGACCGACGTGGGCCCGGTCATCGACGCCGATGCGCTGAAGGTGCTGGAAGACCATGCGGCACGCATGGCGGGCGAAGCGCGCCTGATCAAGCAGGCACCGGTGGATAGCGCGGCGGCCGCCTACGGCACCTTCTTTGCACCGCGCGCCTGGGAGCTGAAGTCGCTGAGCCAGCTGGACAAGGAAATCTTCGGGCCCGCCCTGCATGTGGTGCGCTGGAAGGCCGATGAACTGGATCAGGTCATCGACGCGATCAACGCCACCGGTTATGGCCTGACGCTGGGTGTGCATTCGCGCATCGACGAAACCATCGACCGCATCGCCGCCCGCGCCAAGGTCGGCAACATCTACGTCAATCGCAACCAGATCGGCGCCGTGGTCGGCGTGCAGCCTTTCGGCGGCCAGGGCTTGTCCGGCACCGGTCCCAAGGCCGGCGGCCCGCATTATCTTCCGCGCTTCGCTACCGAAAAAACCGTCACCGTCAATACGACGGCTGCCGGGGGGAATGCCTCGTTGCTGACGCTCGGCGACTGACCCCCCGCTCCAATCGACCCCTGCTCACGTAGAGCGGAGCTTGCTCCGCTGACCGTGTCCGGCGTCCGTATGCAAAAAAGCAGCGGAGCAAGCTCCGCTGTACGCTGCTCGGAGACATCGCGAACACCCTCCAAGAACCCCGCTCCGGCGGGGTTTATTTGGTGGCGGCAAACCGCCCGTCTGTTGTCGGCGCTGGATTGAAGTACGCTTGCGATCATCCTGAGATGGGGAAGCGAATGAAGACATGGCGTTCGGCATTGTGCGTGGCGGTCCTGGCATCGCTGGCGGGTTGCGGCCAAGGCGAGGACGCTGCATCTCCTCCCGACCAAGCGCCAGTCGCGCGCAGCACATCGCCGTATTGCCCCGCTGACCCGGGAACGGCACCCAATGGGGAAATGACGGCGCAACGGATCAGCGCGGCACAACCGGCCGACGATAAGCCACGGCTGTACGAAGGACCGGTCTGGCGCGAGGGATCGCTGTACTACAGCGACTTCGTCCTCGGCCCACAGTTCCGTTCGCGCATCCAACGCTTTACTCCGCCTGATCGAGTGGAAACGGCGATCATCAACAGCGGCAGCAACGGCCTGGCGCTGGATCCGCAAGGGCGCATCGTCGCGGCCACCCACGACCGCAAAGAACTTTCGCGTTACGACGTCACGCATCGCTCGCGCGAGCGGATCGTCGGCCAGTATCAGAACAACGCGTTCAACTCGCCTAACGATCTGGTCATTGCCCAGGACGGCACGATCTATTTCACCGACCCGGATTTCCAGCGCTCCGCCTCGCTTGGCGGACAGGACCTCACGCGCGTCTATCGCTACGCGGCTGGCGAAGTCAGCGTGGTCGACGACAGCATCGCCAATCCCAATGGCATTGCGCTCTCACCGGCGGGAGATGTGCTGTACGTCGCAGGCGGCGGAGATAACGGCGTGCTACGCGCCTATCCATTGACCAATGGCGTACCTGGAAAAGGCGTCGATCTGACGAAGACATCGGTCCCCGATGGTTTGGCCGTGGATTGCCTGGGTAACCTCTACCTCACCGAGCACAACCAGCGCCGCGTGCGTGTGCTGTCGCCTTCCGGCGCCGAACTGGCAAGCATCAAGGTGGACGCCAATATCACCAACGCCGCCTTCGGCGGACCGGCGATGAAGACGCTCTATCTCACCGGCGCCGGTGCATTGTGGTCGGTGGAGTTGAATGTGGCGGGGTTGCCTTACTGAGGCCGCACTGCAACCACGTAGGTCGGCCCTACTTGGCCGACGCCAGCTGTACAACGGCGTTAGCCATCGGGACACGGCTGTTGATGAGCATTCCTACAGCGTAGCTGGTCAAAGCGCTTCCGCGCTGGCCGCAGTCAGAGCACTGGGTGTCGAGGCAAGAAAATCGCTGGGTCCCGGCTTACGCCGGGATGACGAACTTTCGGGAGTTACATGCAAAGTTCGGATATGAAAAAACCCCGCCGAAGCGGGGTTTTTTTGTTTGCGCCGATGGCGTTTTTAGAACTTGTACTGCATCGAAACACCGAACAGATCGGCGCCGCCGTCGTAAGTGCCAACGAGGCGAGAGCCGCTGGACGACATCAGATCGATTTCCGGATCATCAACCAGGTCCAGCTTGACGTAGCTGGCGTTGATTTCCATCTTGTCGCTCACGTGCCAGGTCGCGCCGATCGAGTACCAGTTGCGGTCCTGATCGGGCATACGCGGCGTGCGGTAAGCGCGTGCCACCGGCGATTCGTCGCGGGCAAAGCCGGCGCGCAGGGTGAACTTGTCGTTGAGCTTGAACTCGCCGCCCAGCGAATAGAACCAGCTGTCGTGCCAGTTGTAGTCTTCTGCGGCATCGGGCTGCAACGGATTGTCGAACTCGATGCGGATTTCCTTCAGCGAATCCCAACCGGTGTGAACGCCTTCGGCCATGATGGCCAGGCGATCAGTCGCCTGGTAGGTGGCACTGAAAGTGTGCGTGGCCGGCAAAGTCAGGTTGGCACCGCCACCGTCGTTGGCGAGATAGACGTTCGAGCCCAACACCGCGCGCACCGAACCGGGGACCTCGAAGGTAGCGTCGCCACGCAGTTCGTGGTCGACTTCCGAACGGTATGCGTAACCCAGCGACAGCTTGTCGGTCGGGCGCAGGTTCAAGCCGGCGATCCAGCCGAAGCTGTTGTCGGTGCCGGAAATGCTCGCCATGCCGTCATTCTTCTGCGGGCCGAACGGAGCAGCGACCGGGTTCGGGGTCACGCACAGCGAGACGGCCACACGGCAGATGCCAGCGCCGAAATCGACAGCATTGGTCAAAGTGACATCGGCGTGTTCATAGATCACGCCCAGGCCCACGGAGAAGCGCTCAGTGACTTCCAACGAAGCCGCCAGCGTCAGGTCGATGATCTTCACGTCGGAATTCACCGCATGGTAGCGGCCAACCCAATCGCGGTCGTATTCGGTCTTCAAACCGAACGGCGCGCTGATCATCGCGCCCAGCGTCAAGTATTCGAAGCCGTCGCTCAGCGGCAGAATGAACGAAGCCGCAGGTACGGCTGCCAGATCACCAGCATCGCCACCGTTGCCGCCAGTCATTGGCTGCTGCAACGGGCTACCCGCCGCCGCGGTGCCGCTACCGTTGAACTTGAAGGACAGGTCGATAGCGGTGACGTCGGCCTGCACCGTCTTTTCGGTGAAGGTGGACATGACGGCCGGGTTATTGGCGACGACCGAGGCATCGCCCATGGCCGATGCGGCGCCAGCCATCGCGCGGCCCTGGGCCTTGACGCTGTTTTCTTTCAGCTGGAAAGCGGCGGCGTGAACCTGGCCGCAGGCCAGTGCGCCGGCAATACCGAGCGCCAGTGCGGAAATCTTGGTGAAGTTTTTAGCAAATTCCATGAATAGTTTCTCCGGAGACGGGGGGCAAATCGCCTGCGTCGCGCTATGGCCGCAGGTGTTGTGTCCACCCGTTAGCCCGCCGGAAACCCCTCCCGACATACGACGCCGTATGCAGTATACCTACTAACCAAACGCTAACAATCGCGCCTCATCACGCGAGCCCTATTCATGAATATGAATACAGCGGTGGGCATATGCGGGATCGACCCGTTACATTGCGCTGGTATGTTCGTTTCCATTCCGTCACGCAAGAAACCGCCCGTCCGCTGGGCGACGCCTGCCCTGTTCGCCGCTTTGTGGATCGCTTTTCTCTGGGCAACAACTCGTTCGCACCAAACCCACGACAGCCTGGTCACCCAGTGGGGCGCGCTGTCCGGCGGCATGGCCTCCCCCGAGGCATGGCTGGCGGCGCTGCGGGAAGGCGCCGCACTTCGGCTGTTCACCGCGCTCTTTCTGCATGCGGACTGGGCGCACTTGCTCGGAAACCTGGTGTTCCTGCTGATCTTCGGACTGCCCGCCGAACGCACGATGGGCCCATGGCGATTCCTGGTGCTCTTCCTGCTGGGGGGCGCGGTGGCGAATCTGGCCGCGGTGTTGACCATTGGCGCGCCGGACCGGGTGATCATCGGCGCCAGCGGCGCCGTGTCGGCAGTCATCGGCGCCTACCTGGCGCTGTTTCCCACCGCCAAATTGGGCGTGGTGCTGCCGCTGGGCTTGTTCCTGGAATTCGTGAAGGCGCCCGCGTCGCTGCTGATCGGCATCTGGGCGCTGCTGCAAGTGTTGTTCGCCTATATCGGCCCTGCCTTCGGCGCGGTCGCCTGGTCGGCACATATCGCGGGATTCCTGTTCGGGGTGATATTCGCCTTGTTCGTCCGCGCCGCCATTGCCAGGCGTTTGCGAAAGCGGCAAGGGTATTGAGGGGAAGTCGCCCGCTGCGCGGGCTGCAAAGAGAGAAGTCGGCCACTACGCGGCCTGCAAATGAGGTGATCGTCTTTACCCTTCGCAGGCGGCACCGCCGCCGACTTATCAGGCCGCACAGCGGCCGACTTCCCACCCCTATAATCCACACATGAAAACCAAGCTCTACAAAATCACCTTCCTCAATCACAGCAAGGTCTACGAGTTGTACGCGCGACAGGTCGCCGCCAGCGGCTTATGGGGATTTACCGAAGTGAGCGAA
This sequence comes from Pseudoxanthomonas sp. UTMC 1351, assembly GCF_040948865.1. NCBI lineage: Bacteria > Pseudomonadati > Pseudomonadota > Gammaproteobacteria > Lysobacterales > Lysobacteraceae > Pseudoxanthomonas > Pseudoxanthomonas sp. UTMC 1351. Next base: position 244,929 of record NZ_JAVGJT010000009.1, on the reverse strand, counting down.
CTGGTGTTCGACCTGCACGACGGCTTGGTGGTGGACCCCACCGAGGAGCGCCTGCGCGACGAGTTCGGCAGCACCAAGGTGTTGCACCTGCCGATGCAAAGCATCATTCGGATAGAAGAAGTAGAACGTAAAGGCCAATCGGTGATTCGCGACGCGGCCACTGGCGAAAAAGTGGTCACCCCGTTCCCGCTGCCGGCCAAGCCCCGCTAAGGATTCCTCTTGCACCGCTCTTGTAGGAGCGGCGTTCCGCCGCGAGCTCTTGTCAGATCGCGACGAAAGCGAAGAGCTCCCGGCGAGACACCGCTCCTACCGATCTGTCCCCAACCAGGACGGCACTCGCAATGCGGTTCAACTCGCCCACTTGGCCGGCAAAAGCGGTCATGCGATTCCCGCTGTCGGCCAAGCCTCGCCAGTGGATTCCTTCTGTCGGAAAAGCCCGGCGTTTCACGATCGCTGAACGATACCGCGCGTAATCCAGCGGCGAGGGGATCCGCTGCTGGATTACCGAGGAATCCGCCATGAAATCGCTACTCGCTTATGCAACCTGGGCTTTGGTGCTGTGTTGCGTTCCTGTGCTGTCGCAAGCCCAGAACATCGCTATTCCATTACGTAGCTTCGAAGAAGTCCCTTCGATCTCGTCAGGTGCGAGCGGCATGTTCCTCGCGCGCATCGCGGACGGCACCATTGCCTATCGGCTCAGCTACGACGGCCTGCAGGGCGAGGTCCGGCAGGCCCATATCCACATCGGGCAGAAAGGCGTCAACGGCGGGGTCAGCGTATTTCTATGCCAGACAGTAGCCAATCCCGATCCCACCGGCTTGGCACCCGTATGCCCGCCATCCGGTGAAGTCACCGGCCTGTTGCTGCCAGCGAACATCATTGGCCCCGCCGGACAAGGCATCACGCCGGGCGAATTTGCCGAACTTGTTACCGCGATCCGCAAAGGCGTTGCCTACGTCAACGTGCATTCGTCGCTGTTTCCCGCCGGCGAGATCCGTGGCCAGCTCGATCGCGGCATGCATTTCTGGCATTGAGTCCGCTTTCCGCTGAAAGAGGTCGAACGCAAAGGTCAATCAGTGATTAGCGACGAGGCGACTGGCGAAAAAGTGGTCACACCGTTTCCGTCGCGGGCCAAGCCTTGCAAAGATTCCCGCGTAGCGTTCTTGTAGGAACGGCGTCTCGCCGCGAGCTCTTTCTGTCAGATCGCGACAAAAGCGAAGAGCTCGCGGCGGGACGCCGCTCCTACAAATGGTGCATCTCGCGATGCGCTCAACGCGCCTGCTTGATGGGCGGGGCGCTGGCGGTGACTTGTTTCTTCAATTCCACCAATGCCGCTTCGATAGGCTTGTCGCCATCCAGCACATCGCCGGCAGCGTAACCTTCCGCGCCTTCATCGTCGCCGCGCAGGTGGCCGGGTAGAACTGCCTCGCTATAGTCGATGATGGTGGCCGGTTGATCGACGCCGTCCGGGTGCAGCACCACGTCGGGAACGATGCCGCTGGCCTGGATCGATTTGCCGCTGGGTGTGTAGTAACGCGCGGTGGTCAGCTTGACCGAATCGCCGTTGTCCAATGGCAACACGGTTTGCACCGAACCCTTGCCGAAGGTGCGGCTGCCGATGACGCGTGCGCGCTGGTTGTCGCGCAGCGCGCCTGCCAACACTTCGGCGGCGCTGGCCGAACCCGCGTCGACCAGCACCACCAATGGCGCGCCGTTCAAACGGTCGCCTGGCGTCGCGTCGAATTTGGAATCACTGATCGAAATCCGGCCGCGCGTGCTGACGATGTTGCCTTTGTCCAACAGATCGTCGGCCACTTGCACCGCCGCCAGCAACAGACCGCCGGGATTGCTGCGCAAGTCCACCACCAGCCCGCGCAACTTGCCGTTGGCCTGCAATTTGTCCAGTTGCGTCTGGAAAGAAGCCGCGGTATCGGTCTGGAAAGCACTGATTCGCACGTAGCCGTAACCCGGCTCCAGCATGCGGCTGCGAACGCTGGCGACGCGAATCGTTTCCCGGGTCAGGCTGACGTCGAACGGCTTGGGTTTGCCTTCGCGCAAGATGGACAGCGTGATCTTCGAACCCGGCTCGCCGCGCAGCGGCGCCATGCCGTCCTTGCTGCTGATCGGCTTGCCGTCGATGGCGACGATGACGTCGCCCGCCTTGATGCCCGCTTTCGCGGCAGGCGTTTCGTCGATCGGCGATACCACCAGCAGCGTGTTGTCCGGTTGCTGCAGCAATTCCACACCGATGCCGTCGTAAGCGCCGCTGGACTGCTCATCGAAAGCGTCGGCGTCTTCCTTGTCGAAATACGTGCTATGTGGATCCAGGTCCAGCAGCAAGCCGCGAATGGCCGAATGCATCAGCTTCTTGTCTTCCACCGGCTCGACGTAGGCTTCCTTGACCGCATTGAACACCGCCACGTAGCGGCGGATTTCTTCCAGTGGCACTTTGGAAGGCGCGGTTTCTGCCGCGTCGGGGTCGTCGCTGGAAGCGACCGCGGGCTCTTCCTCAGTCGGCTGCGGCTGCGGCTGCGGCTGCGGCTGCGATTGCTGCGCGAACGCGGGTGCGCCGGTCAGGGCGATGAGCAAAGCCAAAGTCAAACGCGAACGCATGCGATCACTCCGTGGGGGGTTTCGTCGAGGCTCCATAGGGGTATCCCGCATGGAATGCAGCGACAGCATCGACTCCGCAAAGGGCGCGAAGTTTCATTGGATTATGCGCGAAGCCAGCCGGCGCGGTTGTTCACTGGTGGTTATCCGGGCAGGGCCGTTCAGCGGCGTTGCAGCCACGAACCGGGGTCCACCGGCTGGCCGTTGCGGCGCAATTCGAAATACAGCGCGGGACGCCCTTGCCCGCCGGAACTGCCGACCTTGGATACCGCATCGCCGCGCTTGACCCGATCGCCGGTGTCGCGCAGCAAGCTGTCGTTGTGCGCATACAGGCTCATGTAGCCATTGCCGTGGTCGACGATCAGGATCAGCCCGTAGCCGGTCATCCATTCCGAGAACACCACCGTGCCGTCGGCAACCGCGGTGACCGTGCTGCCTGCCGGTGCCCCGATCAGCACGCCGGAACTGGTGCGCCCATCCGGCATCCTGCCGCCGTAGCGCGCCAGAAGATCGCCGGATACCGGCCAGCCCAGGCCACCGACCTTGAGTGGCGGCGCGGACGCCACCGCTGGCCGCGCGGGACTGCGGGCCGGGCGCGAAGAAGAGCCATCGGCGGACGCCTTTTTACGGGCCTGCGCAGCGGCACGCTTGGCGGCGGCAACGCGTTCGGCTTCCGCACGTTTGGCGGCAGCGCGCAGGTTGGCCAGCAGGCGCTCCAGTGAGCGCGCGTCCTGGCCCAGCGCCTTTTCGCGTTGGCTGCGGTCCTGGTAACGCTCTTCGAGGTCGGCGACCAGGCTTGCGCGTTGCTTGCGGTCTTTTTCCAGCTTCGCCACCTGCAGGCGCAGTTGCCGGTGCGCTTCGTCCAGCTCGGCGCGCCGTGCGGCGATATCGCGCTCCACCGCGTCCAGTGCCTCCAACTCGCTCGCCAGGGCCGATATCTTGGAAGCACGATCGCGTTGCACGTACCGGTGATAAGCCAATGCGCGATTCGCATCGGCCACCCGGTCTTGCGACAGCAACACCTTGAGCGGCGCATCGCTGCCCAACTGATAGGACGCGCGCACCAATGCCGTCAGTTGTTGGCGTTCTCCACCCAGGCGCTGCCGCATGTCGTCGCGCTTGTGTTGCAGTTGGGCCAAAGCGGCTTCTTCACGGCGCAATGCGGTTTCGGTTTCGTTGAGCACACGTGCGGACTTGCCTACCTGCTCATCAGCTTCGCGCAACTTGCGCGACGCTTCCCCGCGTTCGCCTTCCAGTTTGCGGCGTTCTTGCGAGATGGATTTCAGCTCGCCACGCACCCGCTCCAGCTTCTTCTCGGCCTCGCGCTGGTTCTGCGCGGATACTTCGGCCGTCGCGGAGAAAAAGCCCAGCGCCAGCACTAGCGCCAGCACCCAGGTGATCGCACGGAGCGGATATCGGTGCATCAAGTCCCGGCGAACAGACTGCGGCCGGTCATTTCCGCTGGCTGCGGCAGTCCCAGCAGATCGAGCAAGGTTGGCGCCACATCGCGCAATGCACCGCCTTCGCGCAGCGCCGCCTGCTGCCGCTCACCGACATAGACCAGCGGCACCGGACCGACGGTATGCGCGGTATGCGGCTGACCGGTTGCGGGGTCGCGCATCATCTCCAGGTTGCCGTGATCGGCGGTGATGACCAGCGCACCGTGCGCGGCACGCACCGCCGCATCGATCTGGCCGAGCGCCACGTCCACCGCTTGCGCCGCCAGGATACCCGCCTGCAGGTCGCCGCTATGGCCCACCATGTCGGGGTTGGCGATATTGCAGACGATCACGTCGAAACGTCCCGAGCCGATGGCTTCCACCAGCTTGGCGGTGAGTTCGGGGCAGCTCATTTCCGGCTGCAGATCATAGGTGGCCACTTTGGGGCTGGGCACCAGGATGCGCTCTTCGCCGGCGAATGGCTCTTCGCGTCCACCACTGAAGAAGAACGTCACGTGCGCGTATTTTTCAGTTTCGGCGATGCGCAACTGGGTCAGACCGCGCTCGGCCAGCAGTTCGCCCAGCGTGTGGCGCAGGTCGTCCGGACCAAAGGCGACCGAAGCCGGCAGCTTGGCGTCGTATTCGGTCAGGCAGACATAACGGGACAGCTGCGGCCGGCGAGCCTGGAAGCCATCGAACGTCGGCGACACGAATGCTCCGGTGATCTGGCGCGCGCGATCTGCACGGAAATTCATGAACACCACCGCGTCGCCATCGCGCATCGGCTGCGCGCCGGCGATCACGGTCGGCATCACGAACTCATCGTTTTCGCCGCGCGCATAGGCCGCATGCAGGGCAGACAGCGCATCCGGCGCGGTGTACTCGCTGCTGGCTTCGACGATGGCATCCCAAGCCTTGCGCAGGCGGTCCCAGCGCTTGTCGCGGTCCATTGCGTAATAGCGGCCATCGACCGTGGCGATATGCGCATTGCCCGACGCTTCACACAGCGCCTGCAGCGCGCGCAGGCTCGGCTCAGCCGATTTCGGTGGCATGTCGCGGCCGTCGAGGAAGGCATGCACCGCGACGCGTGGCACGCCGCGGCGCTTGGCCAGCTCCAGCATCGCGAAAATGTGGTTCTCGTGGCTGTGCACGCCGCCTGGCGATAGCAGGCCGAACAGATGCAGCGTGCGACCTTCGCCCTTGGCGGCATCACAGGCGGCTACCAGTTCCGCATTGTCGAAGAAGCTGCCGTCCTCGATGGCCGCATCGATGCGGGTCAGGTCCTGGTAGACGATCCGGCCGGCGCCCAGATTCATGTGCCCTACTTCGGAATTGCCCATCTGCCCATCCGGCAGGCCCACATGGCGGCCTTCGGTGTGGATCAACGTGTGCGGGCAGGTGGTCCATAAACGGCGCCAATGCGGGATATCGGCCTGTGCCAGCGCATTGTCCTCCGGGTCTTCGCGATGGCCCCAGCCATCCAGGATCAGCAATACAACGGGCTTGGGACGCGGAGTGGGCAGATCAGATGGGGGCACGGCAGGCTTCCAGTGACTTCAGGCAGGTGACGATTGTAGCCATGCATGGTGCTATGGCGGGGCAATGGCCGGCATACGATATGCCATGACCTTTGGCGACGAGCGGGCCCAAGCGGATCCGCACTAAACCTTGCGTCCGTTCGATGCATCCAATCCACTACCAGCTCCATACTCCAACACTCCACCACCCAGAGGACGACGACCCATGACACGCTACCGCACCGCCCTGCTATTGAGCCTGGCGCTGGCCACGGGCCCCGCACTGGCGCAGCAAGAAATTTCGAAGGTCAACGGCAGCGTCACCGCCGAGGCTGGCCAGACCTACGGCGATCTGGAAACCGTCAACGGCAGCGTCCGCGTTGACACCGGCGCCACGGCCGAAGACGTCAGCACGGTGAATGGCGCCATCGAAGTAGGCGATAAAGCGCGGCTCCAATCGCTCGAAACGGTCAACGGCGGCATCAGGGTGGGCACTGGCGTGCAGGTCCAGGACGGCATCGAAACGGTCAACGGCAGCGTGTTCGTCGATCGCGGCGGCGTCATCGGCAAAGGCGTATCCACCGTCAATGGCGGCATCGGCCTGGTCGCCACGCAGCTAGGCGGCGATATTCATACGGTGAACGGCGATATCACCGTGGGCGTCAATTCGCACGTCAAGGGCGGCATCAAGGTCGAGAAGAACAAGTCCATCCTCCCGATCAAGCTGGGGCGCGACCCGCGCATCATCATCGGCCCGAAGGCGGTGGTCGAAGGTCCGCTGGTGTTCGAACGGCCGGTGACGCTGTATGTGCACCGCAGCGCCAAGACCGGTCCGATCACTGGCGCCACTGCCAAGATCTTCGATACCGATACGGCGCCGACGGAGTAGTGGTCGTAGTGGTAAAGAGGGAAGTCGCGCCGTTGGCGCTGCAAAGAGTAAATAGAAGCGGGCAACCCTTTGCAGGCGGCACCGCCGCCGACTTTCCCCTTTACAGCCTGCGAAGCAGGCGACTTCGCCAGTAATACCAGTAAACCCGGCTAGAATCGGGATTCCCGTGATTGAGGAATCCCGATGTCCCGCAAGCTTCTATGGGCGATCGCCGCCGCTGCCGCGTTGACCGCGTGCAAGCGCGAAGCCACCGAAACCCCGGCCGCCGCGCCAGAACCCGCCACAGCCGCAGAACACACATTCGCTGCCGACATCAACGAGGCCGATTTCACCGAACGGGTGAAAATCCTGGCATCGGATGAATTCGAAGGTCGCGCGCCCGGCTCCGTTGGCGAGGAAAAGACCATCGCCTACCTGGAAGCGCAGATGAAGCTCGTCGGTCTGCAGCCCGGCAACAACGGCAGCTATTTCCAAGACGTGCCGATGGTGGAAACCACCGCCGATCCGAACACCGTGCTGAAGCTGGACGTCGCTGGCCAGCCGCGCGAGCTGAAGTTCGGCACCGATTTCGTCATCGGCACCCGCACCGGTCGGCCGGAAGTGAAGGTCGAGAACAGCGACATGATTTTCGTCGGCTATGGCGTGGACGCACCGGAGCAGCAGTGGAACGACTACGTCGGCCAGGATTGGAAAGGCAAGACGGTGGTGATGTTCGTCAACGACCCAGGCTTCCACAGCGGTGACGAAAAGCTGTTCGACGGCAAGCGCATGACCTATTACGGCCGCTGGACCTACAAGTACGAAGAGGCTGCGCGCAAGGGTGCCGCCGCCGCGCTGATCGTCCATGACACCGCTGGCGCCAGCTACGGCTGGGACGTGGTGAAGAATTCCTGGTCCGGCGCGCAATACGACCTGCCGGCCAAGGACGATCCGGACCCGCGCGTGCCGCTGCAGGGTTGGCTGAGTGCAGAGGCCGCCAAGCAGCTGTTCGCCGATGCGGGCATGGATCTGGATGCCGCATACAAAGCCGCCAACCAGCGCGGCTTCAAGCCGGTGCCGCTGAAGAGCAAATTGTCGGTGGACCTGAAGAGCACCATCACCGAGAAGGCATCGCGCAATGTCATCGGCGTACTGCCGGGTAGCGCTCGTCCGGATGAAGCGGTGATCTACATGGCCCATTGGGACCATCTGGGCAAACACGAAGGCGAGCAAGGCGACAACATCTACAACGGTGCGATCGACAACGCCACCGGCGTAGCGGGCATCCTGGAGATTGCCGAAGCCTTCGCCCACCAGGAACCCAAACCGGAACGCTCGCTGGTGTTCATCGCGGTGACGCTGGAAGAATCCGGTCTGCTGGGTTCCAAATACTACGTCGCTCATCCGACCTTCCCGCTGGAAAAGATCGCCGGCGTGATCAACATCGACGCCATGTCGGTTGCCGGCAAAGCCAAGGACATGACCGTCACCGGTTTCGGTAGTTCCGAGTTGGAAGACATCCTGAAGCCCATCGCCGCCGCTCAGGGCCGCACCCTGCACGGCGAATCGTCGGTGCAAAGCGGCTTCTATTTCCGCTCTGACCATTTCAACTTCGCCAAGGCCGGCGTGCCCGCGCTGTATGCCGATGGCGGCGAAGACCTGGTGGACGGCGGCACGGAAGGCGGCAAGAAAGCCGCGGACGACTACGCCAGGCACTACCACGGCCCCAGCGATGAGTACTACCCGGAAACCTGGAAACTGGACGGCACCATGCTGGATATGGAAGCGCTCTACGGCGTGGGCAAGGAACTGGCCGGCAACGACAAATGGCCGAACTGGTATTCAGGCAATCCGTTCAAGGCCGCCCGCGACAAGATGATGCAGGCCAAGCAACCTGCGGCGGCCAAATAAGCCGCCCGAGGTAAAAAAACGGCGCCGCAAGGCGCCGTTTTTTTCACCTTGTAGGAGCGGCGTCCCGCCGCGAGCTCTTTCCGTCAGATCGCGATGGAAGCGAGAGCTCGCGGCGGGACGCCGCTCCTACAAGACAGACGTTCCAGCCACGCCCGATCGCGCCCTTTCGGCTAGGCTATGCCGCAACCTTCAAGGGAACATCCAATGTCCATCGCCTACTGGTGCATCCTGATCGCGGCCGTGCTGCCCTATATCTGGGTCACCATCGCCAAGCAATCCGGCGAACGCTACAACAACCGCGACCCGCGCGGCTGGCAAACCAAGCAGACCAATCCGCGTTCGCACCGCGCCCATGCCGCGCACCTCAATGGCTTCGAATCTTTCCCCGCGTTGGTCGCCGGCGTGTTGATGGCGCAACTGGCAGGCGTTCCAGGCAGCACCATCAATGCACTGGCCGTCGTATTTGTCGTCGCGCGCGTGCTTCATGGGATTTTCTATATCGGCAACCAGCAAGCTCTGCGCAGCCTGGTTTGGCTGGTTGGCTTCCTGAGTGCACTGGCGCTGATGGTGATGGCGGCGTTGAAGATCGCTTGAACCTAACTTGTAGGAGCGACGCAAGTCGCGAACGGAAATCCAAAGCTTGGGACACGGATTAACGCAGATAAAAACGGATAAAACGTCTTCATCGCTTTATCCGCTTCTTTCCGCGTTAATCCGTGTCGAAAGCTTTGGCTGTTCTTCCGTTCGCGACTCACGCCGCTCCTACATGCTCTGCGTCACCGCAAGGACTCATCCCAGCCAAATAGTACGAACGTCTTCCGAAACTCCACATCCAACGGTGCGGTTACGTCGATGCGATCACCCGTGACTGGATGCGGAAACGCCAGACGCACCGCGTGCAGCAGCATGCGATGCACACCCAGCATTCGAAAATGGCGGTTGTGCCGTCCGTCGCCGTGGCTGGTATCGCCAATCATGTGATGCGAAACGTGCTTCAGATGGCGGCGGATCTGCCGGAAACGACCCGTGTCCGGCCGGCAGCGCAACAAGGCATAGCGCGAAGTTTCGAAACCCACCGACGGCAGCGCCAACTCGCCCGTCGCCAATCGCTGAAAGCGCGTCAGCGCCGGCTTCTTTTCCGGCTTGCCCGGGCCGCCGTCCAACGGATGATCGACGGTGAAGCTCTCTTCCGGCCAACCGCGGCACACGGCCAGGTAGTCCTTCTCCACTTCGCCCGACATCAGTACACGCCCCAGCGTGCTGGCGGCCTCGCGATCGAATGCCAACAGCAGGCAGCCACTGGTGGCGCGGTCCAGGCGATGGATCAGAAAGATGGGCTTTTGGAACTGTTCGCGTAGCCGGTCGGCGGCGAAATCGGTCTCGCCACGCGCAAGCTTGCTGTCATGGACCATCAGGCCCGCGGGCTTGTCGACGACGGCGATCCGGTCGTCCACGTATCGAACGCTGATGCCAGTGTCCACTACTGCATTCATGCAGAAATCCTTTCTAGAAATTTGAGACACTCCATGTGCTGGCTTGCGATGGACGCTGGCTCTGCAATTTTTTGGAGATGCTATGAGAACCTGTTCACGATCTTGCTGCGCTCGGCAGGCGGCCCGCGTGCGGTGCTCGCAATGCTCACGTATTGCACATACGCTGCGCTTGCTGCGCTCCGCCACTAGCCGCCTGCCGTCGCTCGCGACAGACCGTGATCAGGCTCCGAGGTCGTTACCCTTCATTTTCGCACTAAGTCTGGCACTGACGCTGGGCCTGGGCTTCACGCCCGTTTCACCGGCGCAGGCGGCGATACCGAAGGGCATCGGCACTGGCCCGAGTATAGAAGGCATCAGCGAGTACAACCTGCCCAACGGCCTCAAGGTGTTGTTGTTTCCCGACGACACCAAACCCACCGTTACCATCAATCTGGTGTATTCGGTCGGGTCCGTACATGAGAACTACGGTGAGACCGGCATGGCGCACCTGTTGGAGCACCTGGTGTTCAAGGGCACGCCAACGCATGGCGACATCAGCGGCGAGATGAAGAAACGCGGCATCGATTTCAACGCCACCACCTCGCTGGACCGTACCAATTACTTCTCTTCCTTTCCCGCCAACGACGAGACGTTGGCTTGGGTCTTGAGCATGGAAGCCGACCGCATGGTCAATTCCAACATCGCCAAGAAGGACCTGGACAGCGAAATGACGGTGGTGCGCAACGAACTGGAAAGCGGCGAGAACAATCCCGGCGGCGTGTTGTTCCAGCGCATCCGTTCCACCGCGTTTCTCTGGCACAACTACGGCAACTCAACCATCGGCGCACGCTCGGACGTGGAAGGCGTGCCGATCGACCGGCTGCAGGCGTTCTATCGCCAGTGGTATCAGCCGGACAATGCCACCTTGATTGTCGCGGGCCGCATCGATCCGGCGCGTACGCTGGGCATGATCAGCGCGAGTTTCGGCAAGCTCAAGAAGCCCTCGCGCACGCTGCCTCGCTTCTATACGGCCGAACCCCCGCAGGATGGCGAACGTGAAGTCACCGTTCGCCGCGTCGGCGATCTGCGCCTGGTGGCGGCTGCCTACCATATTCCCGCGCTGGCACATCCGGATAGCGCGCCTTTAAGCGTGCTTGCGGAGGTTCTTGGCCATACGCCCGGCGGCCGCCTGCATAAAGCGCTGGTCGAAACCAAGATTGCCGCGGGTACCGGCGCGGGTAGCGAGTCCATGCGCGACCCTGGCCTGCTCAACGTGATCGCGGTGATGCCCAAGGACGGTGATGCGAAGAAGGCGGAAGCGACGCTGTTGGAGCAAGTGGAACAGTTGCGGCAACGCGCCATCACCGCGCAAGAAGTCGAAGAAGCCAAGCAGCGCATCGCCAACGCTTACGATCTGTATTTCACCGACGTCAACGCGGTTGGCATGGGACTGTCGGAGTACCTGGCCGCGGGCGATTGGCGATTGTTGTTCATCAGCCGCGATGCTGTCGAAAAGGTCACCGCCGAAGACGTCAATCGCGTCGCCGCCACTTATCTCAAAGCCAACAACCGCACGCTGGGGCGATTCGTCCCGACCGAGGCGCCGGACCGCGTGATCGTACCGGCGGCGCCGGATCCTGCCGCGCTGGTGGCGGGCTATACCGGTCGCGCCGCAGTGTCGGCAGGCGAGAACTTCGATCCTTCGCCGCAGAATATCCAGGCCAGGACGCAAAGCTTCGTTCTAGGGAACGGTTTGAAGGTGTCGCTGCTGCCCAAGAAAACCCGCGGCGGCACCGTAGTAGTGAGCGCGGAATTCCGCTTCGGCGACGAAGCTGCACTGACGGGTCGCGACCGCGCCGCTTCCATGGTGGGCGCCATGCTGATGCGCGGCAGCAAGACATTCTCGCGCGAGCAGATCGACCAGCGCTTCGAAGCGTTGAAGACCGAAGCCAACATCGGCGGCGGACTGCAAAGTGCCGGAATTTCGATGCACAGCCGCAACGAGCATCTGCGCGATGCGCTGGCGCTGGCGGCCGACGTGCTGCGCCATCCTGTATTTCCGGAAAGCGAGTTCGAGCAGCTACGCTTGCAGGCCATCACCGGGCTGGAAGCGTCGCGCCAGGAACCTGGCAGCGTCGCCGGCCGCGCGCTGGCGCAATACTTCGATCCCTGGCCTGCCGGTCATCCACTGCATGTGCTGAGCCTGGACCAATCGCTGGCCGAGCTGAAGGCGTTGAAGCTCGACGACCTGCGCGCATTCCACCGTGACTTCTATGGCACCGCGGACGGCGAAATCGCCATCGTCGGCGACTTCGATCCGGTGGCCGTCAAGCAGCAGTTGGAAAGCTTGTTCGCCGGCTGGCAATCGCCGCGCGCATACGCACCCATCGATACGCGCTATACCGCCGTGGCAGCCAAACAGGAACGTTTCCCGACGCCAGACAAGCCCAATGCCGTGCTGCTGGCACGGCACAACGTGCCATTGAAGGTGATCGACGCCGATTATCCTGCGTTGGCCGTGGCGAACCGCATCTTTGGCGGCGGCGCGCTGAAATCGCGGTTGGGTGACCGCATCCGGCAGAAGGAAGGCTTGAGCTACGGCATCGCCAGCGGCATCCGCGCCGACGACAGCCGCAGTGGTGAAGACAACGCCGGCCACTTCACCATCCAGGCAATCGCTGCCCCGCAGAACATGGGCAAGGTGGAAGCGGCCGTCCGCGAAGAACTAAGCAAGCTGATCGCCGACGGGATCACCGCGGAAGAGCTGCGCGACGCGGTGTCCGGCATCCTGACCGAACGCCAGCAAGGCCGTGCGGAAGACAGCAGTGTGGCCGACATGCTGGCCGATCAGCTGTACTACGGGCGCACCATGCAGTTCACCGCGGAATTGGATGCCAAGTACCAGGCGCTCACGCTGGAGCAAGTGAATGCGGCCATCCGCAAGCATCTGAAACCCGATCAGCTGAGCGTATTTGTGGCGGGGGATTTCGACAGCGTCGACGCCAGCAAGCCGGCCGCCCCGTCCACAAGCAAATAGACGTTGCCTTGTCCTTGTAGGATCGAGATCCGATGTTGACTGTCAAGCGGTCATGGCGGGAGTGTCGACACAGCATCCTTGTGGGAGTCGCACCGGCATGCCGGTGCGGGTGAGTCGCGACCGGAGACGTCAACGTCGCGACTCACGTCGCTCCCACAAGGACCTCATCCGCGCTCTGGTAGAGCCGAGCTTGCTCGGCTGCTCTTCAATCGGCATGCATAACGCCTAAAGCAGCGGAGCAAGCTCCGCTCTACGACAACACCTTTGATTGCTTAAAAGCCGGCTATTCGTCATCGTCTGCCGTTGCGACGGCCTTATTTACATCGGTACGAAGGCCGCGGGGCGCGCCGTTGCGACGGCCTCGTTGCTACTGACTCGGCGTTGTCGTGGGGCGCAGCTCCGCTCTACAAGATCATTCCCGCGTCAGTGCGTGCAGTATTCGCAAATCTTCATCATCCAGCACATCGGTTTCCATCCCCCGGAAGCGGCGATGGAAGGCACGCACGGTGGCGGCGCGGTCATCCACTGGATAACCCAACAGCCGTAGTGCGGTCCAAGGATCGAAACCGATCGGTGCAGGCGGCGCATCATCCGTCGGCCACACGCCAAATCCCGCTTCGGCCAGTCGCTTCCACGGAAACAACGGGCCTGGGTCCTTCTTGCGTGTAGGCGCGAAATCGGAATGCGCCACGATCTGCGTACGCGGGATGCGCAGCCGCGTGCACAGGTCTTCCAGCAGCACCAGCAGACTATCGATCTGTTCGTTCGGGAATGCGGCCGTGCCGTCGTTGTCCAGTTCGATGCCGATCGACACGGAGTTGACGTCGGTGATGGTGCCCCAATATCCCGCGCCCGCGTGCCATGCGCGTTGGTCGTCGGCGACCAATTGATAGCGATCACCACCGCGGCCGATCAGATAGTGCGCACTGACCGGGCCGCCACTGTTGCGCGAGCGCAAGGTATCCAGACTGCGCTGCACGGATTCCTGCTCGGTGGCGTGGATGACGATCAGGATCGGCCGGCGCGGCTCGTGGTTGCTGGAAGGAACCCAGGTGGCCAGCAGATTGCGCTCCGGTGCGTAGGCGCAGGCGGTGAGCAGCGTCAGCAGCAAGATGCAAAAGAGCTTCTGGAAACCTGTCTGCATGGTGACCTATCCATATCGTGACTGTAGGAGCGGCGTCCCGCCGCGAGCTCTTGCTGCCAGATCACGATGAAAGCGAAGAGCTCGCGCCGAGACGGCGCTCCTACAGGGGTTCTATCAAAATATCCCGTTATCTCCGCGGCCACGCCGCCAGCAGCGCCCAGAGGCCGCCGATACCTGCGATCCACGCCGAGGCCGGCACGGAGAACACGCGTGGTCCGCCGGCTTCCATGCCGTACAGCACCGCCGCGACAATCAACAAGCCGACGCCTAGGACGGCCGCCACCATGCGACGCTGCATGCCTTTCATTATCTGTGCCAGCTCGGCCAGATCCTTCGAGCGCATCGCCAATTCGTGCTTGCCTTGCACCTGCTGGGTCAGCCAGGCGTGTACCAGACGTGGCATATCCGGCGCATGGGTCATGATTTCCGGCAGTCGTTTACGCAGCTCCTGCGCGGCGCGCTGCGGGCTGTAACGTTCCACCAGGATGCGTTCCAGCACCGGCCGGGCTACTGCCCAGATATCCAGTTGCGGGTCCAACTGGCGGCCGACGCCTTCGATATTGAGCAATGTCTTTTGCAGCAGGATGAGTTGCGGCTGCAAGGTCAGCTCATATTTCTGCGCGGTGCGGAACAGCTTCAGCAGCACTTCCGCCAGCGATATTTCCGACAGCGGCCGGGTGAAATAAGGTTCGCAGACCGAACGCGCGGCCGCTTCCAGTTCGTCTATGCGCACGTAAGCAGGCATCCAACCCGCTTCCACGTGCAGCTCGGCGATGCGCCGGTAGTCCTTGTTGAAGATGGCCATGAAATTCTCGGCCAGGTAGTACTGATCTTCCGAAGACAGCTGGCCGGTGATGCCGAAATCCAGCGCGATGAAACGCGGGTTGGATTTGCGCGCCGGGTCGCTGTCCACCCAGATATTGCCGGCATGCGCGTCGGCGTGGAAGAAGTTGTCGCGGAATACCTGGGTGTAGAACACCCGCACACCCTTCGCGGCCAAGGCCGTGCGATCGATGCCGGCCGCATCCAGCGCGGCGATGTCGTCAGACGGAATGCCGTGCACACGCTCGATCGTCAGTGCGCGTTCGGCGCTATGCGACCAGATGATCTCCGGCACGTATAGATCGGGCGAATCTTTCCAGAAGCGCCGCATCACGCTGGCATTGGCGCCTTCGCGTTGCAGATCGAGCTCGGCCGCCAAGGTGGATTCGATCTCCGCGACGATTTCGCGCGGGCGGATCTTGTCCGCGCTGGGATGCGCACGGTCGACCAGTACTGCTACCGATTTGAGCAGCGAGATGTCCGCCGCGATCTGCTTTTCGATGTCTGGGCGCAGCACCTTGACCACCACTTCGCGCCCGCCCGGCAGGACCGCGCCATGCACCTGCGCGATGGAGGCCGAAGCGAGCGGAGTGGTATCGAAGGATTCGAACGCCTCGCTGACCGGGCGCGCCAGCGCCTGCTCCACGATGCATCGCGCAGCCTCGCCATCGAAGGGTTTGACCCGGTCCTGCAGCAGCGAAAGTTCCATCGCCACGTCCGGAGGAATGAGATCGCGGCGTGTCGAAAGAATCTGGCCGAACTTGACGAAGATAGGCCCCAGCTCTTGCAGCGCCAGGCGCAATCTCGCGCCACGCGGCTGTGCGGCGATTTCGACCGAAGCGCGCGGTACGAATGGCCGCCCAAGCTTCAGCCAACGCTCGGCCGGCGTGTCATCCAACAGATCATCCAAACGGTACCTCAGCAGGACCAGACCGATACGGCCGGCGCGCAGTACCGCCCTCATGCGGCACCGTTCGGTGTTGCCAGGCGCTGGATGCGTGCCGCAATGCGCTCGACATCATCCCGCAGCGCATCGACATCATCGTGGAATGCATTGAGCTCTGCGGAGGCCACCACATCGCCCGATTCTTCGGTGACGTATTCGGCGGCGCTTTCTGCCAGGTTGCCGGCCGCCGTTCTGGCCTGCCGCAGTGCATTGCGCGCCGCGTTGGCGATCTGTACGCCCAATATTTCGCCGAACATCGCGGTGAAAGGCTGCTGCCAATCGGGGTCGAAGCGTTCGGCCAATGTCTGCAGCCGGCGGGCCAGTTCCGCGTCGCCGGAAACGCGAACGCGTCCGACTGGGGCACCCTGATCCTTGCGCAGGAACGGCAACTGCGCGAACAACCCGCCCAATGTGCTGCGCACCGCCAGGTCGGGCTCGTCGGCCATGGTGGTGGATCCAGTGCGCGCGGGACCGACCCGCAACTGCCCCGCTTCGACGCTGATCTCCATCGCCAACGCCGGTGCTTCCAGCGTTAGTGCAATGCGCTTGCCATCCAGCGGTTGCAAGGCCGCCTGGGTGTCGGGGTCCAGCGAAAGCGCACGGTTCAACGTCGCCTGGAGCGCGCGACCCGCCAGCGGTTTGAAGGCATCGAAAGGAGAAGGGCTCATAAGCCCCGCATTCTACAAGGCAAACGGCGCCGCCTTGGCTTAGCCGCACCTTGTCATCTTCAGGTGCGGCAACGTCTGGCATCTGGCGGAGTGTAGCTTCGCCGATTCCGCGGGATGCCGGTGACGTTGCCGCTATGGGCCGCTATGGGCTTCTGCCTTACCGAGGCTACGGGACGCTTCGTCCACGCAGCAGGGAAATAATGGCCAGGACCACGAATACGACGAACAGGATCCAGGCGATGTTGCTGGCGGCGCCAGCGATGCCGCTGAATCCGAGTACCGCCGCAATCAGGGCGATAACGAAGAAGATGACGGCGTAACGCAGCATGGGAACTCCCGTGAGAGCGTGCCGGATCGGCGCGATGTCATGGTGGGGAATTCCCGGTCACGGCCGGGTGACGGAGGTGTTTGCTTGAAGTGATTCCTTCAACTTGGTGAGCCCGGCGTTAAACGACACCCGGGGAACGTAGCCGAAATCACGCCGCGCGGGCGCCATGTCGTACCAATGGGAGGTGCTTAGTTGTTCGGCCAGAAAACGGGTCATTGGCGGCTCGCCTTTCAGCGGCAGCACCGTCCACAGTGTTTCGCAGACAACACCTATACGGTAGGCGGCCTTGAAGGACAGCGATTTTTCCACACGCGGTGCGCCGGCCGCATCGAGCAAAGCATTCAGCAGTTCACGCATCGGCAGCGGCTCGCCGTTGGAGATGAAGTACGCTTTGCCCGCGCACGCCGCACCCGGCGCTAGATGATCGAACGCATCGAAATGCGCTTGCGCCGCGTTGTCTATGTAAGTGGTGTCGACCAAATTATTGCCGTCGCCAACGACACGCAAGCGACCGGCCTCGGCACGCTCGACCAGGCGCGGCAGGATCTGATGATCGCCGGGTCCCCAGATAAGCCGCGGTCGCAAGGCTACCGTGGCGAGATTGGCATCGTTCGCGGCGAGCACTGCTTTTTCCGCGATAGCCTTGGTGGTCGCGTACGGCGCTTTGAAATCTTCCCCATAAGGAACGGTGTCGGCGGTGCCGCCTTCCACCGGGTGAGTGGCACGATGAGTGACGCTGGGGGTGGAGGTATAGACCAGCTTGCCGATGCCGTGCGTACGGCACGCAGCCAGCACATTTTCCGTGCCAACCACGTTCGCTTGGTGGTAGCTCTTGTAGCTGCCCCAGGCGCCCGCCTTGGCCGCATTGTGAAAAATCGCGTCGACGCCCTGCGCCGCATGCATGACCGCATGCGCATCGGCGAGATCGCCTTGCACTTGGCCCACGCCCCAATCACTCAACACCGGGTAATGGCCTCGATTGAAGCTGATGACGCGGTGGCCGCGTTCCACCAAACCGCGACAGAGTGCCTGGCCCAGGAAACCGCCACCGCCAGTGACCAGTATTTTCATGTTTTGTTGCCTTTGCTGTTGTCCCCCTCCCTTGCGCGTAGCGCAGGGGAGGGTTGGGGTGGGGTGCCGTTGCTTTGGCTTTGGCTTTGGCTTTGGCTTTGGCTTTTGCCGTCGCTGCTGATCGATATCAATGCCCCCAGAATGTCTTCAAGCACAGCCTCTGTCTGTACAAGCGCATCGTTGTTCCAATAACGCAACACGTGATAGCCATTCGCTTGCAACACACCAGTCCGGCGCTCGTCATATGCGATCTGATCATAGTGCTGTCCACCGTCGAGCTCGATGATCAACTTCGCCTCTGGGCAAAGGAAGTCGGCAATGTAACCGGCAATCGGGACTTGCCGTCGGAACTTGAAACCTGCCAGTTGCTTCAAGCGCAGGCGCTGCCACAGATGATTCTCAGCTTCCGTTGCCGCGTTACGCAGTTCTCGGGCTCTGCGGCGCAGATCATCCATGGCGTGTCGATCTCCCTTTATGGCTGCTATTGCGTTGCAAGATGGAGCAAAGGCAGAAGCAAGAGCAAGAGCACCCCTCCCCGGCCCTCCCCTGCGCTGCGCGCAAGGGAGGGAGAAGAGCGCGGTTCTTATCCATCCGTTTGCTTTTGCGCCCAGACCGCCAGTTTCTCGCGGCCAATCTTGGCATTGTGGCGAATGTCCACTGGAAAGCCCGGATGGCGAAGAAAAGTATCGATACCCACGGTATGCGAATGGCGCGCCGCATGTGCACGTAGCTCCGCTTCGATGCCGGCTTGCGCACCAACGGGAGCGCCGGCTTCAAGTTCGTAGCACAGCACAGGCCGCTGCCGGCCCGATTCGCCTACACCCACCAACGCGGTACGGCGAACATATGGCACGGTGTTGAACACCGGCTCCACCTGCTCGGTATATAGCGGGCCATCGGCGGTTTCCACCCGCTGCGTCTTGCGTCCGCAAAACCACAACCGACCTTCGCTATCGAAATAGCCCACGTCGCCCATGCGGTGGACGATGCGTTCGCTGCCGTCGGCGAGGCGTTCGCGGATCTTGGCCGCGCGGGTGGCGGCGTCGCGATTGAAGTAGCTGTCGGTGGCGGTCGGCCCGGCAACGGTGATCTCGCCGACCTCGCCTTGCGGAACCACATCATGATCCGACCAGTCAGGAATCGGCGCATCGACGATACGGATAATGCGAACCTCGTTGGACGGCACCGGCCGGCCCACACAGGTGCCGGCGCCCTGCTCGGTCGCCTGGCGCGTGCTCTGCAACTCGCGCCCTTCGATCACCGCCACCGGCAGGCATTCGGTCGCGCCGTACGGGGTCCAGAATTGCGCCGTTTCCGGCAGCAGCCTGCGCATTTTCGCCACTACCTCGGGCGGCACGGGTGCACCGGCCGAGGTCACACGCTGCACACCAGGCAGCGGCTCGCCGTGGTCGGCCAGCACTCGCATCAGGGCCGGCGAACCGAACAGCTGGGTAACGCCGAACTGGCGGATCGCGGCGTGCAGTTTGCGCGGGTCGGCACTGGCCGGCCGCGTGGGATCCATGTCGGGAATGACCGATGTCAGACCCAGCGCCGGATCGAACAGGGCGAAGGGCGGAAAGGTCGGCAAGTCCACACCGCCCGGCTGCATGCCAAAGGCTTCGCGCAGCAGTTCGATCTGCGCGACAAAATGCCGATGGCGGTACACCACACCCTTCGGCACGCCGGTCGAGCCACTGGTAAAGAGAATGCCGGCGACTTCATCGGGTTGAGTGTCGGCCAACTGCGCACGGGCAC
Source organism: Pseudoxanthomonas sp. UTMC 1351 (assembly GCF_040948865.1). NCBI lineage: Bacteria > Pseudomonadati > Pseudomonadota > Gammaproteobacteria > Lysobacterales > Lysobacteraceae > Pseudoxanthomonas > Pseudoxanthomonas sp. UTMC 1351. The sequence goes on along the minus strand of NZ_JAVGJT010000009.1, from coordinate 225,341 downwards.
CGGCGCCATCGCGTTCGATCTGCGCCAGCGTGGTACCGCCCCAGCCGAACCTGCGGCCGACCGTCACCACTCGCTTGGCGCTACGCGCCCACCCCAGCAGCAAACGCGCGACATGAGCCAGCGGAATGCCGATGAACGCTTCCGGCTGCGCTTCATCCAGGCATTGCTTCAGCGCGCGTTTCTCGATGCCCGGGTCCACCAGCACCGGCACCGCACCTATCTTGAACAGCGCGAACATCACCAGGAAGAACTCCGCTGTGGGCCGCACCATCACCACCGTGCGTACACCGCGGGCAATGCCGTATCGGCTTAAACCCGCTGCAATCGCATCGCTGCGCGCGTCCAGCTCGGCATAGGTCAGCGCGGAGTCGTATTGACCGCTGCCGTTGGGGCAATGGATGGCGACTTGCGTCGGACGCTCCTGGGCGAGTCGCGGCAGGCTGGCGGCAATGTTGCAGGTTTCGTTCATCCCGCCATTGTCGCCGCTAGACCCCGCTTGCGTCAGCCGCGCCCCGATAGCCGCTCGGTGTGCAGAATGAAGAACGCGCCGCAGCGCGTCCGGATGGCGAACAGTAGGTTTCACTCTGGGGTACACGGTCACGATTGACGTCGTTCTACAGCGGATGCATGTCCAGGAACCGGCGAATCGCCGGCACCAGCACGTCCTGCTTGTCTTCCAGCACGTAGTGGCCGGCGTCTTCGAAAGCATGCACTTCCGCATTAGGCAAAGCCGCGCGAAAACCGGCCAGGAAGTGATGGTCGAACACGAAATCCTTCAGTCCCCACCCAATGAACGCGGGACGGTCGGCGAACTCCAGCAACCGGCGTCCGCTTTCTTCCACCAGCGCCCAGGCTTTGTCGCCCGGCGTTAGCGGAATGTCCTGCATGAAACGCAAGGTGCTGATGCGGTTGGCCCAGGTGTTGTAAGGCGATACGTAAGCGCGGCGTATGTCCGCCGGCATTTTTCTTTCGACGCCCAGGTAGGACGCACCGGAAGAGAACGCATTGAACGCGCGGATGATGAAGGCGCCGAACTTGGAGTCGCGCCCTAGCGAGAGCTGCCAAGGCATCGGTTTCGACGCGGGCAGCGGAAAAGCGGCGGTATTGAGAATCACCAGCCGTTTCACCTGTTCGGCATGCGACAGCGCCCAACCGAAGCCGATCATGCCGCCCCAATCGTGCACCGCCAGCGTCACCGGCCCGGTGATTCCCAAGTGATCGAGCAGTGTTCGTACGTCATCGACGCGCGACTGCAGCGTGTAGTCGTAGCGGCTGTCGTCCGGCTTGTCCGACAGACCCATACCGATGTGGTCGGGCACAATGCAACGATATTTATCGCTCAATCCCGACACCAGATTGCGCCAGTAATAGCTCCACGACGGATTGCCGTGCAGCATCACGACGATCTCGCCATCGCGCGGGCCTTCGTCGAGATAGCTCATCGAAAGGCCGGGGCGGATCTGGAATTTCTTGGGGGTGAAGGGATAGCCGGGAAGGTTCATCGCAAAGACTCGTCAGTGGCGCGTAGCGCCTGAGGAACACGCATTCGCAGGCACGGCGACGAACGCGTTTGTAGATGTTTTTTGACAGGCCGGCTCACAGTCGCGTCATGACCGCAGTCCCGGCGCTTCTCCACTGCCAAGCAAATCAAACAGGGGGCGGTTCACGTAGTAATTATTCCTGCCCATGCGCAGCTTCTGCAGCATGCCTCCGTCCGCAAGCGCGTTGAGATACTTTGTGGCTGTCAATCTTGAGACGCCTAGCTCCCGCTGCACGAATTCGACCCGGGTGTAGGGGTGGTTGAACAGATTGTTGATCAGGTCCTGGCTGTAGAACTTGTAGTTGTCGCGCACCTGTTGCTTGGTCGTTTGCAGCAAGGCCTTGATGCCAAGGATGGTGCTGATGGTTTCGGCCGCGGTGGAGGCCACCGCGTCGAGCATGTACAGCACCCAGTCTTCCCAGGCGTCATCATCACGTACCGCTTGCAGCAGGCGGTAATAATCCGGCTTGGTCCTGACGATGTGGCGGCTCAAGTACAGCACGGGAATATCGAGCAGCCGCTCCTTGACCAGGTACAGCACGTTCAAAATGCGTCCTGTGCGTCCGTTGCCGTCGTAGAACGGGTGGATACTTTCGAACTGATGGTGGATGAGGGCCATCTTCACCAGAGGATCGGCAGCGTACGACGGCTCGTCATGGATGAATCGCTCCAGTTCACCCATCATTCGCAGGACTTCATTCGCGTCCTGAGGCGGCTCATAGATCACACGCCCTGCTCCATCGCGCAGCGCCGTTCCTGGCAACTTGCGAAAGCCCGCCTGATTGCATTCCAGTTGCTCCTGGATATCCAGGATGGCGTTGAGGGTCAGCAATCCGGTATCGCGAACTTGTTCGAATCCGGTGCGCAACGCCTGCCTGTAACGCAGCACTTCCTTGATGGCCGTACCGGTGGCGTCGGCCGGATTCTCCTCGCGGTAGAGGTCGTCCTGCGTGGTGACGATGTTCTCGATGGCCGAACTGTCCCGTGCTTCCTGCAGGGTCAGCGTATTGATCAGGATGTTCTGATTGGGGATGCTGGCCGCGACCCCCTTCAATTCCGCCAAAACACGGCTAGCGCCGTTCAGACGTTTGAGAACATTCGCGGTTTCGAAACGCCGAAAATCCAACGCCTGAAGCGAGGGGATGGGCATCCTTGCATCCTCATGTAAAGGAATGCCTATTCTATATGCACATTGCGGGCGACATGTATATTTTTATAAGAAAAATATACATGTCGCCCGCAATGTGCTCGACTCAGCGTTGTCGTCTTACCAGACCACTTCCGCCATCGAGCAATTCAGGCCTGAGCCGATACCCAGCAGGGCGATGCGGTCGCCTTTCTTCAGGCGGCCAAGCTCCTTGAGCTTGCTCAGCACGATCGGCACGCTGGCCGGGCCGATGTTGCCGTGTTCGCCGAAGATGGTCAGCACTTTTTTGGGGTCGATGCCGAAGGCCTTGATGAAGGCGGCCGTGTGCACCTGGCTGACCTGGTGGATGACGAACTGGTCCAGTTCGTCCACGGCCCAGCCCAGCGCCAGCTTGGCGGCAACGAAGGTCTTCTGCGCCAGCTTCAGGCCTTCGATCAGCAGCATGCGGGTGTCGGTGACCATGCGGTCCAGGTTGCCGCGGCACAGCGAGTTCCACTGGGTGGCGGCCTTGGTCACGCCGCCCTTGTAACGCGGGGCATCGGGCGTCAGTTCGGTGCGCGACATCACCATGGCGGCGGCGCCGCAGCCCAGCGTCAACGTGGCCAGTTCGTTGCGGAACTGCTCCTCGGTGACGTCCGGCGCGGTCATGCGCTCCATGGTCTTCTTGTAGGCGAGATTGGCGGTTTCGCCATCCACGACCAGGGCGTAGTCGATCTCGCCACGCTCCAGCATGCGGGCCGCGATGTCCATGCCGTTGATGAAGGCCAGGCAGGCATTGGCGACGTCGAAGTTCTGGCAGTTCTCGCCCAGGCCCAGGTTGCCGCACACGATGCTGGCCGTGGACGGCTCCAGGTAATCGCGGCTGACCGACGTATTGACTAGCAGGCCGATCTTTTCCGCCGGAACCCCGGCATCGGCCAGTGCCTTTCGCGCCGCCAGCGTGGCGACGTCCGAGGCCAGCTGATCGTCATCCCACAGGCGACGGGCATGAATGCCCGCGATGTCGCCCAGCACGTCGGTCTTGATGCCGAGGCGCTGCAGGGTGGGCTTGAGCTGTTCGTTGATGTCGTGCGACGTCAGCGTATGCGGCGCATCCACGTGCGCCAGTCCCGCGATGGAGACATTCTGGAAGAGCATCGAAGTTAGCGCCAAGGCTTAGGCGAAGGGGTCGACAAGATTACCGGCTTCCGTTCTTCACCGCATCTTTAGATTTGGCGCGGAATCGACCTTGCACGGTAACAAACGTGACGCATATCACATTTAATGTCAACGGCCGCCGCAATGGTAAGCCGCAAAACGCTGTTCGCCGTCGGCGGGATCACCCAACGGCTGGATGGTGTCGGCCTGGATACCCGGCGCCTCGTTGCGGGCCAAGGTCTCCAGTTCGTCGCGGACGCGCAGCTGATTGCGCTCGTAGAAGGCCACGCTGTCCTTGACCGACACCGCTACTTCGCCGCGCTTTTCGCAGCCGGCCGGTGCCGCGCCCGCCGCGACCACCCGGACCTGCTTGGCGCCCGGTGCCAGCTGTACCCAGGTACAGCCGGACAGCGTCAGGACGAGCGCTACGGAAATCGGTATGGCAAAACGCATGGCGAGACCTGGGTGGTTGATGAGATCAGGGGCATTCTGGCCCACGCAAGATGAATGGAAATGTGCGATGACACTCCGTCTCCACGACTGCAGTCCATGGAAAGGAGTTGCAACCGGGCACCGGCGAGTCATCGCCCCGGTACGTTGCGACGCGCTCATCTCCATGACACCGGATCATTCCTCGGGGCGCGACTTGCCATCCGCGTCCAAAACACTGACCTCGCCCAGACCCAACGCGCGGACGGGCTCTTCAATCTTGCTCAGATCGCCCACCACCACCCAGGTCAGGGCACCGGGCTGCAATTTCCTGGCCGCCGCGGTCACGTCAGCCGGCTGAATGGCCTCGTTACGCGCCTTGTACTGCAGGATGTAATCGTCCGGGCGGCCGTAGCGCTGATTGCTGGCGATCTGGCCCAGCACGGACGTGGCGGTTTCGTACGCGCCCGGCAGCTCCAGCGTGTTGCTGGCGCGGATCTTGGCGATTTCCGCCGGGGTGGCGGGCGCTTCTCCCTTGGCGAAGCGGGCGATTTCCGCCTGCAGTTCCTTGGCCGATTCGGCCGTCTTGTCGCTCTGCACCGCGGCGGAGGCAAACCAGGGCCGCTGGCCGAGCGTGTTGGTTGCGTTGCTATAGGAGCCGTAGGCCCAGTGCTTGTCTTCGCGCAGGTTCATGTTGAGGCGCGAGCTGAACTGCCCGCCCAGCACACCGTTGGCGAAATCGAAGTCGATGGTGCCGGCATCCCGCGTCGACGGCACCAACTGGCCGACGTAGATGTTGGATTGGATGGCGCCTGGCTGATTGATCAGGAATACGCGCGGCTTGGCCGGCAACGCGACCGGATCCACTTCCGGCACGGCCGGCGCATCGCCCGCCGTGCGCCAGTCGCCCAGGCGCGCTTCAAGCAGCGGCACGATCTGGTCCAGCGACGTATCGCCCACGATCACGATCCGCGCCTTCTCCGGTTGCAGCCAAGTCTGGTGGAAGCTCTTCAGATCGTCGCGCGTCAGCGATGCGATGGACGCTTCGGTGCCGCTGCCGGTGAACGGAATGGCATAGGGATGGCCCTGCCCGTACAACAGCGGCGGCATGATGCGCATCGCTGCCGTTTGCGGGCGCGCCTTTTCCTGCTTGATGCCGGCGATCCAGGTCGCGCGCACGCGTTCGATCTCGCTGCCATCGAAGGTCGGGCGGCGCAGCACATCGGCGTACAGGTCCAGCGATTCGGCCAATTTATCCGTCAACGCCGACAGACTGACGGAGGCATGGTCCAGACCGGCGCCAACATTGATTTCTGCACCCAGCGCTTCTTTGCGCGCGGCCAATTCCAATGCGCTGTAGTCACCGGCGCCTTCGTCCATCATCTGCATGGCGAAGCTGGCGCGGCCTAGTTTGCCTCCCAGGTCGGTGGTGTAGCCGCCGGGGAATTCCATGCTCATCTGCACCACCGGCGTTTCGTGGCGTTCGGCCAATAGCACCTGCATGCCGTTGGAAAGCGTGGCGCGTTGCACCGCCGGGAATTCCAGATCCGGGAAGCGCTCAGTCTTGGGCACGCCCTGGCTGCGGTCGACGTCGGTCTTGACTGTCTTGAACTTGGGATCGGGCGCGGGAATCGCGGCCGGTGCTGTTGCCGGCGCCGCCAGGACGCGCTCGGGCAATGACGATGCCGGTGTTTCGCTGGGCTGCACCACCAGCGTGTGCGAACCCGTGCCCAGCCAGCGCTGCGCGGCGGTGCGGATGCTGGCCGGCGTGGCGGCGTTCAATTCCTTCAGCTCATCCTGATAGCAATCCGGCTTGCCTTGGTAGACGGCGCAGGAGGCCAGCACGTCGGATTTGCCGCCGAAACCGCCGATGCGCTCGATGCCACGCACAAAGCTGGCGCGCCACAGGGTGCGTGCCTGTTCGACTTCCTCCGTTGTGGGTCCTTCGCGGGTCAGGCGCTGGATTTCCTCATCCAGGATCTTCTCCACCTTGGCCGGATCAACGCCTTCCTTCACCGTGGCGGTGACAAAGAACGTGCCGCTGATTTCACTGCTCCAGGCATAGGCGCTGACCTGGTCGGCCAGTTTGTCCTGGTGCACCAGTCGGGCATCCAGGCGCGAGGATGAGCTGCCGCCCAGCACCTGCGCATACAGGTCCAGCAAGGTCGCATCCGTCGTTCCCATTTCGGCCACCGGCCAGGCGCGGTAGATGCGCACCTGCGGCACGCGGTCGGGCACGATTTCACGCGTGTCCTGCGTGCGCTTGGGAATGTTGGTCTTCATGTCCGCCAAGGTGGCGCTGGCGGGAATGTCGCCGAAATAGCGCGCCGCTTTTTCCTTGGCGGTCTTCAGATCTATGTCGCCCGCCAGCACCAGCACGGCGTTGTTGGGGCCGTACCAGCTGCGGAACCAGGTCTTCACGTCATCCAGCGTGGCGGCGTCCAGATCGGCCATCGAACCGATGGTCTGCCAGCTGTAGGGGTGCCCGGCCGGGTACAACGCTTCGAAGATCTTGGCGGTGATGCGGCGGCCGTAGGGCTGGTTTTCGCCCTGGCGCTTTTCGTTCTGCACCACACCGCGCTGCTCATCCAGCGCCTTTTGGTCGATCGCGCCCAGCAGGTGCCCCATGCGGTCCGATTCCATCCAGAGCGCCATGTCCAGCGCGGTGGTGGGGACGTTCTGGAAATAGTTGGTGCGGTCTTGGTTGGTGGTGCCGTTCTGATCGGTCGCGCCAACCAGTTCGAAAGGTGCGAAGAACTCGCCGTTGTGGTTTTCCGAACCCTGGAACATCAGATGTTCGAACAGGTGCGCAAAACCAGTGCGGCCAGGCTGCTCGTTCTTGCTGCCCACGTGGTACCAGAGATTCACCGCCACGATCGGCGCCTTGCGGTCGGTATGCACGATCACCCGCAAGCCGTTGGGCAGCGTGAACTCCTGGAACGGAATCTCGATTTCCGCGCCCGCGACCGGCTTGGCCTGCGCCGCTTCCGGCAGATACGAGAGGCCGCCCAGTGCGGAGGACAAGGCAATGGCGAGCAGAGCCACACGCGGCCGGCGGAATACGGTCATCAGACACCCCTTTTGCTATCTATTGAACAAGCGACCGCCGATGCTAACCGCTGCATCGGGGTCTTTACACTAGGCCACACGGCATAGCGTCGCCAAACGTCTCTCCTACAGGTTCTCCTGCATACACATATATAAGGAACGGCATATGGATCGTCGGCACTGTCTGGTTACGGGAGCCAATCGCGGCCTGGGCCTGGAGTTCGTCCGCCAGCTGCTGGCGCGGCGCCATCATGTAGTGGCCACCTGCCGCCACCCGGGCAAGGCCACGGCCTTGAATACCTTGGCCGGCGAATATCCCGGACGCCTGCATGTGTTGCCGCTGGATGTGGCGGAACCTCGTAGCCATGCGGAGCTCGCGCGGGAATTGGCGCTGGTCACCGATGGCGAGAAGCTCGACCTGCTGGTCAACAATGCCGGTGTACTGCGCGGCAGCGAACGCTTCGGCCATGTCCAGCCTGCGGATCTGGAGGCGAGTTTCCGCACCAATGCCATGGGGCCGTTTCTGCTGGTGCAGACGCTGGCCTCGCAGATCGCCGACGGCGGCACCGTCGCTAACATTTCTTCGGAAGTAGGTTCGATTGCGTTGCGGCAGGAGTTCCGCACACCCAGCTACGCGATCGGCAAAGCCGCTCAGAACATGGCGACTTCGCTTCTGGCACAGGCGCTTGAATCGCGGCGCATCAAAGTGGTCGCCCTGCATCCGGGTTGGGTGCAAACGGACATGGGCGGCGAACAAGCCGCGTTGACTGCGCAGGAATCGGTCGCCGGGCTATTGCAAGTGATCGATCACCTGGATGAAGACGATTCCGGTGGATTCCTGGATTGGCAGGGTCAGACGTTGCCCTGGTGACGTAGGCAATCGGCTGGCCCGTTGCGTCCACTCGCTCTCGTAGAGCGGAGCTTGCTCCGCTGCTTTTGCTTTTCCGCCTATCGCCCTTCACGAGGCGTGACCGAAGAGCAGCGGAGCAAGCTCCGCTCTACGAGAAGCGCCTTCACGGCTATTCGTTACCGCCCGCCGTTGCGACGGCCTCATTGCTACTGATTCGGTCATATCGCGAGGCGCAGCTCCGCTCTACGAGAGCCTTGTAAAGCCGGCTATTCGCTATCGCCTGCCGTTGCGACGGCCTCATTGCTACTGATTCGGTCCTATCGCGAGGCACAGCTCCGCTCTACGAGAGCAAACCGTGCACAGCACATACGTGCAACCGTTCCCGCCTAAACAGCATCCAAATCCTTGTGTGAGCTTTTTGACCGGAGTTCGGCGCTGGCGGCGTGTCTGAGTCACACATCGCCCAACCCAACGTCTTAGTTCCCACAAGGGCGGCAAGAAGAACGGCAACCCGCCGGACAGTCCGAACGGACAGCGGACACTCCAGATGAAACAGATTCACCTTATAAATTAAATACTTACAGTTGGCACGACTTCTGCGTTAGCCCTGGCGAAAGAAAGAAGCCCTGCCGAAACACTGAACTGCAACTGAACGAAAGAACTAGAAGCACAAGTTCTGCTTGATCTGTCTGATTAGGTGTACTACCTTACTACCACACCACCGCTCCACAACATCAAAACATCACTACAGAGGCCCGACATGAACACCAAGACCCTGCTCCCCCTGACCGCCGCTGCTGTGTTCGCTCTGTGCGCCGGTTCCATGGTCATCTCCGCCACTCACGCCGACAACAACCGCCAAGCTAGCGACGCTTCGGCCGCTACCCACATCGTCACCCTGCCCGCCGTGTCGGTGAAGCCGGACCCGGCCGATCTGGCCTACTTCCAGACCTACAAGAACGTCAAAGTGGTTGACCTGGCCGCTGTGAACGTCCGCCCCGCCGCTGAAGACATGGCTTACTACCTGGCCAACCAAGCGGTGCGCATCGTCGATATGCCGGTCGTGACCGTACGTCCTTCGGCGGAAGACATGCAGGAATTCGCTACGCAGGCCGGTGCATTGGCTGGTCGGTTCGCAGCACGCTGAGCGCTTGAGCAACACCTTCTATCGCTTCACGTTTTTTAGCTTCACGTTTCATGGCAGCGCTCAGCTTCAATGCAACCTGCTCCAATGCAACCTGCTCCAATGCAACCTGCTTCACGTAGCCTGCAGTAGATCTTTCCGCCGGATGTCGTCATGGGCGCATAGCGCCACGTAGAATCCGCGCGATGACACCCGAATTTGATATCGACGTACTGCTGTACCAGCCGGAGATTCCCCCGAACACCGGCAACGCGATCCGCCTTTGCGCAAACACCGGCGCGCGGCTGCACCTCATCGAACCACTCAGTTTCGATCTGGAAGATAAGCAGCTACGACGCGCCGGTCTGGATTACCACGAATATGCGCGACTGCAAGTGCACGCCTCGCTTGAGGCGGCACTTGCCAGCGTCAAGCCGCAGCGCCTGTTCGCCCTCAGTACCCGCGGCACCCAACGCTATGACCAGCCACTCTACCGATCCGGCGACGCGTTTTTGTTCGGTCCGGAAACCCGCGGCTTGCCACAGGACGTGCTGGGTGCGCTGCCCGCCGAGCAGCGCCTGCGTCTGCCCATGCGGCCACAGAACCGCAGCCTCAATTTGTCCAACAGCATCGCCGTGGTGGTGTTCGAGGCGTGGCGGCAGGCAGGCTTTGTGGGTGGCACGTAGCCCTTCCTTGTGGGAGCGATGTAAGTCGCGACCGTAGCTTGTCGACAGACGGGAAAGCATCATGAATCACGTCGATGACGACGGCCATATGACTTTCATCGTCGCGACTTACGTCGCTCCCACAGGGACACGTCCCGCAAACCGCGCCAATCCATATGGCGCCAACGGAATGTCCGTCGCTTCGCCCGCCATCATCTGATCGATCAACTTGCCGGTCACCGGCCCCTGCGTCAGGCCGAGGTGGCCATGGCCGGTCGCCAGGTAGATGTCCTCATCGGGCAACTTATCGATGATCGGTAACGAATCGGGCGTGCAAGGCCGGTTGCCGGCCCACTCCGCTTCGGGTTTGCCGGACAGCGCTGGAAACAACGCACGCGCTTCCGGATCCAGCCGGTGGATCAGGTGGAAATGCGGGTCGCGTCCCAGCGCTGTCAGTTCCTTGATGCTGGTCATGCGCACGCCTCGCTGCATCGGCGACAGCACCATGTAGCGCTCCGCCCACAGCGTCGGGCGCTGCACGACGTCGTCTTGATGGCGATACATCAGGTGATAACCGCGTGCGGGAATCACCGGCAGCTTTGTTCCGAACGGTGCGAGTAAGCGATTGCTCCATGCGCCGGCGGCCAGCACCACCTTGCCGGCGTGCACGCTGTCGCGGTCGGTGACGATCCTATAGCCCCCACCTTCGTTGCGTATCTCCGATGCGGTGGCGATCAACTCGCTTGCGCCTTGCGACACCAGATGGTCGAACAACTGGCGGCAGAATTCGCCCGGGTCGCGCATTGCCAGCGAGTCGCGCTGAAATACCGCATGCTGGAATCTGTTGCCAATGCCCGGTTCCAGATCACGCAGCTGCGCGCCGTCCAGCACATCGAACGCCACACCACGCTGTTGCATCAGTTCGCGTTCCCACGCGCCTTTTTCGAAAGTCGCCGCTTCGCTGTAGACATGCAGATAACCCGTGTGCGCGATCAGCGAGCTAGCGCCAATATCCTCACCAAGCTCCAACCAGGCACCACGCGACGCAGCGTTGATGGCGTGCAACGCATCGATGATGGGCAAGACTTTGCCGCGCTGACCCTGCCGCAGAAATTCCAACAGCCAACGCGCGTAAGCCGGGCTGACTCGCCAGTCCAGCTTCAGCGGCGCCAATGGATTGGCCAGCATGCGCAATGCCTTCCAGACGATGCCCGGCGTGGATTGCGGCATGACATTGCCAACGGATATCGAGCCCGCATTGCCGAACGACGTTTCTCCGGCAGGTCCTTTGGCATCGATCAATACACACGACAAGCCGCGCTTGCGTAGGTAATAGGCGGCCGAGAGTCCAACGATGCCGCAGCCGATCACCGCCACGTCGGCAACACGCGGCGGATTGTTCTGGGATGGGGAGTTCATTGCACGGGAACGTCGTAGGCGGTATGAGGCGTTGGCTCTGGCTGGAACGTGTAGTGCCACCATTCCATCGGATAGTTGCGGAAGCCATGGCGCGCCATGGCATCGACCAGCAGCCGGCGGTTGCTGCGTTGTACCTGCGTGATGTCGGAATGACCGGTGTTGGCGCGCGCGTCGAAGAAATCGAACGCGGTGCCCATGTCCAGTTCCGTGCAGTCGTTACCCACACAGCGCACAACCGTCAGATCCACGGTAGCGCCGCGGCTATGGCCGGAGCTCTCGGCGATGTAGCCACCACCCAGTAGCGAGTTCTTGTCGAGATTGGGGTAGTACATCGGCTTGGTGCGTTGATCGTCCAGGTCCGCTGCCCAGGCGACGAAATGCTTCACCGAACGCACAGGGCGATAGCAGTCGAATATCTTCAGCGCCATTCCTTGCCGACGTAGATCCTGCTCGACTTTCTGCAAGGCTTCGGCTACCGGATGCAACAGATAGCACTTGGGCGCCAGATAGCCATTAACCTTTTCGCCCACGAAATTATCGTGGCCGGCGTAGCGGATATCCAAGCGGATGTCTGGCACCAGCGTCGCGATGTCGACCAGCCCGGCCTGTTCCGGCGTAGTAGCGGGGGAAACCTGCACCGGTTTAGCGGCGATCGCACACGATGACGTCGATACAGCCAGCAGAAACAGGTAGAGCATATGGCGGGACATATTAGCGGCAGTCGCCCACGCGGGTGAAATCGAGATCGGCATAGTCGTAACTGAAGTCCGCATCGGGGTCGACATGCGACAGCTTAAGCCGGACCGGTTGCGACGACTCCACCGCCACGAAATCCAACCAAGGCTCCGCATCCACGCTGACCTCATCCCAATCCACCAACCAGCGTGAACCGACTTGTATGACGGTACCCGTCAGCATCGGCGAACGGGGAGCATGGAAACGAATCTTTCCGCTTTCGGCACAAAGCGATACTTCACCGAACCAGGGGTCCTTGTAGCGTCCGAGCCAACGCTGGAATTCGTCGAGCTTTGCGGCCTTGCGCGCCGAAGTATCCGCGATCGCTCGCTTTTCCTTCTCGGCCGCCTTCTCGCGGGCGAGCGACTCAGCGTAATGCGCCACCGAGACGGATTGCTCCGGCGCCGTGTAGTGCTTGGCCAGCACCTGCCCCAGCACGACCCGCGCCTCATCGCCTTCGCCATTGGTCAGGATCACGATGCCGACCTTGCGGTCCGGCAGCAGGATCACCGAGGAATACATGCCGGCCAGACTACCGGTATGCGCCACCTTCCATTCGCCGTCGACGTCAGAAAGCCGCCAGCCGTAGCCGTAAGCCGAAAAATGACTGTTATCCCATTCGCGCATGCGTTGGGTAACCGGCATCGGCATGTGCGGTGTCCACACGGCCTTGCGTTGTTCGGCCGACAGCCAGGCAGGTTGGCGGTCTGGCGCCAACCACATGCCTACCCACGTCAGCATGTCGTTGAGGCTGCAGCGGATGCCGCCGGCCGCCATCGAAGTGATGTTGGGAACGACATCGCCGTCCTGGCGGATGACACGGTTGCCCGCCGGAGTGCGCATGTGCGGTTGCGCGACGTTACCGACTTTGGCGCGAGTCCATTCGCCGACCTGGCAGCGATTCATTCCCAACGGTTGGAACAGCTCGCGCTTGACCAATACTTCATACGGCTCTCCCGCCGCAGCCGCAGCCACTTCTCCCGCCACAACATACAACAGGTTGTCGTAGGCATAGTGCGAGCGGAAGCTGTGCGTGGGCTTGAGATGCGCCAGCCCGGCAATGATGTCTTTCCGGGTGAAATGGTTCGGCTCCGGCCACAGCATCAGATCGCCCGCGCCCAATCCCAAACCGCTGTTGTGGATCAGCAGACCGCGCACCTGCATCTGCTGCGTGACCCACGGATCGTGCATGCGGAACTGCGGCAGGTACTTGGTGACGGGATCATTCCACTTCAACTTGCCGGCATCGACCAACCGCGCCAGCACGCCCGCTGTCATCGCCTTGCTGTTGGAGGCGATCTTGAACAGCGTGTCGGCGTTGATGTTCTCGCCGCTGCCGGCCACTGTTTCACCCGCGGTACGCGAGTAGACGACCTTGCCGTCTTCGATGATGCCGACCGCCATGCCGGGGAGCTGATAACGCGCATAGGTATCGGCGAATGCCACGTCGGCGCGAGCCGAATCCAACCCGGCGGCGGAAAAAGAAATCCCTGCCAGCAGCAGGCAGGGAAGGAGGGAAATCACGCAATGTCTTGTACTTGGCATATCGGAATCCATGCACGCCCTTCTTTCACGGGCAGTCCGACAGATGTAAGGCGGCCCGAATGTTCGGACCGCCTCATTCTCTACCTAGAAAGTCAACGAAACCACCAACTGCGCGTACCGCGGCGACTGGAAACCATACCCCTGACCGAAGAACCCGTTGTACTCCGTGTGCTGCACTCCGTTTGCATCTGGATCCGTCAAGCCAACTGTAGGCTGCAAATCTTGGTCAACGCGTACTTCCCGCTGATGATTGAGCAGGTTGTACACGGCAAACTTGACCTTGAGGTCGGCTCTTCCAAATGACCGCAGATAAGTCACGCTGGCACCAAGATCGTAGGTCCAGGGCATGCGCCCATAACCGCCTCTCGGAGAATGCTCATAGACCTCCGGGCCGTCATCATCGCCGCAGTTCTGCACGCAGATGTAGTAGCTGTGATACTTCTTTTCATCGTAAGGATTACCCACACCGAATCCGGTGATCGGACCGCCGGATGCTGCATCGAGTGTAGCCCCCACTTGCCAGTGATCATTGAGAGCGTAGGTGCCCCGCAGTTTGATCTGGTGCTCTCGGTCATTAGCCAATGGACCGTAGCCATTAAGATTGACCCAGGGGTCATCAAAGTTCTCGGTGCGGCCGGTATCTGCGAAGTTAGTGTCCGAGTTAACCGGTCCTTCCGCATTACCCTCGCTCTTCGACCAGGTATAGGAGGCGTTGAGCGCCCATTTTCCGTCCCACGCCCGGTCCAGTTGGAGTTCCACTGCCTTGTAGGTGCGCTTGGGCTTTACCCAGCCACGTTGGCCCAGATAGTTGCCCTCGGTGTCGTACATCGCCCAGCCTTCCTTGGACGTATCCACGGTCACCCAGCCATCAGCGTCGCCGTTGCAGTCGGTATCGCCCCACACCGTTACATCTTTTCCGGGATTCGCCATCACCCAGCCAATGTAGCCATCTTCGCCACAAGCGCCGGTCGCGCTGATCTCCATATCATCAATGGCATCGTGCAGGCGGCGATAGATACCGCGCACGCCCCATGACCAAGTGTCGTTGATCATCGACTGGATACCCAGAATTGCCTCGTCCTGGTAAACCGGATCCATATCGCGATCCACTTCGGATCGCAGATCCCCCACCGTGCCGTCACCTTGCGATACGTCGACGGCTCCGATTTGCGGCCCCAACCTCGGATACAAATACTGATTCCCGTTCAGCTCCCGAACTTCCCAGCCGTCAAAGGCGTAGTAGGTTCTTTCATCCAGCAATCCACCCGCTTGCTTGATATTAATGACGTTCGCGACCGGCAGGAAGTAGCGACCGACGTTGCCGAAGATCTTCGTTGTTCCGTCACCCTTCATGTCCCAGGAGAAGCCGAAGCGTGGTGCCCACATATCGTCCATTTTGATATAGGTATTCCCCTCGCCGTCCTTGTTGTCAAACGCCTCGTTGCGCAACCCAAGGTTCAAAACAAGATTGTCGGTGATTGACCAGTTGTCTTCAATATACAGCGCAGAGTTCGTGCTTTCGAAGGTTCCGAATATTTCGTTACGACGCGCACGGACATAGCCGGAGTAGCCGGGCGGAACCACGCCACCAGGAGGGTTGGGAATAGAACTTCCTGCCGCACCGGAATAGATGTTGTAGAAGAGCGCGCCTGGACCTGCGTAATACTGGGAGTGATCAGAGGTATTCACTTCATGATCGACGCCGAAACGTAATAGGTGATCACCAATATTCCATTCGAAGTCGGCACGCATCTGCTCGCGGACATCAGTACGCTCGAATACGGTCGAGTTGGAACTGCATCCCAACGATATGCCTGGCGGTCTTGGCACCGCACTCTGGGCGACAACGCGATTGCACTGCAGATCGAGCAGCGAACGATTGAACGCCTCGCGTTCGTTCTCGCCATACATCAACTTCATCGACAGGTTGTCGGTAAAGTTCGAGGTCCACGTCAGCGCCCAGTTTTCGCCACCGGTATCGCTATACACCTCGTTCCGCTTGTTCCCGATCTCGGAGTTGTCGTAGTCGTACGCGTAAACGTCGCCTAGCGTCTCGTTCTTGTTAGAGAACGCCATCAGGCTCAGGATGTTGTTGTCAGTGACATACCAATCCAACGTGCCGCCCCAGAAGCCGTTGTCGGACTGATTTTTGGTGAGCTGCGCGCCCGCGTCATCGGTGTTCCACGGCTGGTAATCGCGGGTTTCATACATCGCAAAGAAGAACAGTCGGTCCTTGATGATCGCACCTGAGGCCCAGAGATCCAGCTTCGATAGCGAATAGTTGTCGCGGCCTCTCGCCAGGTAGCGCTCGCCATTGAAGTACGCGTCATCGGCGCTGCTTTGCCATGCCCGTGGTTGAAAATCCAACTCGGCGCCGTATCTGAACTCATTGCCGCCTGTGCGGGCTAACGCGTTGACGACACCGCCTGTCGTGCGACCGAACTCCACAGAATAGCCGCCTGTTTTGACCTGGAACTCCTTGTAGAACGCGAACGGAGCCTCACTGAAACCGTTTCGATTGTAGAAGTCGGTGACATTCAGTCCATTGATGTAGAAAGAGTTCTCGGCCACTGACGCGCCGCCAAACGAAATTCCTCCGAATGAAGCATCGCCCTTGGTGACGCCCGGCGCCATCAGCGCGACTGATGTCAGATTGCGATCAATTGGAATGCGAGCGAGTTCCTCGGCAGTAATATTCATCGCCGACTCGGTAGAAGTGACGTCCACCGCGTTTAATACGCGCGCCCCGACCACCTGCACCGCTGCCATATCCACTGCGCCATCGCCACTCAGGTTTACGGTAGTGGCGTTGCCCAGCGACACCGTAACCCGTACCGGCTGCCCGACTGGCTGCCCGCCGCGATTCGCCTGCAGCGTATAGCTGCCAACTGGCAATTGAGCCATGCGGTAGTTGCCGTTGTTGTCCGCGGTGACGGTACGGGTCAGGCCCGTGTCGGTATTGGTGATGGTGATCTGATCGCCCGCGCCCGTGCGTCCCACCACGGAACCCGTAACGTTCTGTGCCGACGCCGTCATCGGCACCAGCGATGCGATGCATGTGCCCAGCGCAATACTGAGCGCCGCCTTACGTAAAACTTTACCGTTCATCCCCGCTCTCTCCTGCTAAGGTTTTGGTTGAGTCCCGCCCGTCTACCGGTTGCTGCTCTTCGATGGCAGCATCGTCCATTCGAACTTGTAGTCCCATTGATCGAAGTAGAGATTGCCGCCGCTCCACTCCGCTTCGCCGCGCTGCGAATCCACGGTTTCCGACCGGAAGTGTTGCTTGGCCGGAACCAGTTCGCGTGAATAGTCGTCGTTGAACGCGATGCGATACGCGTCCAGCCCGCCCAGGTAAAACCACTGCAGCGCGGGGTCTTCGGATTTCAGTTGACCCGTGGTCACATCCATCGGCACCCAGCCGTAAGGCGCCAGGTATAGCCAACCCCAGTCGTGCATGTTGTCGTAGCCGACGGTTTCGTCGGAGTAAGTCCAACCGGATTGCCAGCGTGCGGGAATGCCGTTGAGTCGCAACAGCGCCATCAGCAACAAGGTTTGTTGCCCGCAGTCGGCGTGGCCGGCGTGCAGCGCGTAGTCACTGATGTTGGAAAGCGTCGAGTACTCGCGCGCACCTGCCCAGGGAATGCGATCCACGGCAGCAAACAACTTCTGCGCGATGAGATAGGGATTGGTTTCTTGGCCCACGACTTCTGCGGAAAACTTGCGCAGGGCATCAGTGAAGACGATATGCGGCGGACGCTCGGCGACGTATTCGGCCAGCGCCGGGGTGATTTCCGTGCGCGTTACTTTGCTCGGGTCGATATCGAAGTGGCGACCGGAGACGGTCAGCTCATAGGTAATGGAAAACTCGGTGGGTTGGCCAGCCTTGGCCGGCTTTTCCAGGTATACGGTGCGTTGCAGCGTGGATTCCGGCGCGATTTTCGGCTGCTCCGGTGTGCTGGCGATGAAACGAACATCTTCCTGCTGGCCTGGGATGGCGCGTGGGTAGGGAATCCAGGCGCGAACGGTTTCGCCGACGGGCACTGCGTCGGCATCCACCGTCAGCGATTGGGTGACCTGCAACCGTCGCGGTGCGACGCTGGTGGCCTCTTGCGCCCGTGCCGCGGCCAGCACTTCGGCATGGTGCGGATGAAGTTGCTCGAACGGCCCCGTAGTGAACGGCCGTACCGGCGGTGCGCGGCGCGCGGCAGCCTGAGGACTCAACAGAAACAGATTGGAAACCGACCGCTTGAAGTAGCGCTTTTCGCCATCGATCTGCAGGCGTTCGATCAACCCTTGCGCATCCCAGGCTTGGAACTCTTCCGTTTTCAAATCCGGAATCTGCTCGCGCAGGCGTTGCAGCACATCGTTCTGCGTGAGGGTGAAATCGAGCCGGATGCGTCGTATTCGCTCGCGTTCGAACTCCAGCGTCCGGCGCTTGTCCACCGGCAGGCCGGGCTTGCCCAGGGCCAGTGCGATCTGGCGCTCGGCCTCGCCGAACTGGCCGTCATCCACCTGCGCGGTCACCTGCTCCAGATCGCTCGGCATCGGATCATTATTTGCATCGGCAGCGGCGAATGCCTGTCCGGCCAGGAGTAATATCGGTACCAGCAGGCAACGCCGCAGCGCAGGCCCCGCTCCCCAGCAGGTCCCGCGAAACGGTCTCGATGTCAGGTCCCTGCTGGCTTCCACGTCGCAACACCCCTAGCCGACTGGTCATGTTTGTGTAACACGGCCTGAACTTGTGGTCAATAATTTATTCTTGATTTTTTCGGCTTAAGAAGTAAATATTCCTGGCAACCGGCCGGCGGCTCTCTTCAGACTTGCCAGCTCGGTCGGTTTTTGCCGGCGGCGCGAGGGGAAAACACATGAGCGACACCATTCGGTCCTCCCGGGCCGTGGAATCCGGGAGCGGGCATCCCGCTGCCGCTACGTCAGCAGCCCGGCCTAACGCCCGCTATTGGCGCATCGCATCACGCCGACTGCGCCGATTTATTCCACTGGTGCTCCTGCTGGCGGCAGGCGCTCCCGCTCTAACCCAGCATGTACTCGCCAAGCCACCTACGGCGACCGTCGACAAGGCGCCCGCCGTCATCGGCGTGCGCGACATGCAGCTGAGTGCCGATTACTGGATCAAGCTCCAGGACAAACCGAACCGCGTCATCCTGGACGAGCAAGCGATCGCGGCGCAGAACGCTCGCCTGAAAAGCAGCGATCCTTCCGTGCACGATATCGAGGGCCTGCCGTCTGTCTTCACCGCATCGCAGGTACGCGACTGGGTCGAAAAGATTTCCACGACACCGAAGCGCACGTTGTTCGATGAAAGCGGCTCGGAAGTATCCACAAGCGCGCTGTCCGCCATCGTCGGCAACACCGCGTTGGATGCGATCGCTGCGCAGACCACGGCTCGTCACGGCCTGGTCGTGCACCGGGCCGATCTGCGCACCTTCCCTACCCGCATGCGCGTCTTCAGTACGAAGGGCGATACGGACATCGATCGCTTCCAGGAAAGCGCACTGTTTCCTGGTACACCGGTAGTGGTGATCCACGAAAGCCGTGATGGTGAATGGCTGTTCGTGATCAGCTCCCTATACGCCGCTTGGATCGAAAAGAAATACGTCGCTCTGGGCGAATCCGCCGCGGTCTTCGGCTACGGCCGCAAATCACCGTCGCTGATCGTCACCGGCGCCACCGCGCGTACGGTCTACACGCCCGAGCAACCCCAAGTGTCAGAGCTGCAACTGGACATGGGCGTGCGCGTGCCATTGCTGGCGGGTTGGCCGGCAAATCAAGCGGTAAACGGGCAGCACCCGTACACCTCGCATGTCATCGAACTTCCCATCCGGCGCGAAGACGGTTCACTCGCGCTGGTGCCGGCATTGCTACCCAGGACCGCCGATGTCGCCACCGAGTATTTATCGCTGACACCGGCCAATCTGCTGAAGCAGAGCTTCAAGTTCCTGGGCGAACGCTACGGTTGGGGCCATGCATACAACACGCGCGATTGCAGCGGTTTCGTATCGGAGGTCTATCGCAGTTTCGGCGTGCAACTGCCGCGCAACACGCGCGACCAGGGCGTCAGCCCGGCGCTCAATCGCATCGCCTTCTCTGAAAGCGACAGCCGCGAGAAGCGCCAAGCGGTGCTGAAGACATTGCAGGTTGGCGATCTGATCTACATCCCCGGACACGTGATGATGGTGATCGGCCAGGAGAACGGCGACACCTATCTGATCCACGACACCACCGGCATCACCTATCGCAGCCGCGACGGCGAGCTGGTGCGTGCGCCCTTGAACTCGGTGGCGGTGACGCCGTTGCAACCCTTGCTGGCCAACGGCGAACAGACCTTCGTCGACCGCATCTACAGCATCCAGAGAATTCGTCCCTAGAGGGTGTTATGGACTTTTGGATGAGATGCGTTGCCCGCCAGTGCCGTTGCAGCAAGACGCCCGGCGCCGTCCTTGGGTGGCGTCCAAGGCAAGCCGGGCAACGCGGCTGCGGCGGCGCTGGCGGACAACCCTTCGGGAAGGCCGCTGTTGCGGCGACATGCGGCGTTACTCGCTTCGCGTGGCACCGCAACAGTGGCCTTCGCACTCAACCAAAAGTTCATGACACCCTCCAAGGACCTCCATGAAGATTACCGACATCCAGTTGGGCATGCTGCGCGTGCCGCTGAAGACGCCGTTCAAGACCGCGCTGCGCACCGTCGATACCGTGGAGGACATCGTCGTCATCATGCATACCGACAGCGGCCATGTCGGCTATGGCGAAGCCCCGGCCACGGCGGTGATCACCGGCGACACTCACGGCTCGATCATCGAGGCGATCAGCAAGGTCATCCGCCCGCGCCTGATCGGCCAGGAAATCGCCAACCTCAATCACATCACCCAGCTGATCCAGACCTCGCTGGAACGCAACTTCAGCGCCAAGGCGGCGGTCGAGATCGCGGTGTACGACTTGTTCGGGCAGCTTTACGGTGCGCCGCTGTACAAGATCCTGGGCGGCGGCGACCCGGTCATCACCACCGACATCACCATCAGCGTGGATTACATCGACAAGATGGTGGCCGATTCGATTTCCGCCGTGGAGCGTGGTTTCGAATCGCTGAAGATCAAGGTCGGCAAGGACATCGGCCTGGATATCGAACGAGTGAAGGCGATCTATTCGGCGGTGGAAGGACGCGCGCTTCTGCGGCTGGACGCCAACCAGGGCTGGACCGCCAAGCAGGCGGTGTTCGCAATGAACAACCTGGAAGAAGCGGGCGTGGTGCTGGAACTGCTGGAACAGCCGGTGAAAGCGCAGGACATCGCGGGCCTGAAGTACGTCACCGACCGCGTGCACACGCCGGTGATGGCCGATGAAAGCGTGTTCGGCCCTACCGAAGTGATCGACCTCATCAAGATGCGCGCAGCCGACATCATCAACATCAAGCTGATGAAGACCGGCGGCATCTCCAACGCTATTCGCATTGCCGATATTGCGTCGCTGTACGGTGTGGAGTGCATGATCGGCTGCATGATCGAGACCAGCATCAGCGTGGCCGCCGCGGTGCATGTGGCGGTCGCCAAGTCCAATGTGATCACCAAGGTGGATTTGGACGGTCCGTCGCTATGCCGCTTCAATCCGGTCGAGGGCGGGGTGATCTTCAACGAATCGGAGATCTCCATTACCGATGCCCCGGGCCTGGGTATCCGCGAAATCCGCGGCCTGGAAGCGATCGCCAGCTGATGCTGGCCGGCCGCCGGTTGGTGAGATCAAGGTTTGTGAGATAAGGTCCCGACATGCCGCCCCTGGTGAAAATCCGATCCGAACGCGACCAGATGTCGGCCATCGAGCGCCGCATTGCCGACTTCATTCTGGAGAACGCGCACCTGCTGCGCGACTACTCATCGCAGCAACTGGCCGCCGCACTGGGCATCAGCCAATCCAGCGTGGTCAAGTTCAGCCAGAAGATCGGCTTCAAGGGCTACCCCGATCTCAAGTACTCGGTGGGTGCGGCAGTCGCACGCAATGGCGCTGCAGAAGAATCGGCGCCCGCGCCGGCGGCCGCCAAGGACGACTTCGAGCATCTGGCCGAAAGCCTGCGGCTCGGCAAGATCGCCGCGGAAGAAGAAACGCGGCTACTCAACTCACGCGCTTCGTTGGAGCAAGTCGCCGGCATGCTGGATGGCGCTGGCAAGGTTTTCGTGTGCGGCCTGGGTGAAGACGGTTTGTATGCGCGCGAGTTCGCGCTGCGGCTTTCCCTGCTGGGCATGATGACGGTGCACCATACCGACCCTGTCCTGATGATGGCCACTCTGTCAGCGGTCAGCAGCAGCGACACGCTGCTGGTATTTTCCGAGCACGGCACATTGCCGGCACTGTCGCAGATCAGCCGCCAGTTCCAGCACTGCCACGGCAAAGTCGTCTCGATCACCCGCCATACCGCCAATCCGCTGCGGGCACATGCGGATGCGGCGCTGGTGATCTCGGCGCACGATTCAGTCCCCTACCGCGAACAGATCCTCTACCGATCAGCGCTGCAGCATCTGCTGGACTTGGTATACGTGCTGCTTTGCCAGACCAATCACGGCAGGCGCCAGCAGCTGGATATCAACCTGGAACGCATGCAGCACATGATTCACTCCTAATCGATCCGCAGGACCTTGTCCGAAGAGAGGAATGCTTTGTCGCGCTATCACCTGCTCCATCCGGCTTTCCTCCGCAGGGCGGCTTCTCTGTCCAGGCGCTTCCAGTTCTTCGTTGTCGCTGTGTCGTTGCTCACCGCAAGCGCCGCTGCTTCCGCTTCCGCAGCCGGGCCCGTACCTAACGCATCCCGGCAGTTGGTTGTGGTCACCGTGCCGACCTGGGACAGCGCCGAAGGTCTGCTAAGAAGGTTCCAGCGCGACAGCGCGGATGGCCAATGGGTGGCAGTCGATGCTCCGACCGCCGTCACCATTGGACGTGCGGGCGCGGCCTGGGGCCGTGGCCTGCATCCGGCGCAGCCATCCGGACCACAGAAGAAAGAGGGCGACGGGCGTGCACCCGCTGGCGTGTTCGCGATTGGCGAAGCATTTGGTTATGGCGAACGTGTCGCGACTGGCCTGACCTACTCCCCGATGCAAGCGACGCAGTACTGCATCGACGTGGCGGATTCTCCGCTGTACAACCGGATCGTCGATACGCGTGCGGTGGGCGAAGCCGCCATTGAAGGCTCCACCGAGCCGATGCGGCGCGATGTGCACGTAAATGGCGACGCGCGCTACAAGCTCGGTTTCGTCATCCAGCACAACCCCGACAATGTTGCCGCCGGCGGTAGCTGCATCTTCGCGCATCTTTGGAAAGCACCCGGCGAAGCCACCGCCGGCTGCACCGCCATGGCCGAGCCGGCCATGCGTGGACTGTTGTCCTGGTTGCAGGAGGACCAGTGGCCGGTATTCGTGCTGCTGCCGGACGCGGAGTACGCACGTTGGCAGGCGGCATGGCAGCTTCCCCCACTTGAAGAGGCGCAGCCATGAGCGACCAAACCGCTTCCGCCGCGACTTCTTCCACGCAGCCGGAGCTTGTCCGCGTCGTCAGCCGCTGGCAGATCGTCGGCTTGGCCATTAACGATGTGATCGGCAGCGGTATCTACTTGCTGCCCGCCGCGACCGCCGTGCTGCTGGGACCCGCCAGCTTGTGGGCGGTGCTGCTGGCGGGACTGGCGGTGGCATTGCTGGTGCTGTGCTATGCGCAGGCGGCGAGCTACTTCGATGAACCCGGCGGCAGCTATCTGTACGCACGCGAAGCCTTCGGACCGTTCGTGGGTTTCGAGATCGGCTGGATGGTCTGGTTGACCCGCATCGCCTCGGCAGCGGCATTGAGCAACGGCCTGGCCGATGCGGTGGCGCGCTTCTGGCCGGCTGCGGCCGATGGCATCGGACGCAACGCCGTGATCGTCGGTTCACTGGGCGTGCTGACGTTGATCAACGTCATCGGCGTCAAGTCCGCCGCGCGTACCGGCGTGGCACTGGTCATCGGCAAGCTGCTGCCGTTGCTGTTGTTCATCGGCATCGGCGTGTTCTACATCGATTGGTCGTTCGCGCTTTCCGGAGAACCGCCACCGCTGCGCAACCTGGGCGAGGCGGCGTTGCTGTTGATGTTCGCTTACGCGGGCTTCGAGAATATTCCGGCCGCCGCGGGCGAGTTCAAGAATCCGCGCCGCGATGTGCCGTTCGCACTGTTGACCATGATTGCGACGGTCACGCTAATCTATGCCGCGGTGCAACTGGTGGCGCAGGGCACGCTGCCGGGGCTGGCGCAATCGGCCACGCCATTGGCGGATGCGGCTTCGCGCTTCAGTGGCGAAACCCTGGCACTGATCCTGACGGTGGGCGCGACCATTTCGATCCTGGGCACCAACAGCAACACCATGCTGTTCGGTCCACGAGTGCTGTACGCATTGGCGCAGGATGGTTTCGGCCCGCGGCTTCTGGCCAGCATCCATCCACGCTTCCGCACGCCGGCGGCGGCCATCATCACGCAGGGTACGTTGGCGCTGCTCCTGGCGCTGTCGGGTTCGTTCGTGCAGTTGGCGATGTTGTCGGTGGTGGCGCGGTTGTGCGCCTACATCGGCACGACGTTGTCGGTGCTGGTGTTGCAGAAGCGGCATGGCCGCCGCGAAGGCGCGCTGCAACTTCCGGGTGGACCGTTGATTCCGGTGTGCGCGTTGCTGCTGTCGTTGGGTTTGTTGGCCAGCGCTACGATCAATAACTTGATTGCTGGTGCGGCGGCGTTGGTGTTGGGGGCGGTTATCTATCTCTTTCAGCGCAAGCCTGCTTGAGGTTTCTGCGGATTCTCTAGCTCGTTGGCGCTGGCGCGAACAGATCATCGGAGTTGATGATCTACGCGCTTGCAGCGGGCGTCACTTTGACCAGCCATTCGGCTGTTGAAAAGCGCTTCTTGTGTGGCCAAGAGGTGCTCTTCAACAGCCGAATGGCTGGTCAAAGTAACCAAAAGAAGGCCATCCCTGGCAGCGCGCCCCTTCGGGGTGCGTGTCGCCGGTGGGAATTTTCGGAAGGCACATCCATGTACCTGCCGAAAAAGCCGCGCTTCCTGCGCGGCGCCCCAAGGGGTTGTACCCACCGGCGCCACCGCGCCTTAAAGGTGACCCAAAAAGGCAAGGGCAACAGCGAGAGCAAGAGCGAAAGGCAAGGCATCTGCATTTTTCCTTTGCTCATGGAGTTGCTTTGGCTTTGGCTTTGGCTGTGGCTGTGGCTGTGGCTTTTGATCTTCGGGGCCCCGTTTAGGCGCGGCAAGCGGGACGGGTAAAACCCTGCAGGGGCGACGCACAGGATGTGCGTCGTTTTCGGCAGGCACATGGATGTGCCTTCCGAAAATTCCCGGCCCGATTGCGGACCCCGAAGGGGCGCGCCGCCTGGGGCGTGTTTCTTTGCCTACTTTCTTTGCACGAGCAAAGAAAGTAGGGCCCCGCGGCAGGCGCGTAGATCATCCGTTTCGATGGAACATCCGCGCTAGCGCTAATAGCAAACGGCTACTAGCTAGTAGTAACCCAGCGGCTGGCAGCGGTGCCGAACGAACTCAAATATCAAGAAAACCATGAGCGACCCAACACCCTAATCGTCCCACTCCCGCTCCATCTCCCGCAACGCCTTCGCATACTCGCGATCGTGCTCGGCGCGATCTTTCAACCACTCGCGATAATCCTCGGCTTCTGCCTTGTCGCGTTCCCGCCAATACTCTTCCTCGGCCTTCGCGCTCTCACGCGCGTACTCCGCGTCGCGCTTCCTGGCTTCTCGTTCCCATTCATCCTGGCGCTTCGCATCCTCCCGCGCCCATTCGGCAAACTTCTTTTCGCGCTCGTACGGATCGTCTGCGAACGCGGGAGAAACCCACGACAACGACATGAGCAGCGTTATGGCGACTAGGGGAATTAGCTTCATGGCGATAATCCGGCCGGACTTTGAGCAGATAATCCGTCTGTTCGGCTGAATGACGCCTTGGCGTGAACTCCCATCGCGGCTATCGCCCGCCGCCCTGCCTGACGTTCACTGACGCTCGCGCTTCTACGCGGCGTGAATTTTTTGTGAGCAAATCAAACTTGCCGGTTACTCCGGCTTGTGAAAAGCGATAGCCACCCCGCTTGAACCCATTGCACACACCGGCTACGGTAGACATACCAACCTGACGGGCGACGTGGCAACGCGTCGCCCTTTTCCATGTTTCCACCGCAAAAAAAAGAGACCTCATGAACACTCAACATACCAGCGGCCTACCTCCTTCACTGATCGTGTCCAGCCGTGACTTCGATCGCCTGGAGGCTTTGTTGGAGTCGCCCGCGCTGCGCCAGCAACCCGCCGCCATCGCGTTGATGGACGAACTCAGCCGCGCCGAGGTTCGGCCGCCGGAACGGGTTCCGGACGACGTCATCACCATGCATTCCACCGTCGATTTCATCGATGAGGTGACCGGCGAGCATCATCACCTCACGTTGGTCTATCCCAACGAGGCGGATGTGGAAAAAGGCTATGTCTCGGTGCTCGCTCCCGTAGGTAGCGCCCTGCTGGGTTTGTCGCTTGGCCAGACCATTCATTGGGACGCGCCCGGCAGCCGTCACCTGCAGCTTCGTGTCACCGGGATTCGTTATCAGCCGGAAGCGGGTGGAGAGCTCCCGCGCTGACCGCGCTGATTATGGGGATCGCGGGAGTCCTGCGTTGCGATGCAGGTCTTTCGCGCACATCGCCAGGCGCGGTCTGACCTTCCTCTGCCCTTGTAGGAGCGGCGTCCCGCCGCGAGCTCTTCCATCAGAACTCCCGCGCCATGGGTCGCCTCCTATTGCCCTGCAAACAAGACGTCATGTCTGAGCGTTAACGTAAGGCGCTAGTACGCTGACTTCGGCACCCCGTAGTTCGCTTCCAATTTGACGCTGTCTTTACGATTCAGCCCGGCAGCAGGCGTCTCGGCCAGAGATGCCTCGCGTCGACACCACCCTACGCCAGGCCATGTAGGGTGCCCCGGAAGCGATCAGAAGCGATTCAGGGCTTTCTCGCTCGCGATTCGTGAATTCCATACATAACCTCTTGCGATCTACCGACTAATCTTTGCACTGAGAACGAAGTAGCACCGACCGCACTTGCGGTTCTTGACCGCGATGCCGATCCAGCCAGCCGGGGCGACCCGCCAGCCGAGGAGAGCCATAGACGTGGACAGCAACAGCAACTTCACCATCACGCGACGTGAACTACTTAAAGCGAGCGCCGCGTCAGCGGCAGCGCTGGCAGCACCTTCCGCCGCGCTGGCGCAAGGGGCGGACAGCGCTCCGCAAGCACCGATCATCTCAAAGGTCTCTTTCGAGGTGAACGGAAAAGCCGAAACCCTCGAACTGGATACCCGCACCACGCTGCTCGACGCGCTGCGGGAACATCTGCACCTCACCGGCACCAAGAAGGGCTGCGATCACGGCCAGTGCGGCGCCTGCACGGTGATGGTCGATGGGCGGAGGATCAACGCGTGCCTCACCCTGGCAGTCATGCACGAAGGCGCGCGCGTCACCACCATCGAGGGCCTGGGTACTCCCGACAAGCTGCACCCGATGCAGGCCGCCTTCATCAAACACGACGGCTATCAATGCGGCTATTGCACGCCGGGGCAGATCTGCTCTGCGGTGGCGGTGCTGGACGAAATCAAAGAAGGCATTCCCAGCCTGGCCAGCACTGAGCTCACTACCAAGCCCAAGATCACCGAAGATGAAATCCGCGAACGCATGAGCGGCAATATCTGCCGCTGCGGCGCCTACTCCAACATCATCGAGGCGATCACCGAAGTAGCCGGGAGGACCGCATGAAGGCCTTTACCTACGAGCGGGCGCGTTCGCCGGCTGAAGCCTCCGCGGCAGCGGCGCGCATGCCTGGCGCCAAGTTCATTGCCGGCGGCACCAACCTGCTGGATCTGATGAAGCTTGAAGTCGAAACGCCCCGCCACCTCATCGATGTGAATGGCCTGGCGCTCGACAAGATCGAAGCCGCTCCCGAAGGCGGGCTGCGAATCGGCGCGCTGGTGCGCAACACCGATCTGGCCGCCGACGAGCGGGTACGCCGTGACTATGGACTCGTGTCGCGAGCGTTGGTCGCCGGAGCCTCTGGACAGTTGCGCAACAAGGCGACTACCGCAGGCAACCTGCTCCAACGCACACGCTGTCCCTATTTCTACGATACGAATCAACCTTGCAACAAGCGGCTACCGGGTAGCGGGTGCGGCGCGATGGGCGGCTTCAGCCGCCAGCATGCGGTAGTCGGTGCCAGCGATGCCTGTATCGCCACTCACCCCAGCGACATGGCCGTTGCCATGCGTGCCTTGGACGCTGTCGTCGACACCGTGCGGCCGGATGGCTCTACACGGAACATCCCCATTGCCGATTTCTACCGTTTGCCTGGCAACACGCCGCACCTGGAGAACGTGCTGGACAAGGGCGAGTTGATCACCACGGTCACGCTACCCAAACCGGTAGGCGGTACGCAGATCTACCGCAAGGTCCGCGACCGCGCCTCTTATGCGTTCGCGTTGGTATCGATAGGCGCGGTGATCCAGCGCGACGGAACCGGGCGCGTGGCCGTGGGCGGCGTCGCGCATAAACCATGGCGGGTGGAAGAAGCGGAAGCGGAGCTGCCGCGTGGCGCGAAAGCAGTGACGGATCGCCTGTTCGCCGATGCCACGCCATCGCCGCAGAACGAGTTCAAGCTGCTGCTCGCACAGCGCACGCTTAGCGCGGTTCTGCTTGAGGCAAAGGGGTGATGCCATGAAATTCGATACGCCTGCCACCAAGAACCCGATCGACCAGCTGAAGATCATCGGCAAGCCGACGGATCGCATCGACGGTCCGCTCAAGACCACGGGCATCGCTGCGTATGCGTATGAGCAACGCGATGCCATTTCCAATCCCGCCTATGGCTATGTCGTGGGTTCCGGTATCGCAAAGGGCCGCATCGCTTCGATGGAACTGGACGCGGCCAAGCGCGCGCCGGGCGTGCTCGCCATCGTCACCGCGGCGAACGCCGGTCCGCTCGGCAAAGGCAACTTCAATGTTGCGACGCTGCTGGGCGGTCCGGACGTCGAGCACTATCACCAGGCCATCGCCCTGGTCGTTGCGGAGACGTTTGAGCAGGCGCGCGCCGCCGCATCGTTGATCCGGGTGAACTACGAGCGTGGCCGCGGTGCCTTCGATCTGGCGAAATCCAAGGATTCTGCTGGCGTCGCCACCGATCCCAATTCGAAGGATTATCAGGCCGATACTGCCGTGGGCGATTTCTCGGGTGCGTTCGCTGCCGCGCCGGTCCAACTGGATGCCACCTATCACACGCCCGACCAGTCGCACGCCATGATGGAGCCGCACGCGTCCATCGCCGCCTGGGAAGGCGAGAGGCTGACGTTGTGGACGTCCAACCAGATGATCAATTGGGGCCGCGGCGATGTGGCCAAGACACTCGGCATTTCTACGGAAAACGTCCGCTTGATTTCGCCATACATTGGCGGCGGCTTCGGCGGAAAATTGTTCGTACGTTGCGACGCGCTACTGGCGGCGCTGGGTGCACGCGCCGCCAAGCGGCCGGTGAAGGTCGCGTTGCCTCGGCCGCTGATGGCGAACAACACTACGCACCGTCCCGCGACCATCCAGCGCATCCGCATCGGCGCGAATCGCGACGGCAAGATCACCGCCATGGGCCACGAGAGCTGGTCCGGCGACTTGCCCGGCGGCGGACCGGAGAATGCGATTCAACAAACCCGGTTGCTCTACGCGGGCGCGAACCGCATGACTGCCACGCGGCTGGCGGTGCTCGACCTGCCTGAAGGCAATGCGATGCGCGCACCGGGAGAAGCGCCCGGGCTGATGGCACTGGAAATCGCCATCGACGAAATGGCGGAGAAGCTCAACCTCGACCCCGTCGAGTTCCGCATCCTCAACGATACCCAGGTGGACCCTGAGCATCCCGAGAGGCCTTTTTCGCAGCGTCAACTCAACGAATGCCTGCGCAGCGGCGCCAAGCGCTTCGGCTGGAGCAAGCGCAATCGCGAGCCCGGGAAAGTTCGTGACGGGCGCTGGCTGATCGGCATGGGCGTGGCGGCGGGATTTCGCAACAACCTGGTGATGAAATCCGCGGCGCGCGTGCGGCTGGACCCACGCGGCATCGTCACGGTGGAGACCGATATGACCGACATCGGCACCGGCAGCTACACGATCATCGGGCAGACCGCGGCCGAGATGATGGGCGTGCCTTTGGACCGCGTGGTGGTACGCCTTGGCGATTCGGATTTTCCCGTCTCTGCTGGTTCGGGTGGTCAATGGGGCGCGAATAGTTCCACCGCGGGTGTCTACGCGGCCTGCATGAAACTTCGACAGGCGATTGCACAGAAGGTTGGCTTCAACGCGGAGGACGCTACGTTCGCCGATGGTCGGGTATCGGCCAGCGGTCGCAGCGTGCCGCTTGCCCAGGCGGCGGAGACCGGCGAAATCATGGCGGAAGACGTCATGGAATACGGCGATCTGACCAAGAAATTCCAGCAATCCACGTTCGCCGCGCATTTCGCCGAGGTCGGCGTTGATATAGCGACCGGCGAATCGCGAATTCGTCGCATGCTGGCGGTTTGCGCGGCGGGTCGCATCCTCAACCCGAAAGCGGCGCGCAGCCAGGTGATCGGCGCGATGACCATGGGCATCGGTGCGGCGTTGTCGGAAGAACTTGCCGTCGACAAGCGCCTGGGCTTCTTCGTCAATCACGACCTGGCCGGTTACGAAGTCCCTGTGCACGCGGACGTCCCGCATCAGGAAGTGATCTTCCTGGATGAGGCGGATGCTGTTTCTTCGCCGATGAAGGCAAAGGGCGTAGGCGAGCTGGGTCTCTGTGGCGTCAGCGCCGCGATTGCCAATGCGATCTACAACGCCACCGGCGTGCGAGTTCGCGAATATCCGATCACGCTGGATAAGTTGTTGGCGAAGTTGCCTGTGATGGTTTGATATGGAAGGCAAGAGCTCGCGCCGGGGACGGCGCTCCGCGCCCCGATAACCACTCGGGATGCGCGATCGATAACGCGCCGCAGCGCGTCCAGATGGCGAACAGCCAAGCTCCATCGCGATCTGAAAGGAGCGCTCGCGGCCAGAGGCCGCTCCTACAATGACACAGCGCGTCGCCGCTACATGTACACGCCATCAGCTTCGTCTTTCAAATACAAAATGTCGCATTACTGAAAAGAGGATGAAACACATCACCCGCTAGCATGTTTGTTCGCCACCGCCGGGTGGCTTTTCTTTATCTGCTGACGGGATTTTGATGAATCGCATTACGTGCAACAGGAACCGGCTGTTTGCCTTCATCTCTGGAATTTTGGCACTCACCTCAGCGAGCCAAGCCATCGCGAACGAAGAGGTCGCCAGTGCGGACGCTTCGGTCAACACACTCGACGCGGTTCGGGCGGTGGCGGACTACGGCTACCAGCCGGTCGATGTGAAGAAAGACGCCGCCACTATTGTCGATTCGGTCACGTACAGCGATATCGAAGCGCCGACCGGCGATAACTCCATTGCTTCAATGCTCATCCAGGTTCCGGGCGTCAGCTACGAAGGCGACGGCGATGAGCCGCGCTACATCACTGTTCGCGGCATTTCCTCGGACTTGAACGTCACCACGCTGGACGGGCTGACGCTGGCCACCACCGGGGAGAACGGAAGCGGCACGCGCCGGGTCAACCTGCAGTTGGTGCCGAGCGATATCTCCGAGCGCGTGGACGTGTTCAAAACCTTCACCGCCGAGCAGGACGCGGCCGCCATCGGTGGCGCCATCGATATCGTCACGCGCTCGGCGTTCACCATGTCCAGCCCGTATTTCCTGGTCGACGGGTATGGCATCTATTCCGACTTCAGCGGCCCGGAAGGCGAGAATGCCGGCGGAGCGACCAAGTCGCACTGGGGCAAAGGGCTGAAGACCGCCTTCGCCCAGCGCTTCGGTGCGGATGATCAGTTCGGCTTGGTATTCACCGGGCGCTACCAGGACCGTGTGCGCAACTCCAACAAGAACTGGCCCGACACGCGCACCTACTTCAACAGCGCCGGCGCACCGATTGCCAGCCCCGACCCGGCGCTTGGCTGGGATGGCAGGAACTCGCTTACCAAGTTCGCCTACGGCGACTACAGCAACGTGATCACCAACAAGGGAGCCTCGCTGAAGTTCGAATGGCGGCCGCGCGAGGACATTTCATCGTTCCTGATGGGCTATGCGTACAACCGGCGCGAGTCCTCCACGATGAACTCCACCGATCTGATCGGCAATCCGCGTGGCGTCACGGAGCGCACCCAGAATACCGGCACAGTCGAGGTGAACTACATCCAGTCGACACTGCGTTACAACCAATGGGACCGCACCGCCAGCGGCGCGATCTCCGGCCTGGACTGGCAGTTGTCAGACCTGTCGGAACTCTCTTTCCGTGCCGGCTACACCAAGGAAACCTACAGCGATCTGGAACCCTACGCGCAGGTGCGCACCACGCCGGACGATCAGTACTACACCTATCGGATGGATCAGCTGCCGCAGATGACGTCGTACCTTGGCAACACCTTCACCAACCGGTACTCGCTACGCGCGGCGCGCATGACCGACAACCACGCGCAGGAGAATGTGCTGGACGCGCGCGTGGACTACGCCTACAACGTCGCGCCGGGCGCAATGGGCTTCGGCCTGAAAACCGGACTCGAATGGCGCCGCCTGCGATTGGGCAAGGACATTGACAGCTTGCGCTACGCCATCGGCGGCGATGTCACTGGTTACATGTACGACCCGGACTACTCGCATTACGGCAGCAATGACCTGCGCGTGCCATGGCTCAACTACGATCGCTTCTGGAGCAACGGCGTGTCTGGTCTGGCCATCGACCAAGCCGCCACGCGCCACAACAGCAGGATCGGCGACTACTACTACGAGGAAGATGTCGCCAATGCGTATGTTTCTTTGCACTACGCGACTGACGCCACCCACTACATCGCAGGCTTGCGCTACGACGACACTTCCTTCGATGGCCGCACGCCGCTGACGGTCAACGGCGTACTCAGCGACCAGTACGCGCGACCAAGCGGGGAATACAAGAGCTGGCTGCCTTCGTTCAACGTTGTCCACGACTTCAACGACTACTGGAAGGCGCGCGCGGGTTTCAGCCGCACGATCGGCCGCCCAACGCCGGGCCATATCGCGCAAGCCGAAAGCGAAACCTGCGGCGAAGAAAGCACCGGTTGCACCATCACCCGTGGCAACCCCGATCTGAAGCCGCGCCGCGCCAAGAACTACGATATGGCACTGGAACGCTATTTCGACGGCAGCAACGCGTTGATCGCGTTGACGGCGTTCCGCAAGGAAATCGCCGACGACATCTTCACCCTCACCGTCGAGCAGGAAGAAGACGGCGTGGTGAACCGCATCAGGCAACCGATGAATGCCGATGAGTCGACGGTGCGGGGCCTGGAGTTGTCGCTGGTCAATCGTTCATTCGCCTTCCACCCCAACCTGGGTGCGTCGCTCAACGTCAGCCGGTTGGAAGGCGAGATGAACTACGTCACCGACACCGATCGCCGCACCATCGAGCGGATGCAGCACCAGCCCGACTGGATGGCGAACCTGACGCTGACCTACACCATCCCGCAAATCCGCGGCACGGCGCGGCTTTCTGCCAACTACCAGGACGACTATCTTGCTTCTATCGGTTCCAATCAGTGGAACGACAAATTTTTCCGCCATAAGACCACGGTGGACTTGTCGTTCTGGCATCAGGTCGGCGACCGCTGGACGCTGAAGTATGAGTTCGACAACGTATTCGATTCCAAGCCGCAATGGTTCTACGGCCGCGATGTGGACGGAACCATTTCGCAGGAGGACGAATACGGCCAGAGCTTCTACGTGCACGTCATCTATGCGCTCGACTGACCCTAACTCGCGCAACGCCGTCTTACGGCGTCGCGCCACACGGACAAGCACATGACCGATTCGCAACGTCGCCGCCTGCTTCAGGCACTGGGCATTGGTACCGCTGGCGTTGTGCTCGGAAGCGCACTCCTCGCACCGTCCGCATTTGCGCAGACCGCTCCGCGCAATCTACTTACCCGTCCGGTCTTCGACACCGATCCTTTCCAGCTGGGCGTGGCGTCGGGCGAACCCGAAGCCGATGGCTTCGTGATCTGGACGCGCCTGGCGCCGAAGCCGCTGGAGCAAGGCGGGGGCATGGTTATGCGTCCGATGCCGGTCACGTGGGAGCTTGCGGAAGACAACGGCTTCCGCAAGGTCATCAAGCAGGGCAGCACGCTGGCCCGCCCGGAGCTGGCGCATTCGGTGCACGTTGAGATCGAAGGTCTGCCGCCGGCGCGTCCCTACTGGTATCGCTTCACGGTCGGTGAGGCGATAAGCCCCGTCGGCCGCGGCGCGACCTTGCCACTGGCAAGCGCGCAGGTGGATCGCGTCCGCTTCGCCGTGGCCGGCTGCCAGCACTATGAAGAAGGCCACTACACCGCTTGGCGCCGCATCGCCGAGGAGCCACTTGATTTCGTGTTCCATTACGGCGACTACATCTACGAAGGCCCCGACACCGGACCGGGCGAGCGCAAGATGGGTGGCCGACCGTTCACCAACCTGCGTCGCCACGTCGGCGGCGAGATCTATTCGTTGGACGACTATCGCCGCCGTCACGCCCAATACCGCAGCGACCGCGACCTGCAAGCCGCCCACGCCTCCGCGCCGTGGTTCGTCAGCTTCGACGACCACGAGATCGACAATAACTGGGCCTCCGAGATCGACCAGGACGGTACCCCGCCGGAACTGTTCATGCTGCGTCGCGCCGTCGGCATGCAGGCCTACTACGAACATATGCCGCTACGCCTGCGCTCGATGCCGCACAACGGTCGCATGCAGATGCACCACCGCGCCGGCTGGGGCGACCTGCTGCAGGCGCACTTTCTCGATTCGCGCCAGTACCGCAGCGACCAGGTCAACGGTGACCGCGATGGCCCGCAGAACGCGGCGGCGGCCGACGCCGAGCGCAGCATGCTGGGCGCGCAACAGGAAGAATGGCTGTATGACGGTCTGCAACCGGATCATCACCGCTGGCATGTCCTCGCCCATCAGGTCGGCCTGGCCAACTTGGCGATGAAGCCTCGCGATGGCGGCGACGGCGTCATCCACTCAATGGATCAATGGTCCGGTTATCTGGCCAGTCGCCGCCGTCTTCTGGGCCATATCCAGCAGGCCGGGATGACCAACGTGGTCAGCGTCTGCGGCGATGCGCATCGCCACTACACCAGCGACCTGCTGCAGGACCACGAAGATTCTGGTGTGATCTGCAGCGAGTTCCTCGCCACATCCATTACTTCCGGAGCGGACGGCATGGGCGAGGACGATGATTTCACCCGCACAACCCGC
The DNA here is from genome assembly GCF_040948865.1 of Pseudoxanthomonas sp. UTMC 1351. Classification (NCBI taxonomy): domain Bacteria; kingdom Pseudomonadati; phylum Pseudomonadota; class Gammaproteobacteria; order Lysobacterales; family Lysobacteraceae; genus Pseudoxanthomonas; species Pseudoxanthomonas sp. UTMC 1351. The sequence goes on along the minus strand of NZ_JAVGJT010000009.1, from coordinate 190,284 downwards.
AGTCTCAACCCACACCTGAAGGCAATGATCGACAAACGCGGTTATGTATTGTGCGACGTCACCCGCGACCAGTGGCACGCGGACCTGAAGATCCTGGACCGGGTGATGGTGCCGGATGAGAAGATCAAAACCCACGCCAGTTTTGTTATTGAGCGCGGGCAGCCGGGGTTGCAGGCAGCGTGACGTTCCCCGGATGAATTCCTTGTGGGAGCGACGTAAGTCGCGACCGGAAACATCAACGTCGCGACTTACGTCGCTCCCACAAGGAGTTTATCCGCGCTTCTACCCGGCTCTTGCCTCCTACATAGGGTCTAACGGAATTGAGGAGGATTTTTCCTGGCCTCATCCGCACGATCTTCCAAGTTCCCGGACCGCAGGTGGTGCAAGCGTAGCTTTAGGCGACTGCAACACACCTGTCATCCGAGCCGAATAGCATCTCCCGACATTTGCCGAGGTGGCGGATGGTGGGGAACCTGGGTGCCTGATCGAACAGAAGGTGAGGGCGACACGGATTGCGCCTTGGACGATGTCGAAAGGACGCGTTGGTTCATGCATCACATCCTGCCGCACGAGCCAGCACTCAGGGGCTGGTTGTCGCGCCGCGCGCCCACAGCGTTCGACATCGATGACATCGTGCAGGAAAGCTACGCGGTACTGGCCGAACGCGAGATCGTCAGCGACATTCTGAACCCGCGCGCCTACCTGTTCCAGGTCGCCCATTCTCTGGTGGTCCGCAACATCCGGCGGGCACGCATCGTGTCGATCCTCGCGGTTGAAGACCTCGGCCAGATGGACTTCGCCGATGACGCGGCCACCCCGGAGCAAAGTGCGATCGCCCATGACGACCTGCGCCAGCTGGCCAAGGTGATCGCCAGCATGCCGGGACAGACGCGCGAGGCCTTTGTTCTGCGTCGGGTCCGCGGATTGTCCCAGCGGGATATCGCTTCCCAGATGGGGATTTCTGAGAATACGGTCGAGAAACATATCGTCCGTGGCATCCGCTGGCTGGCAGATTGTTTCGCCAGTGGCGGAAACCCACCCGCTAAAACCTCTAGTCAGTTGGAGCGGGAAAAAAGGCGTGCCAGTGGAAGAACGCGAAACCAGCCGGGACATTGACCGGATCGCCGCGCAATGGGTGGCGAGGATGGATCGTGCGCCTCTGTCCGCCACCGAAGCCGGGGAATTGAAGCAGTGGCTGGCAGGTGATCCGCGGCGGCGCGGGGCGTTCATGCGCGCCAAAGCCGTATGGATGCGCAGTGAGTCCGCACGCGCATTGGGTCCGCAATACGATCCGGCGGACTTTCAATCCGTGCCCACCCTGCCCCAACCCCCTGCAAGGCCGCGCCGCCGCGTGATGGAATGGGGCGGCGCCCTGGCCGCTTCGCTGGTGCTGGTCGTGATGCTGGCGGCAACGTTGCAGATGCCGACCGCCTATGCCACAGCCAAGGGGGAAATGCGCATGGTGCCTCTGGGTGGCGGCACCATGGTGACGCTCAATACCAACACCCGCATCAAGGTGTACGACGAGGAAGGACAACGACGGATACGCCTCCTGCGAGGCGAAGTGCTGATCGAGGGTGCTGAAGCGGTGCCGACGCTGGTCGAAGTCGATGAGGCGCGTTTGAAGGCTTCATCAGCGACGTTTGTCGTGCGCAAGCTGGCGGGCCAGCCCACGCAGGTGCTGGTGCAGGATGGCCATGTCGTGCTGGCTGGCGTGACGCAACCCATCCGGATTCCTCTGGCAGCGAATACCGGATTGTCCTTGCCGGAAGGAAAGCAGAAGGCGTGGAAACCCGCATCGCTTTCGTCCGGACAAATGGGCCGCGAGTTGGCCTGGCGCGAAGGCAAGATCGCGCTTCAAGGCGAAACCCTGGCCGAAGCGGCGGCCATCTATGCGCGCTACAGCGATACGACCATCGTTATCGCAGACGCGGACCTGGCACGTATGCAGGTCACCGGGCTATTCGCCGCCAATAATCCGCTTGGCTTCAGTCGCGCCGTCGCGGAGGTATTCGGCGCCGAAGTGCGGCAGGAGAGCGGCCGGATCACCGTGACCCGCACGCACTGACGCCTCACATCCAAATCCCCACATTAATTTTTTTTGACAGGTAGCGGAAAGCGCATCCATCAGGACTCTTGTTTTCAATGCCGCTCTTTCTACGCAGCTCGTTGAGAACATAGACCATGAATTCTTACAAGAAAGTCCTGTTGGCCTGCGCGATTTCCGTTGCATTGGCGTCCACGCCCCAGGCAATGGCGCAACAGCGCAAGTTCGAAGTGTCCGCGCAGCCTGCCGTCACCGCCATTCCGGAGCTCGCCCGGCAGGCGCAGCTGCAGATCATCGCGCCCGCGGGATCACTGGAAGGCATCAGCACACCGGAGATCGCCGGCGAAATGGACGCCCGCGAGGCACTGCGCACGTTGCTGGAAGGCACCGGCCTGGAAATCAAATCCGATGAGGGCAATGTCATCCTGCTGCAGAAGGTGGGCGGCGACGCCGTGCGCACGCCATCGGATCAACAGACGGGCAGTGGTGTCCTGCGTGGTCGCGTCCTTAATACCGCAACCGGCGAGTACGTGCGCAACGCGGAAATCCGTGTCGAAGGCACGCAGATCGTCGCCTACTCCGAGGATGGCGGCCATTTCCGCCTCACCGGCGTTCCCGCCGGCGAGGTTACCGTCGTGGCCAGATACACCGGCCTGCAGGAATCGAAGGCGGTCGCGAGCGTCAATGCAGGCCAGGCAACGGCGGTGGATTTTGAGTTGAAGGTGCCTTCGTACTCCGGCGGAGGTTCGAATGGCGATGCAGTCGAGATGGACATGCTGATGGTCACCGCCAAGCGCGAGGGCCAGGCCAGCGCCATCATGGAGCGCCGCGCCGCGATGAATGCGAAGAATGTGGTCGCCGCCGACAACTACGGTGCGCTCACCATGGGCGATGTCGGCGAGTTCATGAAGTCGATGCCGGGTATTTCCCTCGACTACACGGAGGTGGACGCCACCGCCGTGCGCATCGGCGGCCTGGACCCGAAGTACTCCACCTTTACCGTGGACGGCGCCCGCATGGCTACCGCCACTTCCAACAACAATAGCGGCCGCCAGAACTCCTTCGAACAGATGTCCATCACCGGCATCGAGTCGATCGAGCTCAACAATACGCTGACGGCCAGCATGGACGCCGACTCCCCAGGCGGCCAGATCAATCTGCGCAGCAAGTATGCGTTCAACCGAACTGGCCGCCAGATCGTTGCCCAGCTTGGCGCGGTCGGTACATCCGACTCCACTTTTTCGCGGAAGTATTTTCCCGACGACAAGAAGCACTCGACCATCTATCCGTCCGGCCAGTTCGGTTTCGCTGATGTGTTTATGGAAGGTCGCCTGGGTGTCGAGTTCAACACCAGCTACAACGCCAACTACGTGCAACAGGACCGCATCCAGACCGACTGGTCGTACCTCGCCGATGGCCGCGTCATGCCGTATCGCGTGATGTGGCGTCCGGGCCCGAAAATGACCAGCCGCACGGCCGCCAACCTGAGCACGGACTACCAGCTGACGGACGAACTGGTCCTCTCCCTGCGCAGCACTTATTCGTTCTACGACGTCGAGTACTTCAACCAGTACACGTTTCTTTATTTCGGTACTCCCACCCGGTCTTACGCCACGCCGGAATCCACGCCCACTCATATCGTGGTGAATCCCAACGGGACCAACACCCGCCTGAGAACGGAGTATTCGCACCGCTACGCCGGAACCCCTACCTACACCATCGCGCCGAAGCTCGAATTCAAAAGCGATACCTTGGAGGCGACGCTACGTGGCAGCTATTCCCGGTCCGAGTTCAACTTCCGCGATAACAGCGAAGGGTTCTTTCAGCGCACGGATAGTTGGCTGACCGGTATCGGTTTCACGCTTGATCGTCCGTCCGAGAGTTCGAATGCCTGGACGATCGCGCAAACCGCCGGCCGTCCCTGGGGCGACCCCACCAACTTCAATCGCGACGCGGATATCGGCAACAACGTCCGTACCTCCGAATCCGATGCCGTCAACGATCAGTACGGCGGCTATCTGGATCTGAAGAAACACCTCACCTTCCAGGAACTGCCGGTCACGCTGATGGGCGGTTTTGGTAGCCGCAAGAACGACTGGAGGACCAACGAGGGTTCCTGGCAGCAATTCCAGTACGTCGGCCCCAACCGCGACATGACCCAGCGAGACCCCGCGGCAGTCATTCCCTGGACGCAGAACTACCCGTTCGAAATCAACGGCTTCAACGCCGGCAACATGAATGACCAGAACTGGCGCGCGGACAGCCACTACGCCATGTACGACATCTACAAGGCGCATCCCGAATACTTCGTCCCCGACACCGTTGGCAACCTGAAGCGCCAGCTCAGCAACAACAAGCGCATCCAGGAGGAGATCGATGCCGCCTATATCGAGGCCCAGACGCGTGTCGGCGAAGCCCGCTTCGATCTGGGCCTACGCTATGAAAAGACCAAGACAGCCTCGCGGGTCGCGAATATCCGCCCGGTGAGCGAGGTGACCGCCGCCGGTCTCTCCGTCAATACCGTCGAGGGCCTGTTGTACCAATACAACAATGGCGCCTATTCCACCCGCACTGGCGAATACGAGGACTGGTTCCTCAGCGGCGGCATGAAGTACGACTTTAGCGAGAAGCTGGTCGGCCAACTCGCCTTCAGCGAATCCATCCTGCGTCCGGACTACGGCAATCTCGGCGGTGTTGTTTCCGTTAACGACGACACGATGATCGTTTCGGTGCCGAATCCAGAATTGAAGCCCGAGCACTCCACCAAGTACTTCGCGAGCCTGCAGTACTACCTCGAACCCTCCGGCATCATTGGCCTGTCTTACTACAAGCTCGACATGAAGGACATGCAGGTCACCGGCATCACGGTCGAGCCGGAGGATGTCGGCTTCGATCCCAACGAGTACGCCGGCTATACCTTCCGCAGCGCGCAGAACGTCCCCGGCACCAGCACCAACGAAGGCCTGACTTTCGAGTACAGCCAGCAGCTCACCTTCCTGCCGGGCGCGTTCAAGGGGCTGAGCCTTTATGGCTCGATCACCTCGATCAATCCCGATGGCGAGCGCCAGAACGTGCCTGAGCAGGTGTCGAACTGGGGACTCCGCTACAACCACGGCCGCTTCGATTTCCAGATCAACGGCAACCGGCAAGGCAAGTACCGCGTCAGCGCGTTGAGCAACACGCCCACCACCGCGAACAACGGCATCCTCTACCACACCGAACGCGAGCTATGGAATATCAGCGCCAGCTACAAGTTGACGAAGAACGTCGAACTGCAACTCGCGGGGCGCAACATCTTCAACGAGCCCGACATCATCTATTCCAATGTTCCCGGCCGTGTTCAGCAGTACACGATCTATGGCTCGATGTGGAATTTCGGGATCAAGGCGAAGTTTTGAATTGGCGTAGAGTTGGTTGATTCGATCCCCGTTGCTGCTGTTCGGCTCCGCCGCCGTGGGTCGTTCTTTTCAGACGAGATATTAGAACGCTCTTGGTCTTTCTTTTCCTTCTCCCTCCGGGAGAAGGTGCCCAAAGGGCGGATGAGGGAATGGCAACGACTCGCTAGAAGAGTTCGTTACAAGCGGACACTTCATTCCCTCATCCGTCGCTGCGCGCCACCTTCTCCCGAAGGGAGAAGGAACCTTAGGCTCGACGCCAATCGGTGGATCCCTGTTCTCGTACCGACGACACCATGACCACTTCGATTGATTCCAACCCTAGCAGTGCACAGGTTCTATTGAGTGCCTTGCGGATACTCGGCGTCCTCGTTGCCGCGGGGACGCTGCTCGTCTCCACTTCTACGGCGATAGCACAGCCCACCACCATGTCGACACCCCACCTGCCGCTCAAACAAAACGGCGGCACCTGGCCCTCCGGCCACGTGCAGGGCATAGCCGTTGACGTACGGGGCGGCTACATCTATTACTCATTCACCAACCTACTGGCGAAGTACGACTTCAGCGGCAAGCTCATTGGCACGCTGGTCGGCTGGACGGGCCACCTGGGCGATCTCGATTTCAATCCAGCCGACGGAAAGGTTTACGGCTCGCTCGAGTACAAGGAAGACAAAGCCTTCTACATCGCTGTAATCGACGTGGACCGGCTCGATCGGGTGGGCACCGAGGCGAGCAAGACGGAGATATTCCGCACCGTCTACCTTCCGGAAGTAGCCGCCGACTACGCCGCGGATATGTACGGTGACGGAAAATTCGACGGCAACCTGGCTGTTACACGGGATCACCGTTACGGCTGTTCTGGAATCGATGGCGTAGGTTTTGGCCCTGCATTCGGCCGTGTTGATGGCCCGCGCTATCTCACCGTCGCCTACGGCGTCTACAGCAACGCCGAGCGCGCCGACAACGATCATCAAGTACTTCTTCAGTACGACATCGGCGACTGGGACAAGTACGCCAAACCGCTGACCGAGGTGGATCCGCACCACAGCGGCCCAAGCACGCCGCAAGGAAAGTACTTCGTCCGTACTGGCAACACGAGCTACGGTGTGCAGAACCTTTCCTATGACGAAACGCTGCAACGCTGGTTCATGGGCGTCTATCCGGGTAAGAAAACATCTTTCCCCAACTACTCACTATTCTCGGTTGATGCACGCACTCAGCCGACGATGAGCGATCTGATCGGCGTGCCCAGCGTGGACGGTTGGGAGCAAGGCCAACTGCTCGCTCTAGCCGAGGATGGCTTGAAGGATGCCCCTACTAGCGTGCGTGGCTGGCATCAGAAAGCAGATGTGGGGTTCCAACCGGTCGGACATGGTTTGTTCTATCTCTCAATGAACTCAGGCACCAAAGGCGCGCAAACCTCCAACATCACTTTGATGCGATGGACAGGAGATGCGCAGGCGCCATTCGCTCCCGTGAAAGCAGAGGAAATTCCATGACGGTGAACATCGAACGCCGGCGGCTGGTCGTTGGCGGCACGCTTGGCTTGGGGGCACTGATGCTTCCGATAGGTCGTGGTCTTGCTGCCGAAATCCTGGCAGCCAAGGGTTTCACGCACAACGTCGCCAGTGGCGAACCAGGCCCTGATTCCATGCTGCTGTGGACGCGTTATGTACCCGCCGCGGGCGTCGATGAAGTTCGCTTGGAGGCGGAAGTTTCGCTGGACCGCGATTTCACGCGCGTGGTGTCCGGTGGAAGCATGCGCACCGGTGCGTATCGCGATTGGACGGCAAAGGTGATCGTCGACGGCCTGCAGCCCGGCACGGCTTACTGGTATCGCTTCGTTGCGCCTGATGGCGGCAAATCGCCCGTTGGCCGCACCAAGACATTGCCGGTCGGCGATGTCGATAGCTTCGGACTGGGCTTGTTTTCCTGTTCGAATCTACCGATGGGCTGGTTCAATGCGTACGCCCATGCGGCGGAGCGCGATGATCTGGATTTGTGGTTGCATGTCGGCGACTACATCTACGAATACGGCATCGCCTCATACAAGAACAACGATCTTGTCGCCGGCCGGGAGACCATGCCGGCGCATGACCGCGAGATGATCAGCCTGCTCGATTATCGCCTGCGCTTTGCCTGCTACCGGGCCGATCCGGATCTTCAGAAGCTGCACCAGATGGCGCCGATGATCGCGCTCTGGGATGACCACGAAATCACCAACGACAGTTGGGAAGGTGGCGCGGCGAATCATCAGCCAGCGACCGAAGGGGATTGGAACACTCGCCGCGCGGCCGCGATGCAGGCCTACCGCGAGTGGCTCCCCGTTTCAGAAGAGCCCTGGAAGGCGTACCACATCGGCACGCTGGCCACTCTGTACCGCACCGAGTCACGCGTGCTGGCGCGCACGCGGCCCGCATCGGCGGAATTGACCAAGGCGCACCAAGCCAGCAATCCGGACGTGGCCCTAGCCAGTTTCCGTGACGGCGCCTGGCGCGATCCGACGGCCACCATGCTCGGCTCGGAGCAGGAATCCTGGCTGGCACAGGAACTGAAGCGCAACGCGGCCGCTTCCACCTGGCAAATGGTCGGCATGGGGACGATCATCGGACGCACCTTGATGCCGGAAGAAACGCCGGGCTGGGTCCGTCCCGAAGCGGGCGAGGCCGCCGTGAACAAATTCAAGCGCGATGTGCGTGCGTCCAAGCTCGGTCTACCGATGTGGATGGATCGCTGGGATGGTTATCCGGCCGCGCGTTCGCGTCTGTTGAATGCGGCTCAACAAGCGGATGCGGACCTGGTGATGCTGTCGGGCGATAGCCACAATGCCTGGGCGTATTCGTTGGCGGAAGACGGGCGGCCCGCAGGCGTCGAATTCGCCTGTCATGCCGTGACGTCCCATGGCATCGAAGGGCAGTTGGGAAAAGACCCGAAGAATATCGCCGCCGCTTTTGTCGCCACGAATCCGGAGCTGGTCTGGGGCGACACCCGCCATCGCGGCTACATGATGATCGACGTCAGACCGCAACGCATCACCGGCGAATGGTTGTTCCTGCAGACGGTGAAGGCACGCAGCACAGCCTTGGCGGGTGTTCACCGCATGTCCGCCGAGCGCGGGCGGCGCGAGTTCTCTACCGATTAGAAGCTCACCCAGGGGGTTAGACTCGCGGGCGTGTCATCTGCACCCATTGCCGGTGAATGCCATGAACGGATCTGTGCTTGTTATCCAAGGCGGAGGGACGGGTGCTTACGCGGCGGATCGAGTGCTCGCCGATTCCCTCGAACGCGCGCTGGGCGCCGACTGGGAAGTGCAATACCCGCAGATGCCTGACGAGGAGAATTGCCCGTACCCGGAGTGGAAAGCCGAGATAGATGCGCGGCTCGTTTCGATCAAGGGCTCGGTGGCGTTGGTCGGGCATTCGATAGGCGGCTCGGTGCTGTTGAAGTACTTGTGCGACCCGCCGTCGCCGTTATCCATCCTGGGGTTGTTCGTCGTCGCCGCGCCATACTGGGGCGCGGATCCATCGTGGCGCTGGGAGGAGATGGCATTGCCCGCTGATGCCGCCGCACGGCTAGCCGGCGACTGGCCGCTCTTCCTCTATCACAGCCGCGACGACGAGATCGTTCCCTTTTCACACCTGGCGCTATACGCAGCCAAGTTACCTCGCGCCGCTGTTCGGGAGTACGACGGACGTGGCCACCAGTTCGGTGACGATCTTGCGGATGTTGCCGCGGACATCATCCGTATCTCAAACACACAGACGGCCCTGAAGTAAAAAGCCCAGCCAAAGCTGGGCTCGTGCAGGTAGAGTTTCCACCATTCTTACGGAAGGTCGCATTTCATTTTTGCGTCGACGTAGTATGGTTTTGGTACATCCGGGTTCGGGCTCGTTTTCTCGAATACCACCTCGAATGATTCGGGATCAGGCGTGCCTCCACGCTCTTTGCAAGCGGCATTCAATTTTTCCTTCACCGCGGAAATTCCGCTGTCCCGATCAGCGCCGTCCGCGCTGTTCGTCATATTGACCACTTCTGCAAACGCTTCCTGGCTCAGGCCAAGAGCGAAGCCCATCAGGGCGATCACATACAACTTCTTCATCACCTTCTCCTTTTTATGGCTGTCAGCGGTGCCTGGTGATGGTACTGCGGCGAGCAACTGCGATGCCATCGCACACCGGCGGACACTAGCGCTCACTGATCGGCTCGCCGACCAGGATGATCAGCGGATCCGTCTGCTTCCAGCCCCTATAACCAATCATCAGCCGGCTTGCGGCTTGGCGGCGTTAACCGCCAGCTGTGCGGCGAAAGCACGCTTGTATGCGGAACGCGCTTCGCCGCGGGCGACATAGGCAGCCAGCTTTGGAAACTCGTCCAGAATTCCTGACGGTCTCAGCCTCAGGAGCACCGACACCATCATCAGATCGCCCGCACTGAATGCACCATCAAGCCAGTCGGCATCACCCAGGCGAGCAGAAAGCTGGACCAGCCGATGGCGGACGCGATCTTCCACCAGGGGCAAGCGCTCCTTGCTCCATGGCTTGTCACTCTCAGCGATCCTGGTGTTGGACAAGTCCAGGATCGGCGGCTCCACGGTGTTGAGTGCGGCGAACATCCAGGTGACCGCACGCGCCCGCGCGTTGGCGTCGTCCGGCAACAAGCCTGGGTGGCGCTGGGCAAGGTGGAAGACGATCGCACCCGTTTCGAACAAGACGAGATCGCCTTCCTCGTAGGTGGGAATCTGACCGAAGGGATGCAGCGCTATGTGCGCGGGTTTCCTCATCGCACCGAACGAAACCAGGCGAACGTCGTAAGGTTGGCCCACTTCTTCAAGCGCCCAGCGGACGCGTGTATCGCGCGCCAGTCCCTTGCCGCCGTCGGGCGACCGTTCAAAGGCGGTAATGATGACGGTCATCGTGAGCCACTCCTGGTGAAAATCGGTTGCGAGGTTTTGGTGTGCTGATGTCATTGGACATTCATCACTACGACGAACAGCCGGACGCGAGTTCGACATAGGTCGGGCAAATTTGCGCATGAACGCACATCTGCAGGAGCACGGCGCTCGCGTTCGGCCGAAGCGTGCTTTATCGACAACCGAGCCCACCAAAGAAAGTGATCGACCGGATCAGCCAAGAATCAACATAGATCGGCGCGGTGGGGCCCGGTTCAATCAGATGGCCGCCCCCGTGTATCCTTGGGCCCGGCACCAGCCTGAGGCGCCTATGGGCCACGCGATCCAGGACGTTGTTTCACCTATCCGCATGCGCCTTGCTCAGCGTATTGGTTGGGCCATCGTGTGGCTTGCCCTCGCGGCGATCAGCATCAACTTCCTGCTGACCGTCCATGGCAAGTACAGCCATCTGGATCCCAGCGCCTACACCATGTTCTGGTCGCGACGCGGTTGGCTATGGACCCACCTGGGTGGCGGAGCACTGACCGTTGTCCTGGGGCCGCTCCAGTTCTTGACCCGGTGGCCGCGAGCCTTTCCGCGACTGCATCGCTGGACGGGCCGGATCTATATGGTCGGCATGCTCATTGCGTGCGCAGGCGCCACCGGGCTGATCGCTACTTCGCCTGCTCCGTTCGAAATCCGCTCGGCGTTTGCCGCCACCGCTTTGACATGGCTGACGACTGCCCTGGTGGCACTGATCGCGATTCATCGCGGGCGAGTAGCGCCGCACCGGAACTGGATGACCCGCAACTATCTCGTGACGCTCTCTCCGATCACGTTCCGGATATTGCTTCAAGCTCTGATAGCCCTGGAGTTGCCGCCGTCGCCAACAACGATCGCGATATTGCTTTGGCTGAGTTGGCTGCTTCCGCTGCTTGTCTATGAAGGGGCTTATCGCATCGTCGATCTGCTGCGCGTGTCACCCGCGCATCCCGCACGAATGGGAGCACGCTCTAGCCCGGCTTCGACATAAGGTCTCTCAGGGTGGAAGCGGCCACCTTCGATCCATCGCACAGAACGAGCTTACTTCGGCTCAAACCTCAGCGAACGACATGCATCTCGCCAGCCACTTCAATCGATCTTTTCTCCGGCACCCTGGCTGCTAACGCCCTGAAATGTGCGAATAGCACGACTGACCAGCCAGCCCGATAGATACAGTGCAATAAGCGTGAGTGATCCGATGACCGAATAGGCAACCGGCCAGGATGCGCGGCTCAGCAGCGAACCGAGTCCAAGCCAATCGAGAAAGCCAAGCTGAAGGGCCAGCGGCAACTGAAGTAGGACAAAAGAGCCCTTGGGGTCGCCGGCGGACTCCCACGACGCCCATATGCAAAGCCCAGCGAATGCCAAGTAAAAAAGGCACAAGGTGAGGCCTATCTTGCTCATTATTGAAGCGTGCCGCCATGCATCGCGAGCCCGAGCATGAATACCAGCACGCCGATGGCGCCCACCGCTATTGACCAGTGCGTGAGTCGTTTCGTGGGATGCTGTCGGTGATAGATGGGAACAGTGATCAGCGCCCAGCCGACGCCGCATACGACCAGCCCAGGTCTATCCGCGAGAATGCCAGAGCCAAAGAAAGCTCCGGCAAACAGTACACTGAAGGAAATAATCAACGCCGATGATAGCCAGTGCGCGGCTTTCAGAACTTTCGCGACGGCGGCCAGCGTCATAACTCCCCGATCTTTGATCGAGTTCACGGGAAACTGATTCGGCTTGAATGAATTGTTGCCGTCATGGCCGCGACTGACTTAGCTCTTCAAGAATGCCGGGACTCCCGTCGCCACAATCGCCGACGAGCAAAGAGACTGGACTCGAATACTGTTTTACTACGGAATAGCGGACAGCCGTAATCCGAAATCCAACATTCTCCGGGGTAAATACGACGTCGGAATAGGTACTGTAATCACCTTTGGCCTGAGCCAACGGCATGGCCGCGCGAATGAGCTCTTTGTATTTTGGCGCGGGCAACTCAAGCGTACGCTGCTGTCCATCCGGGTAAGTGCGTACGTTGCGGATAACTGCCGTATCGCAATACAGATCAGCGACGCCAGCGTCGAAGGCCTTCGCGCGAGATTGGTACTGGGCGAAGATCGATTTCACCTGAGTCTGGTCTTGAGCCGCAGCGGGAGCGGCCACAAGAAAGCACAGGAACAGAATGGTGTTGTTCGTCATGAGTTTCCAAGGGTTGACTAACGATCTGCGAAGCGATCTCAGCTTTGATGAGTTATAGGCTGCATCGCAATCCAAGACTGCCATTCTGGGAGACCAATATCCCCATCTTTCATGATGCCCGCGTCGCGCTCCCCGATTGGAGCGAGCTTATGCAGGTACAGTCAGGCAATCAAGCCGCTTGGAGCGTGCACTGCCAATGTTGGATTGGAGGGGCCAATCTGGGTCTGTCGCACAGCACGAGCGGATGTCGGCATTAATCAAGCTTCGCCCGGCAACGCGCCGCTGCTGGGCGTATCCAGTCGCACCACCAGATAACGCAGGAAGAACTGCGTCGCCGGCCCAACACCCAGGGCGAAAACCACGGTGCCAATGCCGACGGTTCCGCCCAGCGCCACGCCTACGGCAAGCACGCCGACTTCGATGATGGTGCGGACGCGCCGGATGGACCAGCCGGTCCGGCGCGCCAGTCCGGTCATCAATCCATCGCGCGGTCCGGGCCCCAGCTGGGCGCCGACGTACAGTGCCGTCGCCAATGCGCACACCAGCACGCCGCCCAGCAGGTAGGCGCATCGCACCGGCAAGCTTTCCGGCGTGTCGAGCAGCGCAAGATTGATATCCGCGAACGGTCCCAGCAGTAGCGTGTTGGCCACCGTGCCCAAGCCCGGCATTTGGCGCAGCGGAATCCAGGCCAGCAGCACGACGACCGCTACGATGATCATGACTACGCCAAAGGACAACGGCACGTGCCGCGCGACACCCAGGTGGAAGACATCCCACGGCGAGGCGCCGACGGCGCCTTCGATCATCAAGGCGATGGCCACGCCGTACAGCCACAGGCCCAACAGGAGTCGCAGCAGGCGCTCGGGCAGGCGCCCGGCTTTGAGTTGCGCCAAGGGGCCCAGATTGGCCAGCCCGGAGGAAGATATGTTCGTTTTCATGAGGCCACCATCGCGTCGATTGGCTCTTTTCCATAGAGCCAATCGTGCGATAGTGGCCTTATGAACCGGTCCATCGCCCCTGATCGCCTTGCCGCGCTCGTCAGCGGTTTCAATCGCTCGCCCGCCTACCGCGGCCTGCGGCAGGCGTTGCAGGAACTGATCGGCGATGGCCGCATTCCCATCGGCACTCGCCTGCCCAGCGAACGCGCCGTCACCGAGGCGCTCGGCGTTTCCCGCAACACCGTTACCCGCGCGTACGCGGATCTGATCGCCGCCGGATTCGCTACGGCGCGGCAAGGCGCAGGAACCTACGCGACTGTCCCGATCGACCTGCGCCGCGCACATGATCATGCGTTGCACTCGCTCGGCGCGACGGCGCCATCCGAAGGCGCGATCGATCTCAATTGCGCGGCTGGCGCGGCAACACCAGGCGTCGCCGCCGCGTACGAACGCGCCCTCGCCGCCTTGCCGTCCTACTTGGCCAGCGACGGATACCTGCCGTCGGGATTGCCAGGCTTGCAGGCGGTCATCGCCGAATCGTACGTACGACGCGGGCTGCCCACGACGCCCGGGCAGATCGTCATCACTTCCGGTGCGCTTTCGGGCATTGCCATCATTGCCCGCGCACTTTCCCGCCCGGGCGATCGCATCATGATCGAGTCGCCGGTCTACTCGAACGCTATCGAGGCTTTGCGGCTCGGTGGCGGCCGCTTGATCAGCTCGCCGCTGTCCGACTCGCTGGGTGACGAAGGCTGGGACATGGATGGCATCGAAGCCACGCTGCGGCAGACTTCGCCGCACCTCGCGTACCTGATTCCCGATTTTCAGAACCCCACGGGCCTCCTGATGAACGACGCGACGCGGGCGCGATACGCCAGCGCCCTGCGTGCGACGCGCACCGTCGCCATCATCGACGAATCATTGCAAGCGACCGGCCTGTCCGACGACCCGATGCCCGCGCCCTTCGCCGCACATGCGGCCGACGCCATCACCATCGGCAGTGCGTCGAAGATGTTCTGGGGTGGATTGCGGGTAGGTTGGATCAGGGCGCCGCGCGAACTCGTCAGCCGGATCATCGCTGCACGCGTGCAGATCGATCTGGGCAGCTCACTCTTCGATCAACTTGTGATCGCTGAACTGCTCAGCGCCGCCGACATCCTCGCGGTTCGGCGCGAACAACTGCGGCAACGCCGGGACGCGCTGGCGTTGGCCTTGGCGGAGCATCTGCCGAGTTGGCGTTTCCGGCTTCCTGGCGGCGGCCTGACGTTATGGGTGCAGTTGCCTCATGGCAGCGCAACGCGATTGGCCGCCGACGTGGAGCGCGCCGGCGTCTATCTGGCGCCAGGCCCGGTGTTCAGTGTCGAAGGCGGCTCCGATGCGCGATTGCGGATTCCGTATGCCAAGCCCGAGGAACAATTGGTGGAAGCCGTCAGACGCATCGCCGACGTGTGGTCTGAGGCCCCGCCCGGGCAGCGCAACCGCCGGGAATCCTCCAGGCTTTTGATTGCGTGAATCAAGATGGCAGACCATCTTCGCCAACGGCGGCATTGTTTAAACACGCTCATAGCTGAGCAACGCCCTTCCCGCGATCTCACCCAATGCCCACGTTCCTGCGGGTATACACATTGATCTGACAGAAATGGCTCGCGGCGGGACGCCGCTCCTACAAAGCGAGCCATCTTGCCGAATTCGCACGCACTTGTAGGAGCGCCGTCCCGGCGCGAGCTCTTCGCATTTATCGCGGCGTGACGGAAAGGCTCGCGGCGGGGACGCCGCTCCTACGGGTATGAAGCTATCTGACAGTAAGAGCTCGCGGCGAGACGCCGCTCCTACGGATATACATCGCCTGTCACCGGCCTCATTTCCATCGCAGGCCGAGCTGACAGGGACGCGTGCGAGTTCAGTCCTTTGTGCCGGCAGCGAGCTGATCGGCTGCCAACGCGACCGTGGCGCACAGTCCGCCGCCTTCGCGATTGCTCAGCCGCAACGCTCCACCCAGCGATTGCGTTAGTTGCTGCGCAATTGCCAAGCCTAGTCCGGTACCTCCGCTGCTACGGCTGCGCGAAGACTCCAGTCGATGAAACGGTTGCAGCACCGCTTCCAGCTGATCTTCGGGAATACCAGGACCTCGATCCATTATGTCGATGCACACGCGGCCATCGGCATCGATGCGCAGCGTGGCCTCGGCGCTGCCACCGTAAGCCAACGCGTTGTCGATCAGGTTCTGCACGACGCGGCGCAGAACCTGGGGATGCGTCTGCAGTGAGGCATGATCGCCCTCAATGCGTTGGACGGGCTTTCCCGTATCTTGATAATCGCCCACCACACTATCGAGGAAAGACGGCAAATCCAGCCGCACCGAAGCTCCCGTAGCGACGTTGGCGCTACGGGCGTAGTTGACGCCTTCGCGCACAAGCTGGCTGATCTGGTCTACATCGTCCATCAGGCGTGCATGCGCCGGATTTTCATCCAGGGACTCGAGCCGCAAGCGCATGCGCGTGATCGGCGTCTGCAGATCGTGCGAGATCGCGGCCAGGATTTGCATGCGCTCGGTGACGTGCGCGGACACGCGCGACTGCAAGGCATTGAGTGCACGCGCGGCCTTCGCCACCTCTGCGGGTCCTTCCTGCGACAGCGGTGGTCCCGCCTGCGCGGGATCCAGCCGTTCGGCGGCGTCCGCCAACCGTGCCAGTGGCCGCGTGACCAACCGCACCGCCAGCCACGCGCATGCCAACAGCAAGGCCACTTGGGCGGCCAGCATCCACGGCAGCCAGCGCGCGATGGGCAGCAGCGATGGCGTTACCTCAATGGTCAGCGGCTGCCCGTCGGCCAACGTCAGTTCCACTTCGTAGCGCTCGGGTGATGCGGAGACAGCACGCGGACGCAGTGGGTAGCGGTGCCGCAGCGCATCGTCGACCAGCGCCGTCACCTGTTGCGCGCGATCGCTCGCCAGCGGCGTGCCCGGTTGCGCCGGGCGCAACAGGTAGCGATAGGTGCGGCGTTCCAGCCGCGGTAACCATTGCATTCTTTCCTCGGGCGACAGGTGTTCGAGCAAGGCAACGCTTACTGGAATGTCCTGCTCCAAATTGGTGAGCATCATCGAACGCGTGGCGGTGGCGCGTTCGTAGAACAACAAGGCGAACGACAACGCGTGCGCCAGCAGCAAGCCGCCTCCCAGAATCAGAAGAACACGCGCGGCCAGCGTGCGCGGCAACAGGCTAAAACCCGATGCGCGCACCTCTGGCCTCATGCTTCTTCCCCGATCAACGTGACTGGCTGGGAGAAAACATAACCTTCGCTGCGCACCGTCTTGATATACGTTTGCTCGCGTGGGCCATCACCCAGGCGCTGCCGCAGTCGGCTGACCAGCAGATCGATGGAGCGGTCGAACACTTCCGCATCGCGTCCTTGAGTCAGGTTGAGCAGCTGATCGCGGCTCAACACACGCTGCGGATGATCGATGAATACGCGCAGCAGGCGGAACTCGGCGCCGCTGAGCGGATAGGCGGTGCCGTCCTCGTCCAGCAAATGACGCGCGGTGGTGTCCAGTTTCCATTGGCCGAAACCGATCATCCGCGACGCCTCGCTCACCTGCAGATTCGGTGGCAGCATCCGCGCGCGGCGGATGACCGCGCTGATGCGCGCCAGCAGTTCGCGTGAGGAGAATGGCTTGACCACATAATCGTCCGCACCCATTTCCAACCCAATGATGCGGTCGGTCTCGTCATCGCGGGCGGTCAGCATGACCACCGGGACCGCGCGGTGCTTGCCAGCGCGCAGGTTGCGGCACAACGACAGGCCGTCCTCGCCGGGCATCATCACGTCCAGCACGATCAGATCGATGTCGCTCGTGTCCAGCGCCGCACGCATCTCGCGCCCGTCCGCGGCCAGCGTGACACGCAAGCCGTTGCGGAGCAGGTAGTCGCCGACCATCTGGCGGATATCGCGATCGTCGTCGACGACAAGGATGTGATCGGTGTGGGACATCATGGTTCTCCGGTGCTTGGATCATGCGGACCGACTTGGTTGTCATGGGAATAGTAGCGTCGAGGCGCGCCCTGCAACTCAACCGCCATCGTCGGCACCGGGCGCCGGGTCCGCCTGCTTCAGGCCAGCGGCTTCCAAAATGGCGTCGCTTACCTCACGCGGAGCGGACAATGGCGAAACGTGCCCCGCATTGACCGACCGCAATTTCGCGCCGATGCGCACCGCGGCCGCCACCTGCAGCTCAGGCGACAGCATGCGGTCCTTGCGCGAGACGACGTACCAGCTGGGCAGCGAACGCCATGCGGCGAAGCCGACGGGCTCGGACAATGCCGCCGCCTTCAACGGCAGCTGGTGTGCGCATACCTCTCGCACCAGGGCCGGCTTCAGGTCCTGAGCGAAATCGCTGGCGACCGTTTCCGCCGACAACGACAGGAAGCCGGCGGTTTCGACCAGTTTCTGCAAACCGGGTGCGAGCGGAAAACCCTCGCCCTGCTGCGCCGAGTTCTGGCCCACGTCCGGCGCGAAGGCCGCCACATACACCAGCGCCTCGACCTTGGGGTCGCGGCCGGCTTGGGTGATCACGGTGCCGCCCCACGAATGGCCGACCAACACGACCTTGCCAGGTGCGGCCGCGATGGCGCGCTGAGTGGCAGCCACATCGTCGGCAAGCGAGGTCAGCGGATTGTCCACCGCTATTACCGGAACGCCGTGCTTTCGCAAGCGTTCTGCCACCTTGTTCCAACTGGAAGCATCGGCAAAGGCGCCGTGCACCAGGACGACCGTCGGCGCATCCGGATCAACCGCAGGGGTTCGCGCCTGGGCGGCGACGGGTAGCACGGCAGCCGCCGTCAGTAGGACCAGCAAAGGGAAACCTGGTCGGCGAGCGGATTGCATGGTGAAACTCCGGTTGGTTGTGTGTGGCCATTGCAACGTCCTGCTGTATCCGCGCCTTGTCGGCCAGCGGCCGGATTCGTATCCCAACGCGTAGGCGGCGGCTGTGGATACATTCCGATACAACTCCCCCGCTTTTGTAAGCGTCTGTATCCAACGGCGTATCCACGCGGTTTGCTGACAAATCTCCCTGATTGGCGACACGTCGGCGACAAGTCCGCAGCGTGCAATGGCTCCATCGCCAACGGCACCTCCGCTGGCAGGACTCCCCAGAGGAAACGCCATGCACACCCCATCTTCCACACCCCAGAAAGCGGCTCTCGTCTTCGGCGGCTCTCGCGGTATCGGCGCTGCCGTCGCGCTGCGGCTCGCCCGCGAAGGCCATGCCGTCGCATTGACCTATGTGACCCGTCCGGACAAGGCTGCCGAGGTGGTCGCCACCATCGAGGCCGCTGGCGGCAACGCGCTCGCCATTCAAGCCGACAGCGCCGACGCCAACGCCATTGCAGCGGCCGTCGAACAATCGGTCGAACGCTTCGGTCTGTTGCACGTGACCGTGGTGAATGCCGGCGTCTACCGGGGCAGCCCGCTGGAACAATTCCCGCTGGAAATGCTGGACCAGTTGCTGACGGTCAATGTGCGCGGCGTGTTCCTGTCGATCCAGGCAGCCGCGGCACGCACGCGCGATGGTGGTCGCATCATCACCATCGGCAGTAACACGGCGGTGCGCAGTGGCAGCGTGGGCGGCAGCGCATACGCAATGACCAAGGCCGCCGTGGCAACGCTGGCTCGCGAACTGGCGCTGGATCTCGCACCGCGCCGCATCACCGTCAACAACATCCAGCCGGGCCCGATCGAAACCGACATCACCGCCGACATCCTGGACATGGTGGCCCAGCGCAGTCCGCTGCAGCGGGTCGGCCGACCAGAAGAAGTCGCGGCGTTGGTCGCCTACCTGGCCGGCAACGAAGCCGGCTACATGACCGGCGCCAGCCTGACCCTCGATGGCGGCTGGGTGATCTGACGCGCTGCGCTACTCGCCACCTTTCGAATCACCTCATCCGTCCGTCTCGCGCCTTCTCGCGCAATTCATCCAACTCAAGAGGAGCAGTTCATGTCCACTTTCGACCCCAACGAGATCATCAACTTCAAACGCCGGCACCTGATCGGTTCGACCGCGCTGGCCGCGGCGTCGATCGGCGCGCTCAACCTGTTGCCCTCCATCGCCGCGCAGGCAAAACAGAAGCATGGCGGCAATGACATCCGGCCTTTCCAGGTACACGTGGCCGAGCGCGATGTGCAGGACCTGCGTCGGCGTGTGCAGGCCACGCGCTGGCCGGATCGCGAACTCGTCGCCGATGATTCCCAAGGTCTGCAACTGTCCAAGCTGCAGGCGTTGGTCAACTATTGGGGCGGCGACTACGACTGGCGTCGGCTGGAAGCCAAGCTCAACCATCTCCCGCAGTTCATCACCACCATCGACGGCGTGGACATCCATTTCATCCACGTGCGTTCGCGGCATCGCAACGCGCTGCCAGTAATCCTCACGCACGGTTGGCCCGGTTCCATCCTGGAGTTCGTCAACACCATCGAACCGTTGACCAATCCAACTGCGTTCGGCGGCCGGGCCGAAGATGCCTTCGATGTCGTGATCCCTTCCATTCCCGGTTATGGCTTCTCAGGCCGCCCGACCGAACTGGGCTGGGGACCGGATCGCGTTGGCCGTGCGTGGCACGTGCTGATGCAACGGCTTGGCTACGATCACTACGTCTCGCAGGGTGGTGATCACGGTTCGGTGATCTCCGACGTGATGGGCCGGCAAGCGCCATCAGGTTTGAAAGGTATCCACCTGACCATGCCTGCGACGGTCCCTTCCGAGTTGGTAGGCGCCATCAACAGCGGCGCGCCGGCGCCGGCGGGGCTGACGCAGGTCGAACAAACCGCTTTCCAGACGCTGAGCCGCTTCTTCGGTCGCAACGCCGCCTACGGCGCAATGATGGTCACGCGCCCGCAGACGATCGGCTATGCCTTGAACGATTCGCCCGCGGGCATGGCGGCATGGATGTACGACAAGATCGCGCAGTGGACCGACAGCAATGGCGTGCCGGAGAACGTGCTCGGACGCGATGCGATTCTGGACGACATCAGTCTGTACTGGCTCACCAATACGTCGACTTCGGCCGGGCGCTTCTACTGGGAAAACAACAACAATAACTTCAGTGCCGCCGCGCAGAAGACCCACGAGATTTCCGTGCCGGTCGCGGTATCGGTGTTTCCTGGCGAGATCTATCGCGCGCCGCGCAGCTGGACCGAGCGCGCCTATCCGACGCTCTACTACTTCAACGAAGCCGAGAAGGGCGGCCACTTCGCCGCCTGGGAACAACCGCAGTTGTTCAGCGCCGAATTGCGCGCCGCCTTCCGGCCGTTGCGCAACGCCAAGTGATCCAACACCGACCTCATCCTTATCAGGAGCACGCTCATGCAAACGATCAAGTCCCGTTCCATCATTCGGTTATTGCCGTGGTTGCTTTCCGCGCAGTTCGCGTTCGCCGGCATCGCCAGCGCTGCATCGCCAGAGGCCACTCACGCCGCCATTCCAGCGGTATTGGTGGCAGACAGGCAGATCGACGCCAGCGACCTGAGCATCGGCTATGCCGATCTGGGTCCTTCCGACGGCAAGGTCATCATCCTGCTGCACGGATGGCCATACGACATCAACAGCTACGCGGAAGTGGCGCCGCAACTGGCGGCGCGCGGTTATCGCGTCATCGTGCCGCACCTGCGTGGCTACGGCAGTACCCGCTTCCGCTCCGCCGACACGCCGCGCAATGGCGAGCCCGCCGCGCTGGCGTCCGACGTCATCGCTTTGATGGATGCGCTGAAGATCCAGCGTGCCACCATCGCAGGCTTTGACTGGGGCGCACGGTCGGCGGGCATCGTGGCGGCGCTGTGGCCGGAACGTGTCACGGCACTGGTGTCGGTGAGCGGCTACCTGATCGGCAGCCAGGAGGCCGGCAAGCAGCCGTTGCCGCCGGAAGCTGAGCTGAAGTGGTGGTACCAGTACTACTTCGCCACCGATCGCGGTCGTGCCGGTTATACGAAATACACGCACGACTTCGCCAAACAGATCTGGCAGTTGGCTTCGCCGCAGTGGAATTTCGACGATGCCACCTTCGACCGAAGCGCCGCCGCTTTGGACAACCCCGACCACGTCGCGATCACCGTGCACAACTACCGCTGGCGCCTGGGCTTGGCCGACGGTGAGCCGAAGTACGCCGCGCTGGAGCAACGCCTGGCGCAGGCACCGACGATCAGCGTGCCGACCATCACCATTGAAGGCGACGCGAACGGCGCACCGCATCCGTTACCTGCCAGCTACGCGAAAAAATTCACCGGCAAGTACGAACACCGCACTTTCACAGGCGGCGTCGGCCACAACCCGCCGCAGGAAGCGCCACGCGAATTCGTGCAGGCGGTGATCGACGCCACTCGGTTGTGATGAGGATTCTCCGCGCCGCACGCGTGAAGGATCGCGACACGTTTTCACCCGCCTGGCGCCCGTGAGCGTCCGGCTTCCAATCCCGCAAACTCCAAGGAGTTCCCATGACTACTCTCGACAAAGTTCTCTACACCGGAAAAACCCACACCGTTGGCGGCCGCGAAGGCCATGCACGCAGCAATGACGGTCAACTCGACGTCATCCTGTCGCCACCCGGCAGCAACCGCCCTGGAACCAACCCGGAACAATTGTTCGCCGCCGGCTGGTCGGCCTGCTTTGAAGGCGCAATGGGTTTGGCTGCCCGCAAGTTCAAGATTGCGATTCCGGCGGATGCGGCTATCGATGCAGAAGTGGACCTGGGCCTGGTAGGCGACGGTTACCAGTTGCAGGCGCGCTTGAATGTGTCGCTGCCGGGCCTGTCGCGCGAACAGGCGCAAATGCTGGTCGACGAAGCGCATCGCACGTGTCCGTATTCCAAAGCCACGCGCGGCAACATCGACGTGCAGATCCGGTTGGTCTGACACCCTTTTTGTAACGCAGTGTCGCCAGCGCCTCAGACCGCACTCGCCGTTACAAAAACCCTGTTGCCGGCACACACCCCGGTGACATCCGGGCGGTGGAATGGCCATCCATCCACCGCACCGCAGGCATCGCCCCCATGATCGAATACGCATTAGCCATCGCCGCTGGCATGGCCACCATTCTCTCTCCCTGCATTCTTCCCGTCCTGCCGATCGTGTTGGCCACCAGCACCGGCCGTCGCCGCGAAGACCCGCTGCTGGTGATCGCCGGTTTCGTGGCGACGTTCGCCGCTGGCGGAATCCTGATCGGCATCCTCTCGGCATCGTCAGGCGCGTTGCAGGACTTCATCCGCAGCGCGTCCATCGCTGTGCTGTTGGTCGCCGGCCTGGCATGTTTCTGGCCGGCGCCCTTCGACTGGATCGTCGACCGGATACGTCAATGGCGCGCATCGGGTAAGACGGCATCGACACATCGGCTCCCCGTCGGCGGTCGAATCGGCGTCTTGCTGATCGGTGCTTCGCTAGGACTGGCATGGACGCCCTGCGCCGGACCCGTGCTCGCTTCGGTGTTGTCGCTGGCGGCTAGCGCACAGGAGCCAAGCCGAGCGACCGCTTTGCTGGCGCTCTATGCGGTAGGCGCCGGTATCCCGATGTTGTTCATCGCCTATGGCGGTCATTGGGTGACCTCGCGCCTGGTTTTCTTTCAACGCCATGCAGGTGCACTGCGCCGCATCTTCGGTGCATTGGCTGTTGCCGTCGCCGTTCTTCAATTGTTCCAGTACGACGTCTTGGTGTCGGCCTGGGCAACCCAATGGCTCCCCTCCGTTTCGCAAGGACTATGACCATGAAGCTGATCAAACCCGTCGTTACACTGTTGGCCGCCTGCCTGTTCGCCTCCGCTTGCTCGCCGAGCGTGGCTTACGATCCGGTCGAACCTACCCGCACCTCGCCCGCACCCGTCGCGCCGGAGTTCACAGGCATCGGCCAGTGGCTCAACAGCCAGCCACTGACATTGCAGCAGCTGCGCGGGAAAGTGGTGCTGGTGGAGTTTTGGACCTATTCCTGCATCAACTGTATTCGCGTTCTGCCGCACACCAAGGCATGGCATGAAAAGTACAAGGACCAGGGCCTGGTGGTGGTGGGCGTGCACACGCCCGAGTACGGCTACGAAAAACAGCTACCGAACCTCAAGGCCGCGGTGAAGCGATTCGGCATCACCTATCCCGTCGCGCAGGACAACGACTACCGCACCTGGAATGCCTACGGCAACCGGTACTGGCCGGCGTTGTATCTGATCGACCAGGACGGCCGCATCGTCTATCAGCACTTTGGCGAAGGACAGTACAAAGCCACCGAAGCGAGAATCCAGCAACTTCTTTCGGCTAATCGCAACACTGCTAGATGAGAACGCCGCCCATCTTTGCTCACCATCCCGTCGCGCATGCAACGGACAACCAGCACGCCTGTGGGCGTGCTGGTTGGGTGCCCAAGAGTGATTAGAAGATGCTAGTTCGTTCTCTTCGAACAAGCGCTCGCCGCGTCCAGGCACTACGGCGCAGCGATCTCGACGAACACCGGATTGGAGTAGAACCATAGGTCCTGCCAGGGATCTTCTCCGGGAGAATCCGCGAGCGGCACTACTTCTGACGTAGTTGATCCGCGCGCACGCACGAAGCCTCCGTGCCGCGGCACCGGCAACTCCCAGGACAACGATTTCCACTCGCCTTCGCTTTTCCACGCGTCACGACCGAAACGCTTCGCTTCCATCCTTGGTCCTGGGCGGTCGCCGCCGCGGCTTCCCACGATGAGTTCGACGTGATCCAACACCGGCCGCTGACCATTGAAGTTCGGCTGAGCAGGTTGGCGAATCCTCAGTTCCACTCGCATGGTTGCTTCCGCCGAAAGCACCAACGCACCGCCCATGCCAGCGCTCTGGTTCGGCTTGTCGGCTACGCGCACGGTCAGCTCCATCGCATCGATCAGATCGCCGGTCACCGCGAACATTCTTCCCTCACGCATGCCATCGAGGATGTCTCCGGCTTCGTGTCGCGCCCAGACGTAGGTCTTGCTGTACTGGCCAGGATCAAAATCGCGGCCGCCGTCGCGCACATTCACATGCGAGTCCGAGGTCGCGGTGATCCAGAACCGCCGGCCTTCCGCGAGCATGGTGTCCCACACGCCGCCGACCTGCGCGGTCATCTGATCGAATCCGCCGAACGTGGGCGCGCCGGCGTTTCGATAAAGTCCGCGATGTGCCGGAGCGGCCTGGTGACCGGGCGCGCCTTCCATGCCTACCAGCACCCGCGGTGCGGCATCGTGCCAGGCGCGCAGTTCAGCCGGCTCTACTTCGCCCCATTGGCCGATGCCGGTGGCGGTGCGGGAGGGATGATTGATGAGCATCAAAGGCGGCGATGGCAGCGCACGTATATGTGCCAGCGCAGCGAGCATCCACTTACCATCGTCTCGGGTGTCGGGTTCCAACGGCTCACTGCGACCGTATTCACGCTCGATCGTGACCAGTTGATCGCGCTCGTCTGCACCCGGCGCGATGATCAGCGATGCATGCTCAGCGGCCGGAACGTCGAACTCCATTCCGTTGAATTGAATCAACGCCGGCACCTCCCGTCGCGCCTCCAGCAGCGCAGGCCAAGCGTGGTCGTGCGTCACCCGCGAGTGGCCGGGGCCGCCGTGATCGGTATGCACCATCCAGGTCAGGCCATGCGCCAAGGCTTGTTGCGCATTGCGGGTGCGTGTGTAGGGTGAATCTCCGCCACGGATCGGTGTGGGCGGAGAAGTCGATCGATCCCAGTCGACACTCCACTCGCTGTGCACATGGTGGTCGCCGGCCTGCCAGCTCCGGCCGTCGTCCCGATCGGAAGCCTGGACCACGCATGGCCAAGCTATCAGTGCCACGATCGGCAGGAGCCGCAAGATAAGCATCGGATTCTTCCTTCTTTTCTAAGAACCTGTTCACGATCTCCTGCCATGCGACGTAGAGCGGAGCTTGCTCCGCTCTTGGCGCGCTGGATTCGAGCAAGAGCAGCCGAGCAAGCTCGGCTCTACGATAGGTGCATGTCAGCACCCGCAGAAACGACCGCAAGGAATAGCCGTGGTGGCGGCAGGCCACCACGGCGAGGCAACGAGCGGTCGGGCTTAGAAATCAGCGCGTATACCCAGGCTGATGCGGCGACCCGAGCGCTCGTACATGGTCGGGAAAGAGGGATCCATGGTGTAGCCCGTGGTTTCCTCATCGGTCATGTTGATGCCTTTCAGGCTGAGCTTGATGTTGTCGGTCAGCCGGTAGCCGATGGAGATGTCCAGTTGTCCGTACGCATCGCGCCAGATCGGGTACATGTTGTAGCCGATGGATTCGACGTATTCATCCTTGTGGTTGTACGACACGCGCGCATCGAAACGGTCGTTCTCGTAGTACGCCGTGAAGTTGTAGGTTTTTTCGGACAGGCCGGGCATCGGCGTGGTGATGCCAAGATCGGACTCGCCAGCCAGCGAGCTGTCCAGCATCGTGTAGTTGGCGTTGATGCCGAACCCTTCCAACGCACTGTGCAGCACGCTCAGCGGCAGCTGGGCGTTCAGCTCGATGCCGTCGACCTCGTAGGACCCGTCGGCGTTCACCGGCTGGTAGACGTCGAAGTCGTAGTGGCCGTTGAGCGTGCCATTGGCGTTGTACACCGCCACGTTCTCGACCACGCCGGTCAGCGAATTGACAACGACGCCGTCGATTTTCTTGTAGAAGTACGAAGCGGCCAGCAATCCCCCGTTGTCGAAGTACTTCTCCAGGCCGATTTCCCATTGCTTGGCATAGGTCGGCAACAGGTCCGGATTGCCGTCGGTGAATCGGAAAGAACTCCAGCTGGCGGTTCGCTTGTACGCGATATCGGTCAGCGCTGGGCGGATAAGCGTTTCCGAAGCCGCTGCGCGCAGCAGCAGGCCGCTGGACAATTCAGCGGTCATGTTGAAGCTGGGCAGGACATCCTTGTAGCTGCCTTTCTTGGACACCGGCGTGTCGGTATAGCCGGTAGTGCCGTCCGCGTTCTGGACAGGGTGGTAGCCGAACGACAGCACCGACGTATCGACATAACGCGCACCCGCGTTGATCGATACCGGCACACTGCCCAGATCGAAGGCCAGGTCGGCCATCGCGTACAGACTGGCCACTTCCTCGTCCACGCGGTAGTACTGGCCGTCGTCGAACGGCGTGGCGAAGCCGGCATAGCGGAACGTATTGCGGGCGTAGTCATTGGAGACCTGCTGCCAGTCCAAGCCCTTCATGCTGTAGGCGCCGCCGGGGACGATGTCGCTGATCCACTGCAACGGGCTGTCGGCCAGCGTGCGCGTGTTCACCCACGAGCTGTCGCCGGCACTCGGTCCGGTGATCTTGATTTCGCCGTAGTCGCGCTCCTTCGACTTGTCCGTATAGCGCGCACCGAACTGCAGGTTGCGCAGCGCCGGTAGAAAGGCAAGGTCGAGCGCCTTGTTGAAATCCAGCTGTGCGGCGTATTTGTCGTCGGTGATCTTTTCCAGCGTGGTTTCGTAGGCCTCGAACAGATACCGGCCCGGCGAGCTGTACATATCGAAGCTGGCCGGATTGGCGCTGGGGATGGTCTCGCCGCTATGGCCGTTCCAGCGCGTGCGCGAAGGCGCATAGGCCACGTGCTTCAAGTTGGCATGGTCCAGGGTCTTCTCCGCGCCGGAGTAGCCCACCATGGCATCGAGATCCCAGGTGTCGCCTTTCCAATCCAGCGCCAGGCTGTACTGGTTGAAGTCGGTCTTGTTGATACGCTCCTTGCTCAGGAACTCATGCTGGGTGGCGGTGTAGGACACGTCGCGCAGCACGACCATGCCGTACTCGGACAGCGTGGTGGCATCGTATTCATGGATGGTTTCCAGCGTGCTGCGGCTGGAGGCGGAATAAGCGGCGGCGTCGTATTCGTCCTCGGTGCTGTCGTAGCCGCCGACCAGCGCGTCGAAGGTCAGGCTGAAATTGTTGCTGGGCTTGTATTGCAGCGATGCGGTGGCACCCCACTTTTCCTGATCGTTCAGATAGACGCGGTCGCCGACTTTGTCCTGGAACACGATCAGATTGGTCTCATCGGTGTTGGTGCGGCTGTCGATGATCACGCCGGCATCGCGCTCCAGGACGGCTTCGGCCTGTGTGCCGCGGGTACCCGATGCGCCAAGGAAGCGCGACATCGACCGGAAGTTGATGCCGGAAGTGGAATCGGTGCGGTTGGTACGCTCCGCCCTGGAGAACGACACCAGCGCACCCCAGTCGCCCCAGGTGTCGCTGGCCAGGAACGAAAGCTTGGGATCGATCTCTTCGGAAATGGAGTTGTGCGCGCCTTCCGCGGAGACCACCAGCTTGCGCCCGCTGTAGTCGAACGGGCGAGCGGTCGAAATCTGCACGGAACCCGCGATGCCGCCCTCCTCATCCGCGGCGGTGGGCGACTTCTGCACCGTCACCTGCTGGATGATTTCCGACGCGAAGATGTCGAACTCCACGTCACGCCCGCCACTGCCGGAGGCCGTCGCCAGGTCGTTGATGGAGACATGGGTGTATTCGGACGGCAGCCCGCGCACGTTGACCTTGCTGCCCAGGCCCTTGCTGCGTTCGATGGTCACGCCTGGCATGCGCTGCAGCGCCTCGGCCAGATTCTGTTCCGGAAAATCGGCCACATCGGTGGCAACGATAGAGTCGGAGAAACCGATGTTCGACCGTTTGATGTCCACCGCCTGTTCGAGGCTGCGGCTGTAGCTGCCGACCACTTCAACGCTCTCCAGCTCCTGCGGGGCAACGTCGGCCTGCGGAGATTCGGCGGCGGCTGCCGGCGCCTGGACAGCAGGCGTCAGTACGGCGGGTGCGCCCAGCGCCGCGTCCGCCTCGATGGTTACCGTGGTGGTGTTGAGATAGCGGTAGCGCAGTCCGGTGCCGGCGAGCAGTTGCTGGAGTACTTCTTCGGCGGGAAGGCCTGCAGGAATGGAACGCGTGCGTGGGTTGCCGGCGGCCTGTGCGTTGTAGACGAACTGCAGACCTGTCTGGCGCGACAAGGCATTGAGCGCGCGGTCCAAAGGTTGCGACGGAATGGCCTCGGTGGCGACGCTGGCCTCCTGCGCGGCGGCGGTAGCGATGGTGGTAGTCGCCTGCAGGGCAAGGGCGATCGAGAGAAACAGAGTTCGGCGCATCGTAAGGTCCAGTGGGGTGATGATGGTCGTCGCGAAACGTGATCGTTCGCGCTTGCCTGGAGTACGACGGCGCTAGAGGAAGGTCGGGCACCTTTTTTTGATGAATTTTTTCTGACAGCGCCAGTGGGGTTGCCGCCACAGGCAACGATTCGAAGGGGAAACGCTGTCGCGCGCGGTCGTGCTACCGATTCCCTGTGCTGGTGCCTTCCGGGCTGCGCGCACTGATCCTGATTTCGTTCTCCGTGACGGTCGTCGTAAGCGCGGGTTGTTCGTCGAGGAAGACGCGTAACGAGTCCAGATCGTCCGCACTCAGGTTCCCCGTCAGACGCAAGGCGCCTGCCGCCGCATCGTCGATGCGCAGACGGACTTTGTTCAAACGGTTGAACTGCTCGGCCACGTCCCGGAGGGGCTCGTCGCGAAACACGATGCGCCGCTTCCACCATGCCGTCATCGTGTCGACATCCTCCTGACTTATGCGGACGGCATGATCTCGATAGTCGACACGGGCGTTTTGACCGGCACGCACGTCCGCTAGCAGCCGGCCTTCACCGGCGTCGCTGATGATGTGCACGCGACCTTCGGTCACGCCGATCCGTGCCTGCTCGCGTTGTAGCGAGACGTCGAATGTCGTGCCTATGTCCTGTATTTCCAGGCCTGCCGCATGTGCCGTGAAGGGGCGGCGATCCTCCGCCACAATGAAACTCGCCTGCCCGCGCGATAGTTCGACGCGGCGGTGGAACAAACTGAAGCGCGTGGACAACGTGCTCTCTGCGTTCAAATGCACGACGGTGCCGTCGGGGAGCGCGAAACTGCGCGGCGCGCCATGCGCGGCGACGTAGTGTCCGGACTGTGGCAAGGAAGCCTGCACTCCGATTCCCAGGCCAAGGAGCAGGACCGCTGCCGCCGCGATTCGCGGCGAGCGTGCTTTTGACGAACGTGCTTTTGACGAGCGAGCTTTTGGCGAACGCGCTTGTGGAGAGCTTGCTCGTGGCGAATGTGAGCGGTGGGGCGCGGCCTTCAATGGAGGGAGCGAACTTCTGACAGGAAGTGCGACCACATTGTCGGGCGTTGACGGCGTGGACTCATCGCTTATCAGCGCTTCCAGGTCGATCGACATCCCGCGCATCGCATCGCCCAGCTCGCCTGCCACCCGGCCGATGGCCAGGTATTCACGCAGGTGTTCCGGCGAGACCACCAGCCAATCCATGAACTGAGCCTGCTGAGTGGCGTTCAACGGCCCCTGGCGTTGCAGCGCATGCCAATGCGCCGCTTCACGCGTGATGTGCGCCTGAAGGTGCCTGGACTCGCTCACCACGCCTCCGCCACATCGCCCAATGCCTGCCGGCAAAAGGACAGACCGCGCACCACGTGCTTCTTCACCATGTGCGGCGATACGCCCAGCCGCTCGGCGATCTGCTTGTAGGTCAGGCCATCGCGGTACTGCATCACCAGCACCGCGCGGGTGCGGCCCGGCAGGCTGCCCAATAGTACCTGCAGCCGTTGCCGCCGCTGTGCGCGCTCAGTTGCGTCCTCGACGCTTTCCTCGGAAGCGAACAGCGTCACGATGTTCTCCAGTTCATCGATCGGTAGCAGTGATCGCTGGCGGCGTACCGCCTGTTCGCGGGCAAGGTTCAGTGCGACCGTAAAGAGATACGCCTCCGGGTTGGCGATCGCTTCGCCCTGGCAATGATGCGCGCGGAGCAGACGCAGGTAGGTTTCCTGCACCAGGTCCTCGGCGTCGTCGTTCGCGCCGCGGCGCACGAAGAATCCGCGCAGCACCGGCCCCTGTTCCGCGAACATGCGCGCCAGTCCCCTTTTTGCCTGTTCGGCCAATGTACCGCCCTGCCCCTGGAGTGCGCGGCACGGTACGGGTACTCCATGACGTTACGGTGACGGTCCAAGTATTTGGAGCGCGCTTCGCGTAGAAAAGGCGCCTTTTTGGCGGAGGGGCGGTCCCTCACCCTGTCTCAGCGCGGTGGCCGCCCCCGGCCCTTCAATCTGCTGTATCCGCATTGGCGCCACGGCGCGCCGCGCGTACCTGCCTTCGTTGACTTCCTGCTGTAGTCGCTGCGCAGAAACGCGTGGTCCGGACCCGGCAGGTCGGCGACCCTGACTTCCCCAGGCGGCGCGGGCACCGATTTCGTCGCGGCCTGTATCCACAGCGGCACCGGATACACACGCTTACACAGTGGCGTGTGCCTCGACACACGCGGGGTACATGCAAGGCGTCTCATGACGTACCAAACACAGGAGATGAAAAAATGAAAAAGACGCACATCCTCGCAACTGCATCGCTGGCCGTGCTGGCAGGCGTGGGGCTACTGACGGCGAACGCCCAATCGTCAGGCATCGGGCGCCATGAAGCCTTGCGGCACGATCTGGACGTTCCCGGGCGGGAAGTGGTCCAGGTGCGAGTGGACTTCGCGCCGGGTGCCGCTTTCGGCATGCATACCCATCCGGGTGTCGAGGTGGCTTACGTGTTGGAAGGCACGGTGGAGTACTCGTTCGAAGACAAGCCACCGGTCACGCTTAAAGCCGGCGAATCGCTGTACCTCCCGGCGGGTACGCCGCATGCGGCGCGCAACCCAGGCCAAGGTCCGGCTGCGGAGCTTGCCACTTACCTGGTCGAGAAAGGCAAACCGATCGTGGTGCCGCATCCTGCGACGCATTGAGCCATAGTCGGCGTCGAAAGCGGCGTGTATTGCAGGTGCCACCGCCCCACAGCGTCATCATTGAAGAAGCGTTTCGGCGCTTCAAATATCGTTCGAGAAATCCATGAACACACCACTGAAACGAAACGCCATTGCCGCGACTCTCGCTGTCAGAAGCAATGGCTACGCGGCGACGGGCACCCAAACCGCGCCTTGTCGCGCGCTGGCCACCGCGGCCTCGATGAAGGCCATGCCGGCGATACCGTCGTCGATGCCGGGGAGATCGAGATCATCCGGGGGCGACCCGCCCGCGACTTCAGCGCCGATCGCGCGGAAAGCCTCCCGATACAGGTTGGCGAACGCTTCCAGGTAACCTTCCGGATGCCCGGCCGGTATCCGCGTGACGCCTTGCGCGACCTCACCGACATAGCCGTTGCCGCGGCGCATGATTTCGCGCGGGCGGTCCGGGTATTTCACGATCAGTTCGTTGGGATGTTCCTGCTGCCACTCCAGCGAAGCCTCAGTGCCGTACACGCGCAGGCTCAGGTTGTTCTCTTCGCCAACCGCAATTTGCGAGCTGTGCAGCACACCGCGCGCGCCGCCTTCGAAGCGCAGCAACAGGTTGCCGTCATCGTCCAGGCGACGGCCGGGCACGAAGGCGGTGAGGTCGGCGCACAGTTCGGTGATGCGCAAGCCGGTGACGTAGCGCGCCAGGTTTTCCGCATGCGTGCCGATGTCGCCCATGCACCCGGCCGCGCCGCTGCGAGCCGGATCGGTGCGCCACGAGGCCTGCTTCTGGCCGCTGCTTTCGATGTCGCGCGCCAGCCACCCTTGCGAATACTCCACCACCACCTTGCGCAGCGTGCCGAGGGCACCGCTGCGCACCAGCGCGCGCGCCTGTTTCACCATCGCGTTGCCGGTGTAGTTGTGGGTCAGCGCGAACACCTTGCCGCTGCGCGCGACCGTCTCGCGCAAGGCGCGCGCTTCCGCCAGCGTCAGCGTGACCGGCTTGTCGCAGACCACGTTGAAGCCTTGCTCCAGGAACAGCGTCGCAGCCGGGAAATGCTGGTCGTTCGGGGTGACGATCACCACGAAGTCCAACCGTTCACCAGGCGGGCGCGCCGCCTCGGCCTCGGCCATCTCGCGATAGCTGCCGTATGCGCGTTCGCTGGGTACGAACAGGTCGGCTGCCGAATCGCGCGAGCGTTGCGGATCCGATGAGAACGCACCGGCGACCAGTTCAGCCTGCCCATCCATCTGTGCGGCGATCCGGTGCACGGCGCCAATGAAAGCACCGCGGCCGCCGCCGACCATGCCGAAGCGTAGCTTGCGTCCGATCACACCATTCCTCCGCGGCCACGGCCCTCGAATGCCGCATCGAACGCGACCGCACTGGGCGGGAAATCGAGCTGGCGCACGAAGGCCGCGGCCTCGGTAGCGCCGTGCACGCGATCCATGCGCGCGTCTTCCCATTCCACCGACAGCGGGCCGCGGTAACCGATGTCGTTCAACGCGACGATGATGTCCTGGAAGCGGACATCGCCGCGCCCGACCGAGCGGAAGTCCCAGTTGCGACGTGCGTCGCCGAAGTCGGTATGGCCGCCGAACACGCCCACGCTGCCGTCGCCGCGTCCCCACCAGACGTCTTTCATGTGGACATGATAGATGCGGTCGCCAAAGGTGCGCAGGAAGCGGATGTAGTCCACGCCCTGGTAAGCGAAATGCGAGGGATCGAAGTTGAAACCGAAGCGCGGGTGATGGTCGACCGCTTCCAGTGCACGTTGCGCGCTGGCGATGTCGAACGCGATCTCGGTGGGGTGCACTTCCAAGGCGAAGTTCACGTTGACCGCGTCGAAGGCGTCGAGGATCGGCCGCCAGCGCTTTGCGAAATCACCGAAGCCTTTTTGCAAATAATCCTGCGACGTCGGCGGAAAGGCATAGACCGCATGCCAGATCGACGAGCCGGTAAAGCCGGTGACCACCGCCGGGAAATCGATCGCCGCCGCACCCGGCCGCGCATCGAAGAAAGCCCGCGCTGCCTTGGCGGTATCGATCATCCGCGCCGCAGCGCGCTGGCGCACGCCTTCCGGCTCGCCGTCGCCCCAGATCTCCGGCGGCAGGATCGCCTGATGACGCTCGTCGACCAAGTCGCAGACCGCCTGCCCGACCAGATGATTGGCAATCGCATGACACGCCAACCCCTGGGATTGCAAAACGCTCCAACGCTGACGCACATAGTCCGGCGAAGCTAGCGCGCGTTCGACATCAAAGTGGTCGCCCCAGCACGCCAGCTCCAGACCGTCGTAGCCCATGGCAACGGTCTTGCTGGCGAGTTCGTCGAGCGTGAGGTCGGCCCATTGCCCAGTGAACAGCGTGACGGGACGTGGCATATGCGAAGACTCCTGTTATTCGTGTGCTGGCGCTTGAACGTACCAACCCGCAGGACAGGCCGACTCAGAACGCACGCTACACATAGTAGGAAAGCAAGGCTTTATCAATGGCTGAAAATTCTATCGGCAGTCTGGATGCAGGCCAGAAGCCGATAAGGTCTATTTCACTGTTGCTTACGAAAAGATTGGGCGCATCAATGTCTGCACAGTACACCGCGCCGTAGATGGTATTTGTCTTGGTGCCACATGGAACTTCGATCTCCAAGGCTGCCCGCCAGCGCAGGTCCGTGACATGCTGCCCAGACTCCTCTTTCAGCTCTCGCGTAGCACATTGTCTTGCAGACTCCCCAGCGTCAATGAATCCACCGGGCAACTCCCAAATATCCCTTTGTGCGTTATGCACCAACAAGTAGCCAGAGCTGTGGCGTCCAATAACGAGTGAAAAAGTAACGGGTAGAGCTTCAGCGGCAGGCTCATCAATCTCTTTGATCGAGAGAAGGCGTTCTCCTCGTTCGTTCTCTATCGGAGCCATGGTGAGAAAGTGTGCCCTAACTCGTTCATGCACCAACGCGTTCGATGCGATAGCCGCCACGGGCTCGATCGATCAGATGGAGGATGCCGAAGATCAGCGCGATCAGGACCGGCAGCACCGCCCATATGGGCAATACGTTAGCGGCGCCGTAGGTGTTGTTGATCCAGCCCATGACCGGCCCGGCCACCGCGGTCGAGAACGCACCGGCGGCGCCGACCATCGCCAGCGCCAGCGCACCGCCGCGCGGAAAGCGCTCGGAGGTCAGCCCCAGCATCGTCGGCCACCAGAACGCAGTGCCCACTGCGAGCAATGCAGCGGCGGCGAACGCCAGTACCGGCGTATCGGCACGCCCGAACAGCCACAACCCGATCGCCGCGATAGGCGCGGTCACCGCGACCAGCGTCACCGGCGAGAACCGATGCGCCAAGCCTCCACCGAATTGCCGCAATGCGTACATGATGCCGTTGATCCACACCAGCAGCAGTACGCCGGCCTGCAGCGTGCTGTGCATGACTTCGTTGAAGATGTTGCTGACCCATTGGCCCGGGCCGAGCTCGGTGGCCGCGGTCAACCACATGCAGACGAACACCACCAGGAACAGCGGGCGCTTGAGTTCGCCATACATGGCAGCAGTGGAAACGCCCGCCGCCTTGCGTTCGGTCTCGGGAAAGCGCTGCGCGAAGAACATCGCCGCGTAGATCGCCGACGGCAGCAGCATCAACAGCATCTTGGCTTGCCAGCCCAGGCCGATCTGGGTGAAGGCGAAGGCGAGTACGCCGCCAATTACGATGCCGCCCGGGAACCAGGCATGCAGCTTGACCAGCCGCGCGGTCTTTTCTTCGCGGTATAGCGTGGCGATGAGCGGATTGATGCCGGCCTCGACAAAACCATTCGCGATGCCGATGACCACGGTGGCGGCGAACAGCATGGTGAAATCGGTGGCGAACACGGTGAGCAGCACGCCGGCGATATGACCCACGGCAGCCAGCTTCAGTATTCGCCCCATGCCGAGCAGATCACACAGCGTGCCGCCGAACAGGATCGACAGGCCGAAGCCCCAGAACGCGGCGCCGCTGATCCAGCCCAACTGGACCTTGTCGAGTCCGAACACGAGCTCCAACTCGCCCATGATGTCGCCGCGGATGGCGAACGACATCGCGGTGGCTAGCAGGGCAATACAACTGGCGACGAACAGGCGCTGCGGGTTCATACGTTATCTCCGCGGATGGGACGAATGTTTCAGGGCAACGCACTTAATAGCAGCATGCTTCATGGCAACACACGCACCTTGATGTTGCGGTAGCGCACTTCGCTGTCCGGGTCGTGCGCCTGCAGCGCGAAGGTGCCTGAGGATAGCACCCGGCCACTCATGTCGGCCGGCCGCTCGGGTTGCTCGGGCTGCGTGTAGTCGGCGATCAGTTTGTCATCGACGAAAGTGCGAATGCGGTTACCCTCAACGCGCACGCGCAGCGTGAACCAGACGTTGTCCTTGACCGGCGCCTGGAAGTTGTCCTTGACCGCGTACAGGCCGCCGGTGCGCTTGGGGTCGCTCTGGCTGTTGTTGACCTGCACTTCGTAGCCTTTTGCCGGCCAACCTTGTTCCTGCCAGGCGGTATGGAAGTAGACGCCGGAGTTGGCACCGGGCTTGGTCATGACGTCAAGCTGCAATTCGAAGTCGCGGAAATCGTGACCAGCCACATCGCCGACGTAGAACAGATGCGAACGAGGACCGCGTACCACGATCGCGCCATCGCGCACGTTGAACGAACCCGGCGCCTCGCTGGCGCGCCATCCATCCAGCGTCTTGCCGTCGAACAACGGCTGCCAGGCCTGATCCGCCTGCTTTTGACTGGCCCGTTCTGCAGCGTGCGCGCTCATGCCACTGGCCAGTACCAGGACGCAGGCGCCGAGTAAACGAAAGTACATGCGATTTGTTCTCCAAGTAGACCGGCGCGAGGCCGGCATGGGCGCTTTTCCCTTCTCCCCCTGGGATGAAGGTATGCGGCTTACGACCCATCGGGTCGTGCATGCCTGAATGCCCTGCGTGCTACGCAGGGCCGGGGCGCGAAGCGAGGTGGCGCGCAGCGACGGATGAGGGAATGGCGTGTCCGCTTGTAAAAAAACCTGCTGGCGAGTCATTGCCCTTCCCTCATCCGCCCTTCGGGCACGTGCACTCGCCACATCCATGTGGCTCGCCCTGCGGGCGGCTTCGCCGTGCAAATCGGCAGTCCTGCCGATTTGTCTCCCGGAGGGAGAAGGGAGGGGTCCGTCGGCTCCAGATGACAGAGAAGGATAGAAGCGGCATCACGCTCATTTCGTCACCGGCCGCGCGATTGCGCGGACCCAGATATTGCGAAACGCCACCTGATCACCGTGATCCTGCAACCGCAGCGGCAGCTGCGCGGCATGCGCTTCGTATCTGGGCTGGCCCTGGTAGACGGTTGGCCCGCGCAACGCCACGTCGTGCTGCACCAGCACGCCGTTGTGCAATACGGTCATGCGTGCCGGTGCCAGCACGCTGCCATCGGCGGCGAAGCGCGGGGCAAGAAACAGCACGTCGTAGCTTTGCCACTCGCCTGGCGGCCGACTGGCGTTGACCAGCGGCGGGTACTGCTTGTACACCGAAGCCGCCTGGCCGTTGACATAGGTGGTGTTGCGATACGAGTCCAGCACCTGCAACTCGTAGCGCTCCATCAGGAACACACCGCTGTTGCTGGCGCCCTGCCCCTCGCCCTTGGGCTGCGCCAGCGTGCGGAACTCCAGGTGCAATTGCACATCGCCGAACACCTCGCGCGTGCGGATGTCGCCGCTGCCTGGCGTCACTACCAGCGCGCCGTCCACCACTTTCCAGCGAATCGGCCGGCCGCCTTCTGTCTTTCCTGGGTCCGGTTTCTCGCTTGCATCCACACGCTCCCACGCATCAGTGTCCGTCCCTGCGAACAACACCGTGGCATCGCTAGGCACGCCATTGGCAGGCGCATCGACCTTCGGCGGCACTGGCTGCCACACCTCGGTCTCCTCTGGCGGCGGCAGTGCTTTTTCGCCGGCCGCGGCCGACAGCGCGCAGGTCAGCACCACGGCCGAACACGCTGGACCAGCCAAGCGCCATCGTTTGTTTGAAGCAGGTTTCAGAACCATCCCGGCCGATACTCCTTGTTCAAATACCCATTGGCCTCGGGCACGTTGCTTACGCGAAGCGCCTTGGCATCCCACTCCAACCGCCGTTGCATGCGCTGCGCCAGCACGCCGAGCAGCACCGTCTCGGTGAACGGCCCCGCGTAGTCGAAGTGCGAGCCGGGTGTCGGTCCGCCCTTGCAGGCGCGCGCCCACTCGACGAACGGGCCGCCCAGGACGCGCGGAATGCTGGGTGCCGGCAACGCGATCTGCTGCGCCTTGGCTTCGGGCACGATCCGCACATCGTCGTAGTAGAAACTGCACAGCGCGGTCGCCTTGCTACCGACCACCAGCGTACCCGCTTCTTGATCCAGCATGCGTCCGATCTCGATCTCCGGCGGCAATACCGGCTGGATGCCGCCATCGGACCAGACGTATTTCACCGCTGGCAGTGCAC
The DNA here is from genome assembly GCF_040948865.1 of Pseudoxanthomonas sp. UTMC 1351. Taxonomy (NCBI): domain Bacteria; kingdom Pseudomonadati; phylum Pseudomonadota; class Gammaproteobacteria; order Lysobacterales; family Lysobacteraceae; genus Pseudoxanthomonas; species Pseudoxanthomonas sp. UTMC 1351. The sequence continues at coordinate 152,538 of NZ_JAVGJT010000009.1, read as the reverse complement.
CGCGTTGCGGGAAATGGAACGTCACCACCGATGCGGTCGCAGTACCTTCGGCGGTCGCACCGGCCACCATCGCTTCGACTGCGTCCGGCGCGCCCAAATCCAGAGCCCAGTAAGCACCGTCCATGATGTGACAACCGACGTCGCCCAGCGGTCCGGTACCGAAGTCCCACCAACCTCGCCACTTCGAAGGCGTGTAGGCGGGATCGTAAGGACGCGGTGGCGCCACCCCGAGCCAGGCATCCCAGTTCAGCGTCGCCGGCACCGGCGGGGCGCCCTTGCTGTGGTCCGGCCGTGTCTTCACGGCTGGCCAAAAGTTGCCCGGGCGATCCGTCCAGCTATAAATCTCGCGCACCTCGCCCAGCACACCGGCCTGGACCCATTCACGCAGGCGGCGGCAACCCTCGCCGGCGTGGCCTTGGTTGCCCATCTGGGTAACGACACCCGCCTTGCGGGCGGCGCGCGTCAGTTCGCGTGCTTCCCACACGGTATGCGTCAGCGGCTTCTGGCAATAGACATGCTTGCCCAGCGCCAGCGCGGTCATTGCCGCGGGAAAGTGCATATGGTCGGGTGTGGAGATCACTACCGCATCGATGCGCTTGGCCAGCGCGTCGAACATACGCCGGTAGTCGTTGAAGCGGCGCGCATCCTTCATCCGCGCCCAGCCTTCAGGGTCCTTTTCCGCCGTGCGCTGGAATTGCTTGTTGGCCTGCACCTCGTCGACGTCGCAGAACGCAATGATGTTTTCATCTCGCAACGCGTTGATGGCGCTGCCGCCGACACCGCCCACACCGATCATCGCGATGTTGAGCCGATCATTCGGCCCGAGCCGCCGCACGCGCGGCGCCGCTACGGCGGCACCAAAAGGAGTCGCCAGAACCCCGGCAGCCGCCGCAGCTGCGAGAAAATCGCGGCGCGTGACCGGCGGCATCAGCCCACCCCCACGAGTTTGAGCACTTCCGGCGGCGGGCCGTCGAAACTCGTCAACGGCACGTTGCCGACATAACCCAGGTATTGCCGTCCCTGTGGCGACGTGCAGAACCCACCGATGGTCAGGTCGCGATAACGAGCGAAGAATCCCGCGGCCTCCTTGAACTCGGCGCGTGCCCGGGGCACATAGGCGATGTCGTCGCAGATCTCGGTGCGCTGAACCACGCTCGATCCGGCGAAGCTGCGCGAAAAGCGCTGGTCCGCCTGTGCATCCAGCCAGTCGAATCCGGCCAGGATCACCTTGCGATCAGCCGCTTGTTGCGGATACGGCGCGCTGACCCATTCGTTGATGAAAGCGACCACACCGACCGCGACCGCGCCCGGCGCATTCGCGTCGGCCGGGACGATGAGGTCGCACAGCGCGGTGGCGGTGGCGCGCTGCCGTTCGCTCAGCGTCAGTGGCCAGACCGAATCGGGCCCATAGACCTTGAGCAGGTCCGGGTCGGTGCCGTAGCCCACGCCTGAGGGCAGCCTGGGTGGCGGCTCGGAACTGCAACCGGTCAGGTGCACCAGCGGCAGCGCAGCCGCGCTCAACATCCACTTCAGCGTAGTGCGGCGATCCATCAGAGCTCCTTGCGGCGCATGCGCGCCAGGATGTGATCGGAGGCGCGCCAGGCCAGCGCCATGATCGTCAGGGTCGGGTTCTTGTCGGCATTGGATGCGAAGACTGCACCGTCGGTGATGTAGAGATTGTCCACGTCCCAGGTCCGGCACCACCGATCTGTAACCGAGGTCTTCGGATCGGCGCCCATGATCGCGCCACCCAGTTCATGGATGATCGAACCGCCGGGATCGATCGCCTTGGCGCCGTCGGTCTCGACCTTGCCGCGCACGGTTCCGCCCATGGCCTCGATGATGTCGGCGAAGGTGCGTTGCATGTGCACGGCTTGGCGCCTCTCGTGTTCGGACCACTGCCAGTGGAAGCGCAGCACCGGAATGCCCCACTTGTCCTTCACCTGCGGGTCGATCTCGCAGTAGGAATGCTCATTCGGGATCATCTCGCCGCGGCCGGCGAAGCCGACGAAGGACCCGTAGTAGCGGCGCGCGTCCTCCTTGAACTTCTGGCCGTAGCTGCCGCCGGTGAGCGACTCCAGCCCCGCGGCAGTGTACAGGTCGGGCATGCGCCGGCCGCCGCCGAACTCGATGTGGTAGCCGCGCGCGAAACCGAGCTTGCCCGCCTGTTGCTCCTTGTAAAGCCACCACGGCGAATACATGTGACCGCCGTCGGCACCGTCCTCGTTGTGCAGCGGCAGGTTCTCCAGCAACGGCACCTGTCCGGTCAGGTCGGTGCCGACGGTATCCATCAGATACCGGCCGACCTTGCCGCTCGAGTTCGCCAAGCCGTTGGGGAACGAGGTGGATTTGGAGTTGAGCAAGATCCGCGCTGTCTCGCAGGCGCTGGCCGCCAGCACCACGACGCGCGCGGTAGCGGTGTATTCGTTGCCGCTGGTTCTGTCGATGAAGCGCACGCCTTCGGCCTTGCCATTCGCACCCAGCACCGTCTCGCGCACCATCGCATCGCAGACGATGTCCAGCCGGCCGGTCGCCAATGCCGGGGGAAGATGCACGGTAGTCGACTGATAGTTGGCACCGGTCGAGCAGCCGCGGCCGCAGGGCGTGGCCCACCAGCAGGCCGCGCGGCGCAGCATCGATTCGCGCAGGATCCGCTGTGCTTCGGGGTTGCCCGGATGCAGCTTGGCCGGCAGGTTGTCCGCATCCAGACGACGCGTCAGCACCGCGCGGTGGCCGGCGATCACCGGAACTCCCAGGCGCCCGGCGCGCTGCTTTACCAGCAAGTCGCTGACCTTGGGCTTGGGCGGTGGCAGCAATACGCCGGGAGACGAATCGGGCGTGTTCTCCAGGCCGTCGTTGTCGCCGTACACGCCGATCAGCATCTCGACCTTGTCGTAGTACGGCGCCACGTCGGCGTAATCGATCGGCCAGTCGAAGCCCAGGCCGTCGCGGCTGTAGGGTTTGAAATCATAGGGACCGTTGCGCAGCGATATGCGGCCCCAGTGATTGGTGCGGCCACCGAGCATGCGCGCGCGCCACCAGTCGAACCGGCCGGCATGATCCTCGCTTGCGTTGACGTACGGTTCGCCAGGTACCTGCCAGCCGCCGTCGACGGTGGCGTCGTAGAAACCGAAGTTCTTTTCCGGCGTCGAGGTGCCGCGTAGCGGTGCCTGGTCCGGGGTCTGGAACATCGGCGTTTCGGTTTCCGGCTTGTAGTTGCGCCCGGCTTCGAGCATCAACACTCGGGCGCCTTCCATGCACAACGTGTAAGCGGTCTGGCCGCCGGCTGCGCCGGAGCCCACCACGATGACGTCGTAAATCGGCTCCAGCTTTCCTGCAGTGACAAAGGGCATTAAGCGACCTGGCAGCGGCGGGGTGACGTTACCTTACGGCACCGTTGCGTGCGGCCGCAACGGGGCGTTCAGCGAGCGCAACTGGCCGGAGCAAACATACGCCGTGCGCCCAAGGGGTGGCCCGGGGGAGTAAGACAGGGCGATTGGATGCAACGCGATCAGGCCGAAACGGGTGTTCACTAATTCCCATATCCGCGCCGTTATCCGAATTTCGCCCACTCCAAAAGGGGAGTGCGCCGCAAAGAAGATAGCGCTACCATCGAGCGACCCCCGGCCAAGAGGCCGGGGAATAGCAGGTATCCAATCGCAGCATTCAAGTGCCCTGGGGAGGGAACTGTAATGTCGAAGCATTCGGTTTGTGTCGCCCGCCAAAGTGCGGCGCGTCTGTCGCGTCGCTCCCAACCTTCCACATTGGCACTAGGCGTTGCACTGGCACTGTGTGCCGGCGTGGCGCACGCGCAGGACCCAAGGGAACCGCAGGAGCAGGAGGCAAGGCGGACGGACCAAGCCGTCGACTTGGATGCCGTCGTCGTCACCGGCGTACGCGGCAGCGTGATCCGCGCGCAGGAAATCAAGCAGGACGCCGAACAGATCATCGACTCGGTCACTGCCCAGGACATCGGCGCGATGCCCGACCGCAGCGTCACCGAGACCCTCAAGCGCATCAGCGGCGTCACCGTCACCGGCTTCGCCGCCCGCGACGATACCGACCACTTCTCTGCCGAAGGCAGCGGCGTGATGATCCGCGGCCTGACGTTCGTGCGCGGCGAACTCAACGGGCGCGACGTGTTCACCGCCAATGGTGGCCGCGGCATCAGCTTCGAGGAAGTATCGGCGGAACTGATGGCGGGCGTGGACGTGTACAAGAATCCCTCGGCCGAGATCATCGAAGGCGGGCTTGGCGGCACCATCAACCTGCGTACCCGCATGCCGTTCGACGAGCCGGGGCGCAAGATCGCCGGCAGCGCCGACTACAACTACGGCGACAAGGCCAAGGACGCCCGGCCGTCCGCCTCGTTCCTGTTCAGCGACCGCTGGCAGACCGGCGTGGGCGAGATGGGCTTCATGGCCAATGTGTCCTACTCCGAACTGGCCACGCAGTCCGACGGCATCCAGATCCAGCCTTATTCCCGTCGCGGCCGCATGCCTGCCGAACAGCCGGAAGGGCTCGAATGGGTCTACGACTGGGAGCAGGAAGAATGGGTGTCGTCCGACAGCCAGCGTGACCTCCTGCTGTCCGGCACCGACCGCGACCACGTATTCGTGCCTGGTGGCGTCAACTGGCGTCGCACGGATTTCGACCGCAAGCGCCAGGGCGGCGCCTTCGCGTTCCAGTGGCGGCCCAATGACGACACCGAGATCTACACCCAGTTCATCACGTCCAGGTACGACATGACCTGGCGCGAGCACTTCATGGAGTACACCGGGGCGGGCGAGGCCAACAACACAGATAACTGGACTGGCGACCCCAACTACTTCGGGAATGCCTACGACGGCGGCGATGGCCTGGCGGACCGCACCAACAAGCTCATCCCGATGCCGGGCACGCAGTTCGAGTATGACGAAAACGGCCGGTTCCTCCGGGGCAGCATTCGCCTGGGTGGCTGGCGCGGGCAGCCGGGGGACAACTCGAACGGCATGTACCAGGGTCCGGGCATCCAGTTCGCGGCCGGCAATCGCTACAACGTGCAGTCCTCGAAAACCACCGACTGGTCGGCGGGCTTCAGGCACTTCATCACCGACAACTTCATCGTGCGCGGTGACTTCCAGTACGCGAAGGCCACCAGCGATCAGGTCGACTTCTCGGTCCACACGTCGACCCTGCTCGAAGGCATCCACCTGGACCTGACCGGCAAGTATCCGTCGGTGACGCTGGATCAGCCGGACAGGGCCTTGCAGCAGGACAGTTACTTCTGGCGCTCGGCGATGGACCACCTGGCCGACAACGAAGGCCACGAGCGTGCCGGACGCGTGGACTTCGAGTACAACTTCCAGGACAGCAACTGGTTGCGCATGGCCCGTTTCGGCGTGCGCGTGGCCGACCGCGAATACACCAGCCAATCCACCACCTACAACTGGCAGCCCATCAGCGACGACTGGAACAGGATCGAGAACCCGGATCCGACCCGGCCGCCCGTGGCATGGCTGGATCAGTTCTACCCCTCCGCGTCGACGCTGTATTCGATGAACGACTTCTTCGGGGGGGAAGCCAATGTCCCGACCCGGTTCTGGGCGGCGCAGGACGGCTTCGTGGATATCTCCCGGGTCAACGCCACGTTGGCGACCATCCCCGGCGCACAGTGGAGCCCGGTTGGCTTCACGCCCGATGCCATCAACCAGCAGCGTGAGCGCACCCAGGCCGGCTACGGCATGCTGTACTTCGGCAATGACGAATTGCGCAATCCGATCGACGGCAATGTCGGCGTGCGCGTAGTCAAGACCAGCGTCAAGAGCGTGGGCGGCGGCCTGATGCCGGACATGGTCGGTTCCTACGTGGAAGATGTGGTGCCCGAAATGGACGAGCTCTTCCATGGTCAGGCGTTCACCAGCCAGGTGAGCACCTCATACACCGACGTTCTGCCCAGCTTGAATCTGCGCGTGCGCTTCGATCATGGGCTGCAGTGGCGTTTCGCGGCGTCCAAGGCCATCGCACGGCCGGAATTCCGCCTGATGCAGAACTGGATCACCCTGTCGGCCAACGCGGCAGGATGCGCCCAGGCCCGCGAGGATGGACTGCGCACCGAGTTGTGCGGGCCGGATGACCTGGCCTACAGCGGCAGCGGCGGCAATCCCGAACTGAAGCCGATGCGCGCCGATCAGTTCGACACCGCACTCGAGTGGTACTTCGGCCCTGCCAACAGCGCGTACATCACGGTGTTCCGAAAGGACGTGAAGGATTACTTCGCGACGTCTCTGGGCACCGAGATCATCGACGGGCGCACCTACCAGATGACCCGTACCCGCAACCTGGATGAAGGCAGGATCCGCGGCTTCGAGCTGGGATATTCGCAGTTCTTCAATTTCCTGCCCGGTCTCGGCGTGCAGGCGAACTACACGTTCGTGGACAGTTCGGGCGGCACCAACGTCGACGTCAGCCCCCCCGACGGGGCGCCGATGCCCAGCGAGGTTGCGCTAGATCTGCCTCTGGAGGGCCTGTCCCGTCGCAGCTACAACCTGATGGGCATCTACGAGCACGGCCGGATCTCGTTCCGCCTGGCGTACAACTGGCGCTCGCGGTACCTGCTGACCAGCAGCGACGTGATGCCGGCGATGCGCCAGCCTGTGTGGAACGACGACTACGGCCAATTGGACGGTTCGTTCTTCTTCAACCTCAACGACAACATCCAAATCGGTCTCCAAGCGAACAACCTCACCAACAGCACCACCAAGCTGTTGATGGGCCCACGCGGATACAGGCGCGACGGTTTCGTCGACGAAACGCTGTACAACCGCGCCTGGTTCGAGAACGATCGCCGCTACTCAGTCGTACTGCGGGCCAAGTGGTGATGCCGCGGGATTCGCTGCAATCGTGGCGAAGCGGATGACCGGCGTACGCTGGAGGGCCCGCATGCAGCGGGGCCTGCTCACCTCGCTCCTGCTGCTGTGCTTGCCGCTGCTCGCCCATGCCGGCGACGCCGCGGTGGCGGTTATACAGCTCAACCAGATCGGCTACCTGCCCGCCGCCCACAAGCTGGCGGCGGTGCCGACGGATGCCGATGCCGAGGCGCGCTTCGTCGTCGAAGATGCCGCCACGGGAGAGCCGGCGTTCGCCGGCGAACTCGGTGCTGCGGCAACATGGCCGCCGTCGAACCAGCGCGTGCGCATCGCCGATTTTTCCGCGCTGGAGACTCCGGGGCGCTACCGTCTGCGTATCCGGGGTCTGCCGCCGTCGGACGAGTTCGTCGTGGGCGACGATGCCTACGCCGCATTGGCGGCGGCAAGCCTGAAGGCCTTTTATTTCAACCGCGCCAGCATGGCGTTGGAACCGCGATACGCCGGGCGTTTCGCCCGCGCTGCCGGGCATCCGGACAACCGCGTGCGCGTGCATGCGTCGGCGGCATCTGAAGCGCGGCCCGAAGGCACCCTGCTGTCCGCCCCGAAGGGCTGGTACGACGCCGGCGACTACAACAAGTACATCGTCAATTCCGGTATATCGACCTGGACCCTGCTCGCCGCATGGGAAGCCTTCCCGCAGGTGTTCGCCGCCCAGGATCTGGGCATTCCCGAAGGCGGCGATGGCGCCGCCGACCTGCTGCACGAGGCGTGGTGGAACCTGGCGTGGATGCTGGACATGCAGGATTCCGCAGACGGCGGCGTGTATCACAAGCTCACCACTTTGCAGTTCGCTGGCATGGTCATGCCGGCCGACGCGCGCGCGCCGCGCTACGTAGTGCAGAAGAGCACCGCGGCCGCACTGAATTTCGCCGCGGTCATGGCCCAGGCCAGCCGCGTGTACGCGCCGTTCGATGCGCAATTTCCCGGCGCCTCGCAACGGATGCTGTTGGCGGCGCGCGCAGCCTGGGCATGGGCACAATCCTACCCGCAGGCGTTCTACCGGCAGCCAGCCGACGTAGCTACCGGCACCTACGGCGACGACCGGCTGGACGACGAATTCGCCTGGGCGGCGACGGAACTCTACATCGCCACCGGCGAGGACGCGTTCCACGATGCCTTCGCGAAGCGCAGGGTGAAGGCTGGCGTGGCGTCGTGGTCCAGTGTCGGCGGCCTGGCATGGATTTCGCTGGCCGCACATCGCGAACGCTTGACGCCGCGCGCGTCGCGGGCGGAGATCGAGCGCGAGGTGGAAAGCGCGGCCGCGGCGCTGCTGCGCCAGTGGCAGGGTTCCGCCTATCGGCTGGCGATGCGCGAGGAGGATTTCGTCTGGGGGAGCAACGCGATGGCGTTGAACCAAGCCATGCTGTTGGTGGAGGCTTATCGCCTGAACGGCAAGCGCGACTACCTGGATGCCGCGCAATCGCAGCTGGACTACGTGTTGGGCCGCAATCCGTTGGCGCGATCATATATCACCGGTTTCGGCGCCCGCCCGCCGATGCACGTGCATCACAGAGTGTCCGAAGCCGATGGCATCGTCGACCCGGTGCCCGGTTGGTTGGCCGGCGGCCCGAACCCCCGGCAGCAGGATGCGAAGGACTGCAGTGGGCACCCCTATCCATCGAAGATGCCGGCGCTGTCGTACATCGACGCTGTCTGCAGCTATGCCAGCAACGAAGTGGCGATCAACTGGAACGCGCCGCTGGTGTACGTTGCCGCCGCCTTGCAAGCGCTGACAGCGCGACAAGGGGATGACCCGTAGTCACCGGCGCGAAACACGCCTCACTCGCATGCCGCGGTCCGGACAACAGGCCACCATGGCGATCGCATCGACGACGGTCGAGCGTACGTACCCAGGCTGCCCCGTCAGCGCGTCACGCTTTCAGACGGCGAAGGTAATCGAAACTCAGCTTCACGCTTTCCAGCGGCGGCCGCTCGAAATTTTCCTGCTCCACGAAGTGGTGGCGGATGCGCTGCGGATCCATCGCGGCGAACAACTTCGGCCAATCCACGCGGCCATTGCCGATTTCGGTGGTCTGCGCATCGACGCGATCGAGCACTGTCTTGGCGTCCTTGCGCACGTCCTTGATGTGCAGCAATGAGATCCGATCGGCATGTTGCGTAAGCAACTGCAACGGATCTGCACCGGCCGCGACGACCCAGGCGATGTCGAGTTCCATCGTCACCAGCTTCGGATCCGTCAGCCGCAACAGTTCGTCATAGGCCACCACGCCGTCGTACGCGCGGAACTCCATGTTGTGGTTGTGGTAGCCGCAGGTGATGCCCGCCTTGCGCGTGAGTTCGCCCAAGCGGTTGAGCTGCTCGGCATTCCATTTCCAGTCATCCAGGGTCATGCCGGCGGCGAGCGCATTGCCATCCTTGAAACGCTCATCCGCAGTCGACGGAAACGAGATCACGATGTATCGCGAACCGATGGCCTGCGCGTAGTCGATGCGCTGCTGGAAGTCCTTCTGCGCATCGGCCATGCCGCAGTGCATGCTGGGCGCGGTCAGGCCGTTGTCGCGAAGCATGGACAGCACCTCGGTGGTGGTCGCTTTTGGTATGCCCGCGAACTCGACTTCGCCGTACCCGATCGCACTGACCGCCTTCAGCGTGGCCGGCAGGTCCTTCGCGACCTCGTCGCGGAGTGTCCACAACTGCAGTCCGATCGGTTTATTCAGGGGTCCGAGGCGCGGTTTTGCGGCATTCGCGGCAAAGGCATCAAGGGAAGTCATCGCGGCAAGCGCCAGTGAACTGCGTTGGAGAAATGCACGTCGGGTCAACATGGTGTTCCCTTGCCCCTTCAAAAAATGTATCGGTTGATATCCATCTAGCAATGTTGCATTGCGACAACTTCATCGCGCCGCCCGTTGTCTGATGTTCGTTTTGATTCGGCGTTGCGATATTACTCACTTTTCGCGGTAGAGTCGTACTGAGCGTGGGCTTGAGGAAGCGAAGGTATGGCGGCTGAGAATAATTCTTTTGATGCAATCGTGGTCGGCACCGGCATCAGTGGTGGATGGGCTGCGAAAGAACTGACCGAGAAGGGATTGAAAACCCTGGTGCTCGATCGCGGGCGGATGGTGGAGCATGGCGATTACCCCACCACCTCCGATCATCTCTGGGAGCTGCCGTATGCCGGCCGCCCCACGCAGGAAGAAGGCCAGCAGCAGATGGTCGCGCAACGCAGCGGTGCGCTCTCGCAAGCGACCAAGCATTGGTTCGTCAACGACGTCGATCATCCCTACGTTGAAAAGCAGCCTTTCGCGTGGATACGCGGCTATCACGTCGGTGGCCGTTCCATCATGTGGGGCAGGCAGTCGTACCGCTGGAGTCCGATGGATTTCGAGGCCAACGCGAAAGAAGGTATCGGCGTGGACTGGCCCATCCGCTATCAGGAGCTCGCACCGTGGTACGACCACGTGGAAAGTTTCATCGGCGTGAGCGGACAAGCAGAAGGCTACGAGCAACTGCCCGATGGAAAATTCCAGCCACCGATGGCGATGAATTGCGTCGAGCTGCACTTGAAGCAGGCGATTGCCGACAAGATGGGGCGCGCGATGACCATCGGCAGGACCGCCAACCTCACCGCACCGCTCGCACACAGTCCCCAGCGCGGCACGTGCCAGTATCGCAACCTGTGCATTCGCGGTTGCCCTTTCGGCGCTTACTTCAGCAGCAACTCCAGCACGCTTCCCGCGGCGGAGAAAACCGGCAACATGACGCTGCGGCCCAACTCGATCGTCTACGAACTCATCTATGACGCCAAGAACGACCGAGCCAGTGGCGTGCGTGTGCTGGATGCTGAAACCAACGAGCAGATGGAATTCCACGCCAAGGTGATCTTCCTGTGCGCGTCCACGTTCGGCTCCACGCAGATACTGATGAATTCCGTCTCCAGCCGGTTTCCGGAGGGGTTCGGCAACGACAGCGGCGAGCTCGGCTGCAACGTCATGGATCATCACCTGGGCGTCGGCGCCTCGGCGATGGTCGAAGGCTTCGAGGATAAGTATTACACCGGCCAGCGCCCGAACGGCATCTACATTCCGCGCTTCGTCAATATCGGCAACGACAAGCGATCCTACCTGCGCGGCTTCGGTTACCAGGGCGGCGCGGAGCGAGCCGGATGGACCCGACTGCTCAAGGATTCCACGCTGGGTGCGGACCTGAAGACGAAGGCCGCGGAACCCGGACCATGGCGGATGGGAATGATGGGTTTCGGCGAAACTCTTCCGTATCACGACAATCGCGTCACCCTCGATCGCACGCGCAAGGACAAGCATGGGCTTCCCGTGCTGGCGTTCGATGCCGTGATGCGCGAGAACGAACTGAAGATGCGCAAGGACATTGCGTCCGAGGCCGCAACCATGCTCGAAGCCGCGGGATTCAAGGATGTCAACGAATTCCATGGTGGCGACCAGCTGGGCCTGGGCATCCATGAGATGGGCACCGCACGCATGGGCCGGGATCCGAAAACCTCGGTGCTCAATGCCTGGAACCAGATGCATGCTTGCAAGAACGTGTACGTCACCGATGGTTCCTGCATGACGTCTGCGGCCTGCCAGAACCCATCGTTGACCTACATGGCGTTGACGGCGCGCGCCGCGGATCACGCCGTCCAGGAACTGAAGCGGATGAACATATGAAGACCGACATGAACCGCCGCGAGGCGATACGCCGCGTTGCCTTGCTGATGGGCGGCGCGGTTTCGGCGCCGGCCATTCTTGGCGTGCTCAGTGGCTGCTCGGCCGAGCCCGACACGGACGCCGCAGGCAAGAAAACCGAATGGAAGCCGGTGTTCCTCACCCAGGCGCAGGTCGCATTGGTGGCGGAAGTCGCCGAGATCATGATCCCGCGCACGGATACGCCGGGCGCGAAGGATGCCGGTGTTCCGGCCTTCATCGACAAAATGATGAAGGACGTCTATCCGAAGGAGGATCAGACGCACTTCCTTGCCGGGCTCGCGGATTTCGAAACACAGGCGAAGCGCGAGCACGGGCGCGCATTCCTTGAGCTGGAGCCGGCGCAGCGCGCGGCGATGGTAAAACAGTTGCACGATCCGGCCGTCGAGGAGGAGCGAGAGGCGACACTTCCGCTTTCCGAACGGCGGCGTCCTTTCATTCTCATGATGAAAGAACTCACGATGCTCGGCTATTTCATGTCCGAACCCGGCGCCACCCAGGTATTGCAGTACCGCCCGGTTCCCGGCGCGTATCACGCGTGCGTGCCACTGAAGCAGGCGGGAAAAGGGGGCAGGACGTGGGCCACGGAGACGAGCTGGCGGTTTTGATCTACTCGCCGGAGTGCCGACATAACCATCCTTGTGGGAGTCGCACCGGCATGCCGGTGCGGGTGAATCGCGACCGGAAACATCAACGTCGCGACTCACGTCGCTCCCACAAGGAATGACGCCATTGCCTCGCACGATAATTGGGACTGACAGATGAATCCGCAACTCACGCGCATCACACGAGCTGGCCGCTGCATTTTCCTTCTGGCTGCATTGTCTGCAGGCAGCGCTGCGGCGCAGACGTCCGCTGAAAAAGAGGAATGGATCTCGCTGTTCAACGGCCGTGATCTCGACGGGTGGACGCCGAAGATCGCCGGCCACGCACTCGGGGATAACTTCGCCAATACATTCCGCGTCGAAGACGGACTGCTCAAGGTGAACTACGACCAGTACGAATCCTTTGGCAAGAAGTTCGGGCACCTCTTCTACAAGGATCCGTTCTCCTACTATCGCCTGGTGATGGAATACCGCTTCGTCGGTGAGCAGGCGCCGCATGGTCCCGGTGTCTGGGCGTTGCGCAACAGCGGCGCGATGCTGCATTCGCCGCATCCGCGCACGATGGGGCTCAATCAGGACTTCCCCATTTCCGTCGAAGTGCAATTCCTCGGCGGCCTGAGCGATGGCAAAGCGCGCTCCACCATGAATCTATGCACGCCGGGAACGGATGTCGTGTATGAGGGTTCGATCTATCCCGAACACTGCCTCAGCTCCGCGTCGAAGACCTTCGACGGCGACCAATGGATCCGCGCCGAGGTCCTGGTGCTGGGCAGCGGCCAGATCACTCATGTCGTCAACGGCGAGGAAGTGCTCGAGTACGCATTGCCGCAGTTCGGTGGCGGCGCGGTGGCGGATTTCGATCCCGCCGACAAACCCGACGGGAAGCTGATCGAAGGCGGCTACATCTCGTTGCAGAGCGAATCCCACCCAATCGAGTTCCGCAAAGTGGAACTGCTCAACCTGGCCGGCTGCATGGACAACACCGCAAGCAATTACAAGCGCTATTACGTCAAATCCCAGCCTGAAAGCTGTGTGTATGCGAAAGGTGTGAAGCCTGCGAAATAGCGCCGCCGCGTAGCAAGAGCTCGCGCCGAGACGGCGCTCCTACAACGGCAACAGCAGCTTCTGTAGGAGCGCCGTCTCGGCGCGAGCTCTTGCTTCGGAGAGCGCCCCGGGTGCGCTGCGCTTACCCTGGCTACGGGAGAACATGCATTTGGAAGGGGCCACGGGGATTTGCTGCTGCATCTTCGTTCTTAAGAGCAAGAGCAAATTCTCCTTGGTCCCCCTTTTAAAAAGGGGGAGTGAAGCGCGCCACCTATCTCCCGACGAGCGTCCTACCTATCACCGACCGAGGTGCGTACGGCTTCCTTCGCAAGATCGATGAAGGCACGCGTTTTGGCGGGTGCGGCGATGTTCCCGGGATACGCCGCATGGAGAAACATCTTCCTGCTCGTCCAGCCAGGAAAGAGACGAACCAGGCGTCCTGCTTCCACCTCGGCGCGCAGGTCGGCCATGCTCGGAAAGAAAGAGATGCCTGCGCCCTGCATCACCAATTGCATTACCGCGTCGGTACTCGCCACCGATATCGCGCCGCGCAGCTTCACGCGCAGCTTGCGTCCGCCGCGCTCGAGATCGAGCGACCAAGGCGTGGGCAACAGCGACAGCGCGATCCACTCGTGGCGCGCAAGGTCAGCGGGCTTGCGCGGGGTGCCATGCCGTGCGAGGTAGCTGGGGGCCGCGACGGTCCATATCTGGAGTTCCTCAAGCACCACCGCGCGAAGACTGGAATCAGCCATCGGGCCAATGCGGATCGTGAGATCGAAGTGTTCGGCGATCAGGTCGAGCTTGCGGTCCGTGGGCACATAGTCGACGCGCATCGCGGGATAACGTTCTCGATAGCTTGCGATCCATCGGGCGACCATGCTGGCCGCTCCCTGAGGGCTGGTAAGCCGCAACGTGCCCGAAGGCTGCGCGCGCCCTGTGCGTGCGCGCTCCATCGCAGCCTCGGCGCCGGCCAGCAGCGCGCGGCAGTCGGCAAGGAACGATTCACCGGCTTCGGTGATGGCGAGCTTGCGCGTGGACCGCTGCAGCAACTGCGCACCCAACTCGCGCTCGAGCAGCGTGACGGCCTGGCTGACGGCGGACTTCGTCGTATTCAGGCGTTCTGCCGCGGCGGTGAACGATCCCGCCTCCGCCACGGCAACGAATGCCGCCAAACGGCTCAAGGAAATAGCGGGAGCTCTCATCTGGGTCGTTCTCCTTAACTGAACAATGAATTATTGCCCGGACGCTTTTTCGAAACAATTCTGGCGCGCAGCATGGCACCTATCGACTCAACCACTGACAAGGGTGCTGCCATGTACGTACTGCTCGGCTCGAACGGAAACATTACCTCCAAACTCGCCACGCTTCTTCTTGCGCAGGGTGCCGCGGTCCGCGTCGTCGGCCGCAACGCAAGCTCGCTCGGTCCACTCAAGGCCGCCGGTGCAGACATTGCCGCCGGCGATGTCGCTGATGCGGACTTTCTCGGCAGTGCTTTTGCAGGCGCCACGGCCATCTACACCATGATCCCGACCCCGTATTCCGCGCCCGACCTGGACGCTTCGCTGGACCAGATCGGAACGGCGATCGCACAAGCGATCATCGCGGCCGGTGTGAAGCGCGTCGTCAACCTCAGCAGCACCGGCGCACATCTGAGTTCCGGCACCGGACCGATCGCCGGCCTGCATCGCCAGGAGCAGCGCCTCAATGCGCTCGCCGGCGTCGACGTGCTGCACGTGCGTCCCGGCTACTTCTTCGAGAACCATCTTCTCGCGATCGATATGATTCCTGCCATCGGCGTGTATGCAGACATGACCGCAGCCGACACACCGCTACCCATGGTGGCTACCGCCGATATCGCGCAGGTCGTAGCGCGCGAGCTGCTCACGCCATCCGCCCCAGGCAAGCGCGTACTTCACCTGCGCGCGCCGCGTCTCTACTCGATGCGCGAATCCACGGCGTTGCTCGGCGCGGCCATCGATCAACCCGATCTGGCGTACGTGCAGTCCGATCCGCAAGAAGGCAAGGCGGCGCTGATGGAGCACGGTTTTTCCGCGAGTACCGCCGCGGCGTTGGAAGAAATGAGTTTCGCCTTCTCTAATGGACTCCTGAACGGTGAGTACGAGAAAGGCCCGACGGAGATCATGCCGACGACGTTGGAGGATTTCGCGGCCAATGTTTTCAAGTCCGCGTACAAGGCTAGCGTGGGCTAGAGCGCTTTCGAGTCAAGTGTTTACAGCGCCTCTTTACTTCGTCACTCCCGCGAAGGCGGGAGCCCAGCGCCTGAAGAGTTATGCAGAGTATCAACACGCTTCTTCGACCGCCTCGCTGGGACGATTGACTCTGCGTAGACACGACGGGTGATCCATCAGTGAGGTTGTTCA
This sequence comes from Pseudoxanthomonas sp. UTMC 1351, assembly GCF_040948865.1. Taxonomy (NCBI): domain Bacteria; kingdom Pseudomonadati; phylum Pseudomonadota; class Gammaproteobacteria; order Lysobacterales; family Lysobacteraceae; genus Pseudoxanthomonas; species Pseudoxanthomonas sp. UTMC 1351. The sequence goes on along the minus strand of NZ_JAVGJT010000009.1, from coordinate 136,921 downwards.
AAGTAGAGGAGAGCTGACATGAACCACGCGACCCGACAGCGACTTCGGCTATCTGGCGGCACGGAGTTATCGTTCACCACGGCAGGGGAAGCGTCCAAGCCCGCCGTGCTGCTCCTGCATGGGCTTCCCAATTCCTCGCGAATGTTTGAGGAAGTCATGCCTGAGCTGTCGCACGTCGCGTACATGATCGCTGCCGACCTGCCTGGCTTTGGTGAGTCCGACGTGCTGCCCAAGCCCTCGTTCCCCGCGTACGGCCGAGCCATATCGGAGCTGCTGGACCGGCTCGCGGTCGGACCGCGCTACCTCTACCTCCATGACTACGGAGCGCCGGTGGGGTTCCATATCGCGATGCAGTCGCCGGAGAAAGTGCTTGGCCTCATCGTCCAAAACGCGAACGCGCATCGAAGCGGATTCGGGCCGCAATGGGAGCAGACGCTGGCCTACTATTCGAAGCCAACCCCGGAAAACGAAGCGGCGGCGACCGCGCACCTGACATGGGAAGGTGCGCGGGCTCAGTATATTTCCGGTGTTCCATCGGACGTGGCGGCGCGGATTCCGGCCGAACGCTGGGAGGAGGATTGGCGAGTGATGAACCTGCCCGGCCGGATGGATACGCAGCGAGAGCTCCTCACCGACTATGGAAACTACATCGACCGGTTCGACGCCATCGCCGATTATCTCGCCCGCTGGCAACCGCCCGCGCTGATGATCTGGGGAAGGCATGATGCATTCTTCGATCTCGCCGAAACCCTGTCGTGGATGCAGGATTTGCCCAGGATGGAAGCTCATGTCTTGGACGGCGGCCACCTGCTGCTCGAGACGCACTCCACGACAGTGGCTCCGCTCATGCTCGACTTCATCAGGCGCACTCAGGGAAAGCAAGACAACACAAAAGCGTGAATGGCGCCGACCCACATTGTTTGCAGGTTGCTGACGATCAGAGGATCACACCATGAAGAGCTTCCACGTAAGCCTCATTGCCGCACTGTTGGCGCTCGCATTTAGCTCGATTTCTCCTGCGCACGGCCAAGACAGCTCCGAGGTTCCGCAGGTGGCCGGCGGCAACCAATCAGGCGTGCACGGTTTCGATTTTCAGGTGGGTGAATGGCGCGTCCATCATCGTGTGAAGCGTGCGGGCCATTCGCAATGGCAGGAGTTCGAAGGCACCAGCACTAATCGCAGCCTGATGGATGGCGCCGCCAACGTGGAAGACAACACGTTCTTCAAGCCAGATGGCGTCACCCGCGGCGTCGCATTGCGCGCCTATGATCCCAAAACCGACGAATGGGCGATCTGGTGGGTCGACGGCCGCAATCCGTTGGGTGCCTTGGATCCGCCGGTCAAAGGCCGCTTCGCCGATGGCGTGGGCACCTTCTATTCGGACGGAATACTCAACGGCAAGCCGACCCGCACGCGATTCATCTGGTCGCTTATCACGCCGACCTCCGCGCGCTGGGAACAAGCTTATTCATCCGACTCCGGAAAGACGTGGGAAACGAATTGGATCATGGATTTCCAGCGCGTCCAGTAACGGGTTCGATCTGAATCGGATTCGCCCCGTTCTTCGACTTTGTTGCCGGATGGAAACTTGGCGAAGCGCGAGATGCGTGGACGATTTCCTCTGCCTAAATATTGCGGTGATCAGTTAGCCAAGGGAAGTATGAAGAATTATCGTCATGACCAGCCATTCGGCTGTTGAAAAGCGCCTCCCGCGAAGGCGGGGATCCAGCGACTTCAACGCCTTGAAGGAAAGACGCCGGGTTCCCGCCTTCGCGGGAGGCGCTTTTCAACAGCCGAATGGCTGGTCATGACGAACAAAAGTAAGTTGTTCAGATCTTCCCGAGGAAGGAGCTTTGATATGAATCCAGCGAACCGACAACGCTTTCGTCTGTCCGGCGGCACGGAACTGTCGTTCATCACCGCAGGCGAGGCGACCAAGCCGGCCCTACTGCTCTTGCATGGATTTCCGAGTTCCGCGCAAGAGTTTCGGAACGTCATACCGGAGCTGTCGCAAGCCGCCTATGTGGTCGCGCCCGACCTGCCGGGCTTCGGCCAGTCCGATGTGCTGCCGTCGCCATCGTTCTCGACGTTCAGCGATGCGATTTCCGAACTGTTGGACCACCTGGCGATAAAGCGCCGCGTTATCTACTTGCACGATTCGGGGGCGGCGGTTGGCCTGTTGATTGCGATGCGTGCGCCTGAGCTGGTTTCAGGCCTCATTGTCCAGAACGCAAACGCGCATCGAACCGGCTTCGGCCCTGTATGGGATGCCCAACTGAGGTTCTGGTCGGAACCGACTAAAGAGAACGAAGCGGCGGCCGCCGTCGACCTGACCTTCGAGTTCATGCGCGAGCAATATCTCGGCGGACTACCGGAGAACGTGGCTACCACGGTCAGCGGCGAACCCTGGGTCGAAGACTGGAGGGTGATGAATCTTCCCGGCCGCATGGAAACGCAACTCGCGCTGATTGCCGACTATAAAAATCACGCCGCGCGTTTCGGTGCGATCGCCCAGTACCTGGAAAAAAGGCAGCCGCCTGCGCTCATGCTGTGGGGCCGCCACGATCCCTACTTCGACATCGCCGAAACGCTGACCTGGATGCAGGACCTGCCGCGCATGGAAGCGCACATTTTCGACGGCGGCCACTTCCTGCTGGAGACGCACGCGGCCGCTGCCCTGTCGCTGATGCTCGCCTTCATCAAGCAAATGCAACGTGACGGACACCATGCATGAGCGACCGCTACGAGGCGGGCCGGTTTGCTCCTACCAACCACTCAGCGGTTCCGGCATCCTGCCTTGTCTGCTGACTGGAATTCGAAGCACACGCCGCTGGCTACCGCGGAACCGCCAGCCGCAGATCGCTTTCCAGCATCGTCACCTCGGAAAAGATGAGCTGGGTTCCGTCCGGGGACAAGTCGAATCCCCATCCTTCGAAAGATGGCGACAGTTCGGTGATATCGGTGGTGGAGGAATTTGCGTGATCGAGCAGCGACAGGGTGGGTGTGCCTTCGGTGGGGCGGCGAACGAAGTAGATGCCGTTGGGAGAAGGTGCCCAGTTGGCACCGTCTTGCGGGTCGAGTTCGGCGATGAGTAGTTCTTCCGGTTGGCTGGTGATTGCTTTGCGCCAGTCCTCCCGCGGTCGCTGCCATAGTCCTGGCGTGCCGGGTTTGCTGTAGAGAAGCCGCTCGCCGTTGGTTGATTCGCGGGCGTTGATGGCCGGGCCGGTGGTGACTGCAATCGGTGCACCGCCGGTGGTTGGCTGTGCGTAGATTCGCCATTCGCCGCTGCGGTTGGATTCGAAATAAATCCACGCGCCGTCGTGCGACCAGGTGGGGTTTCGGTTGTCGCCTTGTCCGTCGGAGATTCGCTGCGGGGTGCCGCCTTCTGGGGATACGGTGAATATCTCGGTCTTGCCTTCGGGGCTGCCGTCGAATGCGATCAGTGCGCCGTTGGGTGACCACGCGGGATTGTCCATGAAGGCGCCACCGAAATCGGCGATCTGCACCGCGCCGCGTCCGTCGCGCTGACTAACCCAGACGCCATGGGGGCCGCTGCGATTGGAGGCGAAGGCGATCCGTTCGCCGTCGGGCGCCCAGGCCGGATTGGAGTCCCAGCGGGTCGACTGCATGTATTGGCCGGCATCGGCTTGCATTCGCCGGGCGACATCGATCTGCCGCAGTTGTGAGCGGTGCATCCATTGCTCGAAGGCGATGGCGTCCACGCCCGCCGCCGTTGCAGGCTGATGCACGTTCTCGTTGCCCAGGGAAATCTGCCGCAAGTCGCCACCGTCCGGGTCGACCGACCAGAGGCCGTACGTGCCGGAACGGGTTGAAGTGAAAAGAAGCCGTTCGCCGTCGGGCGACCAGGCGAGCCCATTTATCTTGCGGTTGTCGGAGGTCAGGCGGGTCGGCTCGCCACCGCCCAAGTCTGCATGATAGACATCCTTGGTGACCTCGTTGATGGCACGAATAAACGCGACCGACTGGCCGTCGCGCGAAAAACGCGGGTCGATATCGCCAAGCGAACCTGGTTCCGGATTCGACACGCTCCGCTTTTCTCCGTTGCTCAACGTGGCCAGGAAAATCCGGTAAGGCGAGGTGGCATTTTCGCGGCCGGCGTAGGCGATCCGCGTGCCGTCGGGCGACAAGCTCATGCCGCGAATATCGGCTGCTGTTTCGTCACCGAACACGCGAGTCACGCCACCACCCAATGCGGAGATGCGCATGATCGCGATTCCGGTGTCGTCCCGACGCGAGAACAACACACTGCGTCCGTCCGCAGACCAGACCGGGAAGCGCTCTTCGGCGGGGCTGTTGGTCAGATTGAGGACGTCCTCGCTGCCGATCGTTTTCACGTACACGTCGAAGGCGTCGCTGCCGCCGTCCCAGATGAAAGCGACGCGGCTTCCGTCCGGCGACAACGCAGGTTCGAATTCGCGGCCGACGAAGCTCGTCAGCGGAAGCACGTTGTAGTTTTCGGCGATGCCGGAGCTGTCTCCCAGCATCTTCGGGCCCAGCAGAAAAACGGCGGCGGCTGCGGCAATGACACAGGCAGCCAATCCGTACAAGACCGGCTTGCTTCGGAAGATGCTCGGCGCTCCCGGCGCGGGCGGGGCTATGACGGGCTGTGCGGGAGATTGCGATGCAGCCGCCACAGTTTCGCCAGGAGCTGTGTCGTCCGGAGCAGGCCTGGCAACCGCCGCGGCGACTTTGGCCGGCGCGATCGGGGCAATGAGGCGATAGCCGCCTTTGCGGATCGTTTCGATGTACCGCGGCGTCTGCGGGTCGTCGTCGAAGATCTTCCTGAGTTCGGACACCGCGCGGTTGAGCAGGTAGTCGTCGGCGACGGTTTCGGCCCACACGGTATCGAGGAAGGTCTCCCGGGAAATCACGGTGCCCGGCCGCTCCGCCATGAGGACCAGCACCTGCATGACCTTCGGCTCCACCTGCGCGATGCGCCCGTGGATCGAGATCCGGTTGAGCGAAGGCTGGATGAGCGCTTCGCCCGCGGTGAAGTTCGCAGGCCCCCTGCGGGCCGCCCGTTCTCCGGACGCCTCCTCGATCTTCCCGATTGCCTTGTGTTCGTCCACTCCACCCACCGTCCGAACTTGCGCTCTCCCGGCAGTGCCGGCCTGCGTCGGCAGCCAATCTATAGCAAAACCATAGCTTCCCTCCATTCAAGCAGCAGGCGATTCATCCTCTCCTTACATCGCCCGATCCGAGTGATCGCTTTCAGGAGGATGTGATCCATGCCCGGTTCCCGTACTAGAACGATTGCCTATGCGGCGGCTTTGCTGGTCGCGACGGCCGCCGCATGGGCGCCGGCAGCCGCCCAGACGGCGGCGGCAACGCTTTACCAGAGGAACTGCGCGTCCTGCCACGGTGCCGAACGGCAAGGCACCGGGCTGGGACCGCCGCTCTCCACCCAGACCTACCGCTACGGCGGCGCTCGCACCGACCTGGCCCGCGTCATCCGCAACGGCATCGCGTCGCGGGGCATGCCGGCCTTCGGCGGAATACTCTCACCGGAGGAAATCGACGCACTCGCCAAATTCCTCCCTGCCCGCGACGCCGAACCCAAACCAGAGGAAGCGCCGGCTGCGGAGGCCAAACCGCGCCAGTTCGACGCGGTTCCCGGCGTGGTCGATACGCTCGACTACGCCGTCCGCGTGGAACGGTTCGCCGAGGGGCTGGAAACGGTATGGGCGATCGCATTCGTCGATGCGCAGACAGCATTGGTCAGCGAACGCCCCGGTCGGCTCAGGACCATCCGCAATGGCGTGCTGCAGGCGCAGCCGGTGACCGGCACGCCGCAGGTCTATGTCAGCAGCCATAAATGGAACCAGGGCGGCCTGCTGGATATCGCGCTGGACCCGGACTACGGGCAGAACGGGTGGATCTATCTCTCCTATAGCCACCGGCTGGACCAGACCGGGCCCGAGGGCAAACCGCTCGCCATGACCCGCATCGTGCGTGGCCGCCTCCGCGGCAATGCCTGGGTCGATCAGCAAGTCGTGTTCGAAGCCGACCGCGCCGCGTATGGCGAAGCGTTCTGGCACTACGGTGGCCGGATGGTGTTCGACGGCGAAGGGCGGCTGCACTTCTCCGTTGGCGATCGCAGCGGGAAGGAACTGGCGCGTGAGCCAGGACACCCCGCGGGCAAGATCCATCGCCTGACGGCGGATGGCTCGGTACCGACGGACAACCCGTTTCGCGATCGCGACGGCGCGCTGGCTTCCCTCTACAGCCTGGGCCACCGCAACCCGCAAGGCATGGCGATCGAACCATCGAGCGGACGCATCTGGGCCACCGAGCACGGTCCGCGCGGCGGCGATGAGCTGAACATCATCGAGCCAGGCGCCGACTACGGCTGGCCGGTCGTGTCCCACGGCATCAACTACGACGGCACGGTATTGACACCGGACGTGCGTGCGCCGGGCATCAAGCAGCCGGTGCATTATTGGCGACCTTCGATCGGCGTTTCGGGGCTGACCTTCTATGGCGGCAAGGAATTCCCGTTGTGGGACGGCAAGCTGCTGGTCACCGGCCTGGCGCCGCGCGATCTGCGCCTGCTCACCCTCGACGGCGACCGCGTCCAGCACGAGGAGATCATCTTCAAGGCTGAAGGCCGCCCCTACGAACCGGTGATCGGGCCCGACGGCGCCATCTACCTGGTGACCGCCGAACCGGGCCAGATCCTCCGGCTGACGGCGCAGGAAGAGCGCCGCCAGTAAGCGGACCGGCTTGAGGCATTCTTTGCATGTCGTTTCCACAACAACACCAGGAGAGCAGGATGAAATCGAACGTTTTCGCAGGACTTGTCGCGATGGCCGCATTGTTCATGAGCACGGGATTGCAGGCGCAGACGATGCGGCCATTCCTAGACTTCAAGACCGCCGACGCTATCCGCGACCATTGCCTGGCCAGTGCCGATCAAGCCGGGCATGCGGTCGCCGTCGCGGTCTTCGACGATGGCGGCGACTTGATGAGCTACTCCAACCATGGCGCCTCGCCGGCCGCCGCCGCCGTGGCGCAGTGGAAAGGACGCTCCGCGGCGGTCTATCGCAGGGCGACGCGCGAGACCGCCACATGGAACGCACCGACCGCGCCGATGATCGCCACCATGGAAGGCGGCGTGCCGATCTTTGCCCAAGACGGCACGGCGATCGGCGGCGTCGGCGTCTCTGGCGCGTCGTCGGAGTTCGATGCCGCATGCGGAACCCGGGCGACGGAGGCGGCGAACCTGCTGGTTACGCGTCCAGCATCGAAGTCGAAGTAGCAACGACGCTAATCCGTTGCTGCGGAAGATCGGAACGCAAAGGCGCTGGGTCCCGGCCTGCGCCGGGACGACGTTCGATTATCTATCGCGCGCAAGCACGTGAAACGAAAAATGTTCCAAGCGTTATATCGCCGCAACCAAGGCCAGCATCGACAGCGATGCGGCCCAGACCAAGAGGATCATGCGCAAGTGCGAGCCAACATCTCCTCAGGATCCGCGCTTGAATCCACCGCCGGCTTTTCCCGCGCGGTCCGCATAGGCGATCTGCTGGCCGTTGCCGGCACCGCTCCTATCGCGCCGGATGGATCGGTGGCAGCGCCCGGCGATGTGTATGGACAGACCAAGCGATGCCTGCAGATCATCGCCACCACGTTGAGCGCCGCGGGCCTGGGCATGAACGATGTCATCAGGACGCGGATCATGCTCACCGACATTCAGACCTGGCGCGATGCGGCAAAAGCGCATCGAGAGTTGTTCGCCAAGTTCAAACCAGCCTGCACCTTTGTCGAAGTGTCGCGCTTCATCGATCCTGGCTGGCTAGTCGAAGTCGAAGCTGATTGTGTTGCTCTCCGCAGCGCCTCAGTGCTTGAACCGAATCCGCTTGATCGACCGTTTTTCCATGGCGTGCATGGCGTCAGCGGACTTTGAGCCCGAAAAAAGCGGCGTCAGGGTCAACCCGGATGGACAAAGCGCCCATCTGCGCCGTGCGTTCGCGCCGGCGATTCACCGGCATGTCCGTCATGCTTCGATCCGCTTGGTTTCAGTCGTAAGCCGCCATGCACTACTGCACCTTGAGAAGCTTCAACGCCTCCGCGATCGTATCGGCTTCTTGCTGTCCGCCTAGCCTCCACCGGCCTGGAGACACGGTGGCTATGCAGTGATCCGCTTGGTTCGGATCGGTGGCGAGGCCATAGCCGCGACGGCGCAAGGACCGCATCAACCATGAGGTTGCTACGTCATCGCCTTCAACATAGATGGAGCGACTGGCGACCGCGGAACTTTCGAAGCGCCCCGATTCCAGTGAGAACACCAGGTTCTCCTGATCGAATGCATCGCCGACCGCTCCGGAGAGCGCGACATCTTCAGGCGTACCGTCGACGAAGCGTCCCTGTCCTGGCAACAGCCACAAGCGATCCGCAGTCTGCAGCGAGAGTTCCAGGTCGTGGCTAGACAAGATGATCGTCATGCCCTGCTCGGCGGCGATGCGGCGAAGCATGTCGATGATGGTGACGCGGCTGGGCAGATCGAGAAACGCGGTGATCTCGTCGAGCAACATCAGGTCGGGTTGCTGCGCCAATGCGCGCGCGATCATCACCCGCTGCCGCTCGCCGTCGCTGAGGCTGTCGACGGTGCGACTAGCCAAATGCGCGCCGCCGACTTGTTCCAACGCCATGGCCGCGATGCGGCGATCCTCTTCGGTCAACACGCCCGCCCAGCCGGTGTAGGGCTGGCGACCCATCTCCACCAGGTCCATCACGCCCAATGCACCCACCTGCGGACGCTCGGTCAGCACCACGGCGATGCGGCGCGCCCGTGCGACGCCACGCAGCTCACGCACCGGCGTGCCATGTAACATGACCTCGCCTGAAACTGGCGCCAGGAATCCGCCCAGCGTGCGCAGCAGCGTCGACTTGCCCTGGCCGTTGCGGCCCAGCAAGCAGACGAATTCACCCGCCTCGACCGTGGTGGGCGGCAATGTCACCAGCGCCTTGTGGTGATAGCCGATACGCAGATCATTCAACACCAGCATGTCAGGCTCCCGCCGCGCGCAAGCTGCGCGATTTCAACAACAACGCGATCACCACCGGCGCGCCAAGAATCGCCAGGATGGCGTTCAGATGCAGGAAGTGCTGGCTCCAGGGCAGGTGCACCACGAAGTCGGCAGCCAGTGCCAATAACCCGCCCAGCAGCAGCGTGGCCGGGATCAATGCGCCGATGCGCGCCGAGCCGATGAGTCCGCGCGCCAAGTGCGGAGTAATCAGACCGATGAATGCCACCGGTCCGCAAAACGCAGTGACCGGTGCGGCCAACAAGATCGTCGCGCCCAGCACCAAACGGCGCAGGCGCGTTACGTTCACGCCGAGGCTTTCGGCATAGGTCTCGCCCAGCAAAAGCGCGGTCAACGGCTTGGCCAGCCATACCGCCAGCGTCAGTCCGATCAACAGCGGCGGCAACAGGGTGGCGAAGTCGGGCCAGACGATCGATGCGAACGTGGCGTCATTCCACGACGAGAAGACGCGCGACTGCGTGCGGCTGGTGAAATGCAGCAATACGCTGATCAGGCCTTGCGCCAAGAATCCCAGCATCAAGCCGAGCACCAGCAAGGTGACCGTGTGTACGTGGCGCGCCATCGACACCATCGCCAGCGCGACCGCCAAAGTACCCAGCGCTGAGCCGGCCACGATACCCAGCCCCGCCAGGCCGGTGATCAACTCCAATGCGGCAGGGCCAACCACCGCACCTGCTACCACCACCAGCGCCGCACCGAACTGTCCGCCCGCCATCAGGCCCAGCGACCAGGCATCGGCGAGCGGATTGCGGAACAAGGTCTGCATCAGCAGTCCGGCCAGGCCGAGCGCACCGCCGCCCACCACGGCGGCCAGCACTCTTGGCAGACGCAATTCGAAAACGATGCGCGACTCGGTGGAAGTCGAGCCGAACTCGGCCAATCCACGCAACACTTGCGCCGGCGACAGCACCACTTGGCCAATGGCCAGGCTGGCAACCAATGCGGCAATCAGCGTCAGCAGCAGTGCGGCGATGGCGAATAGAGGCAGCGTGGCGCGGCGGTCAATCAACCGTGTCGCCATCACGGGCTCGGCGCGGCTCATTGGTATTGCCCCTGCGGCAGCGGCTTCAAGAATCGGAACGGCTCATCCACCAGATCCGGGTGCAGCGCTTTGACGAAATCGGACAGGACCCAATCCGGCCGAACCAAGCCGGTCTGATACCAGTCGTAGGCATTCTCCGCCGCGACCGTGCGCCCGGTATTGCCGAACAAACGCTGCTCGCGCCAGGCGCGGAAGCTGCGTTCGATCGCAGGGTTGCGCGGCGCTACCGCGTGGATGTCACCAATCAGCCAGACATCGGCTTGATCACCGAAAGGCAGGATCGCTTCGGTGGAGATGGTTTCAGTAGGGTACCGATTCGGATCCTCCGTGCGCGCCAACAGATTGATGCCGCCGGCATCGGTGATATAGCTGCCTTCGGGCCCGCGTACGGTGGCGATCCAGCGGTCCGCGCCGTTCGGATAGGCCCACAGCACCTTGGCCTTGGGCCGATCCGCCACTTTGGCTTTCAGTTCGGCAACGCGCGCTTCCACTTCAGCGAAGATCTGTTCGGCGCGCGCTTCAGTGCCAGTCAGAATGCCGTAGAGCCGAATCCATTCGGCGCGTGCCAGATAGCTTTGCTCTTCTTCGGCCAAGGTCGGCAACACTGCCAACCCCAATGCTTGCGCGCGTTTCAGTACCGGTGTGTGCGCCGGGTCGCTCAACCGCATCAGGAACACATCGGGCCGCGTCGCCAGCAACACGTCCAGATTGGGCGGCGAGTGCCAGTTGTAACCCACTTGACCGATCTCGCCGGCCTTGGCCTTGCGGCGGATGTCGTCGTCGTAGGAAGCCAATCCGCCCACGGCCACCAATCGGTCCTTGATGCCCAGTTGGCCGAGGAAAGCTTCGTCGGAACCGGCGTTGGCAGCGATGCGACGCACGGGCGTGCGGATCACGGCCGCATCGCGCAGATCGCCACGCAGCTCCGGTTCGGGACCGTCGGCCGGAGCCAATACGATGGTCGCCGACCGCTCCTGCGCAGCGCCTTGTTCGTTCGCCATTGGGCCTTTCAGACGCGCCACGACAAAGCCACCACGACGCTCAAGCGTCAGGTAGCGCGCGTGCCGCAATGGGATCGGCTGGCCCACCTCAGCGACAGCGACAGCGACGGAATCGGCAGCCGGTTCGGTGCGTTCGCATCCGGAGAGCGCGAGGCTCGCCGCGAATGCCGTGCCCAGAAAAAACAAACGGTAGTTCATCGGATGCCCCAGAACGGTGGAAAAGTGAATCATGTGAGTAGAATGTTATATTGTTTCATTTTCAACTTCGACCCTTTTTGAGCCCTTCTTCCATGCGAAAACATCTGCCGGCGGCCCTCGCGCTCGCGCTCGCCACCACGTCAGCCGCGGCCCAGGAATCGGCCAACCTCGGCACCGCGACCGAACTGGACGCGATCACCGTTTACGGGCGCCCGCTCGGCCGCATCCCTGGCGAGACCGCCACCAAATCCGGCGCACCGGTGCTGGAAACTCCGTTCACGGTGAACATCGTTTCGCGCGAACTGTTGGACCTGCGCAACGTCTCCAACATCGGACAGGCGGCCGAGACCATCAGCGGCGTTCAACGCACCATCGGGTTCTCGGGCAACCAGCGCTTTCGCATACGTGGCTTTCAAGCCATCAGCACGCTGCGCGACGGTTTTCGGCAAAGCGTCTCGCAACCGGAAATCGACCTGCAGGGCGTCGAAAGCATCGAGGTATTGAAAGGGCCGGCATCGGCCTTGTATGGCCGCTTCGAACCTGGCGGCGTGATCAATTTCGTGTCCAAGCAGCCCGAAGAAAAGTTTGCCGCCGAAGCATCCGTCATCGGCGGCTCCGATGACTATGCGCGGTTGGGCGTGGACCTGACCGGCCCAGTGAATGACAACGGCACGTTGTTGGGCCGCATCAACCTGGCCCACGAGGATGCCGGAAGTTTCCGCGATGGCATCGACAACCGGCAGACCTTCGTCTCGCCCGTCGTTGAGTGGCGGCCGGACAACGACACCAGCGTGATAGCACGGCTGGAATATCTAAACCGCGATGCCGCGTTCGACCGCGGTTTGGGCAACAACCCATTGTTCCTGCAGGTCCCCCCGAGCCGCAACTACGGCGAGGATTTCATGCGCATCCGCAAGGAACAGTGGACCGGCAGCCTGGAGTTCAATCGCTCGCTCAACGCCGACTGGCGCCTGCGCCTGGGCGCCTTCTGGTCCGACGTCACGGTGCCCGAGGAGGAGTTCTTCAATTACGGGTTCCCTACCCTGTCCGGCACTACCGTCAACCGAAACTTCGTCAGCTATCGAGAGCGGCAGAAGGATGCCACCGTACAGGCCGAGCTGTACGGAAACGTCAGCACCGGCCCACTTCGACACCGGTTGCTGATCGGCACGGAACGCAGCATCGATCGGCTGGCCTACATCGATGGAAAGATATCCTTCGGCAATCCAATCGACCTGTACCAGCCCGTGCGCAGCGGCCGGCCGAACAATTATGTGTCCAGTGGCGACAGTCGCTACGAGTTCGAAACCACAGCGCTCTATATGCAGGACGAGATCGCGTGGAACCGCTGGCGTCTGCTGCTGGGCGGACGCTACGAACGGACGGATACTTTGTCGTTCTACACTGGCGGCATCGATCCGGCGATCACCCGCCGCGACCATCCGTTCTCACCGCGCGCGGGCCTGACTTTCCTGGCCACACCGGATCTTTCCTTCTACGCCAGCTGGGCGCGCTCGTTCCGCAATGAGGCGGATGCGGGCACGCTGGAAAGTGGGATCACTCCCAAGCCCACGCGCGGCGATCAGCTGGAAGTAGGCATGAAGTCGATCCTGCTTGACGGCCGCATGGAGGCAACCTTGGCCGCATTCGACCTGCGCAAGACTGATGCGGTGGTGGCCGATCCGGTGGACTGGAACCACGTTATCCAGACCGGCGAACTGCGCTCGCGCGGCGTCGAAGCCGAGGTATCGATGCGCCCGGTGGACGCCTGGACGCTGGTGGCGTCATACGCCTACGCCGATGCCACCATCATCGAAGACACGAATGCCCTGATCGTCGGCAACCGACTGGCCGGCGTGCCGCGCCACCAGGCAAGCGTGTGGACCTCATGGACTTTCGACGGTGCGCTTTCCGGCCTGACGGTGGGTGGCGGGGTATTCCACGGCAGCGAGCAGGCGGCGACCACCGCGAATAGCTTCTTTCTGCCGTCGTACACACGGCTGGACCTCAATGCACGCTATGCCTTTGGCAATCAGGTGGAAGTGCTGCTCAACGTGGACAACGTGACCGACGAGCGTTACTACATCACCGGAGGTTTCTCGCAGATTTATCCGCAGCCGCCGCGCTCGGTCCGGCTGACGCTGACCAAGCGCTGGTAGCAACCGCAAAGTCGACGGTTTGCGTTTGAACGCATGGCGCGGTGCGGCGACCGTTGGCTCTTGTAGGAGCGCCGTCCTCGGCGCGAGCTTTTGCTTCTATCGCGACCTGAAGGAAGAGCTCGCGGCGGGACGCCGCTCCGCGCCTCGATAGCAGCTCAGTGCTGCGATCTATAACGCGCCGCAGCGCGCCTTGATGGCGAACGGCGGGCTTCGATCGCTCTTGGCTTTGCTCGATCTGATGGGAAGAGCTCGCGGCGGGACGCCGCTCCGCGCCTCGGTATCCATCAGCGCTCACAATCATGAGCGCGCCGCAGCGCGTCCATATGGTGAACGGCGGGCTTCGATCGCTCTTGGCTTTGCTCGACCTGATGGGAAGAGCTCGCGGCGGGACGCCGCTCCTACAAAGGCGGGGATGGCTGGCGGCCTTTGCTCTTGCAGGAGCGCCGTCTCGGCGCGAGCTTTTCGCTTTTCCGCGAGAGCTGTCAGACCATATCTGACGCCGTGCGCGAAAGATGCGCGTCGTAGTAATGGTTCCCGCCCTCGTCCTCGTACTCGCCGACCAGCGTGAGGCCTGCTTCCAACAATGCGGTCTTGTATTCATCAACGCCAAGAGAATGCGACTCCCTATCCGTCAACACATCCTTCCAAACGCATCGCTGCGCTGGTGAGGTGAACAGAAATCTGCCGTCGGGGTTCAGCGCCAAAGCAATCTTGCGAATGAGTTTTCGTTGCGCATCGGGCGCAAGTAGAAACATCAACCCAACCGCGATCACACCGTCGAAGGTCCGATCAAAAAAGCGTGAATCCTCGATCGATTCGCAAGCCACATGCGCATGAGACAGCCGCTCACGAAACGCAGCGGTCAAGCTTGCCGAAGCATCTATGCCATACACCACCAATCCTTCATTGCTTAGCGTCGCCGAGATCGGCACACCGGATCCGCAGCCGAGATCCAGAACCGTACCGCCCCGCGGGAGCAAGCGAGACCACAGCCGGACGGTCTCGACGCCGATGACCGACTGCTCGCGCCGGCGCATGAATTCTTCGGCGGCCGCCTCGTAGCCGTTTGATGGATCTTCAGCAGCTGTATTGTCGGTCGCTTTACTCACGATTCTCTTTGCAGCCTTGCGTCTCAATCAACCAGCGCTGGGGCAGTACCGGGTCTGCATCATCGGGGAACGCTTCAATGATTTCTAGCGGCGCCGCTTCCACACTCCTGGACCGCCCGCTGCCCGAAGGTATCGCCGGGTGCGGCGCGGCATCCGCAACGCCGTTGTCTCCGGCAGGCCTGACGCGCTCATGCGAAACGGACGCACATCCCACCAGCATGGCGATGAACATGAGGCAAGAACACCGGATGGCTCTGTGCGCGATCACGGTAGCGCGATGCCCGGATGCGCCCACGCGGATCGCACGATCAACGCCAGAGAAATCAGTACGAAGACCACCGCTACGCGCCGCAACCAGGCGTTGTATCCACGCCCTCTGCGCTTGCGATCGAGTGGCGGCAGGTCCGGAAGATCCCTCAGAGCGAGGAATCCCTCGCTCTTGCTGGGTCTGTTTTGGTTCTTGGCGTTGTCGGCGTGCATCGTCGTTCCTGCGGAGTGATGTTTCGCGGCCAGTTCCGCCGTGCTACGGCGTCGCCTGTGCGGCTTCCGGCGCGTCAAAATCCGCGGGAAAATCCGATAAACACCGACGCGGCACCGTCCGTGTCCGGTTCGATGAACGGGCTATCGCTGATCTCGTCGGGCAACACGCTGTACTTGACGAATCCAATCACCGACCAGTTCTCTCCGATCGGCCGAAAGTAGGAAACGCCTACGTGGGGAATGGTCACCGAGCCGGGTTTGTAATCCACGACGCCTCGGGCAACTTCTTCATCCAGCGTGCCGTAGTAGTAGTTGGCCATATCCTTCGATAGCCAGGTAACGCCCACGTTCGGGGTGAGCCGCCCTTTGCCGACGTCGAATGGATAACCGTAGTCGAGAGATACCTCCTGGCCACCGCTCGCATCGATAGCATCAGCCAGAATCTCAGCTTCGATCTCACCCGCCGCACCGCTCCACTTTGCGACCAGTCCCAGATCCAGGCCGTCATCGCGGTCCTCAAGCAGTCGATAGTCCAGGCCGTTGGCAGCCAGTTCCCGCCTGCCCAGATCGTCCACATCGAACCCATCGGGTCGGAACTTGGCGATTGCCGAGAGCTCGAAGGACTCTCCACCGATCAGCTGCCAGCCCGCCGTCAGACCGCGAAAGTAGAACCTTTCGCCCTGAAAAGTGATGAGCGGAATAGGCCGCACCTGTGTCCCCTCGCCGGCGTAGGGACTGTTCTTGATCATCGCCGCTATGCCCAAGCCCCAGCGAGGCGGGCCGTCTTCTGGCATTGCATCATCCACATCCGACGTCTGCGCCATCGCGCTGAAAGACAGAGTGGACAACAACACCGGCAACAGGAGTTTCTTCATGGGACGCCAAACCTCTTTTAGTGGGGGGATTCATCTGCGGAGCCCGTTTTACAGACGGGCTGTTGCAAACAACCACCAGAGTGATTTGGCTATGTCGCCTAAATGTCGCGCGCGGTGCCGAACGACTGAATGAACGCTGTATCGCGGCTAACAGCGTGCCCCGTGAACCTTGCCCGGAACTCATGGGCGACACAACACGTTCTACACCGCCTCTCGTAGAGCCAAGCTTGCTCGGCTCTACAAAGGCGGGATAACGTCCTTGTGGGAGCGACGTGAGTCGCGACCGGAAACATCAACGTCGCGACTCACGTCGCTCCCACAAGGACGCTATGCCGATGCCGCTGCCATAACGAGTTGACAGGCGACATATGATTTCGGCTGCTCTTATCACCGTGTGCAAAGAGCTAAAGCAGCGGAGCAAGCTCCGCTCTACATCGCTCGAGATCGTGGATGGATTCTAAGGCTCGATGACGCTGGATCCGACATCCAAAGCGGCACGTGTACCACCGGCCGCTGCTGGTTCAATGGAGAGCTTCCAACCGAATCGATCGCAGATCCGGCCGATCAGGAACAACCCCAGTCCTTGCCCGCGGATGGGAGCCGAATGCTGCAAGCTTTCACGATATCGCCGAGCCGCTTCGACAGGATTGAATCCACTGCCGGAGTCGGCGACCGAAATAACGCCGTCGCGAAGCACCAACTCCACGTGGCCGTCGTCGGTACTTTCAATCGCATTGCGTATCAAGTTGCTCACCGCAATGCGGACCATCGCCTCGGGCGCTGCGATGAAGATCGGTTCCACTTCCCCGATTCTCAGTTGGGCCGATTTGTCGCCAAGCAGATGTTCGTGGTCGGCCACCAGACGCGGCAGCAGGTCGTGAAGCACCGTGACGTCGACGGGATCGGCTTCCGGGCTTGTTTCCCTGGACAGATACAGCAATGCCACCATGGTTTCGGAAAGATCATGGACAGCGTGCTCGATGCGGCCGAGCACGGGCTTTGAAGCATCAGGAAGCGAGAACTGCTTGAGCACATCCACCGCACCTGCGATGACCGCTATGGGCGTTCTGAACTCATGGCTGGCTTGGTCCAGCAGACTGCGTTCCCGCTGGATGAATTGCTCCACGCGTTCCAGGTGCGCATTGCTGGCTTGCGCTATTACCTGTATCTCTTCGCGACGGTAAGTTGTGGGAAGGCGCGCGCCTGCCGTTCCTGGAACGATGGCCTGCATGCGGTCGGCCAGATCCCTCACCGGTCGAACAAGATTGGCGTGCAGCCAGACAATGACGCCACCGATGAAGATGACGAGGACCCCGGCCCAGATGCCGCTTTGTATGGCATCTCGATTCTGCTGGTCATCAAGTTGCTCTATGTCAATGGTCGTTATGAGCCTGCCTGGCGGAAGATCGACCACAAGCGCATGAAAGCTGTCCAGATGGTCAAAAAGATCGCTTTTCTCGGTAAATACTCCTCCATACGCCGCCTCTGTCGAATAGAGTCCGGGCGGGAGATTAGCCAGATGACCGGGCGCATGCGAAGTTCCACGCCCGCTCTCGACATACCACGATCGAATGGTTCCGTCGGCAGGGAGCGAATTCACCTGACCTGCTCGCACCCGCGCCGCATGGTCAGCGGATGTGGACCTGAGCATGTCTGCCCATAGTTTGTGCTCGATCAGTTGCTGACTGCTAAAGGCTTGTATGCTCAATGCGACGACCATCGCGAGTCCAAATACGATCAACGCCACACTGATCCACCAGTGCACGCTGCGAGGTTTGCTTATCAGTGTCGCGAGCCTACTCACTTTCGCAGATCCTGTATCCGGAGCCTGGCACCGTGTGCAGGAGCGGCTTCTCCGATCCCAGTTCGATCGCCCGGCGCAACACATACATGTGCGAGCGAAGAAGGTCCGTGCCAGGCACTATATCGCCCCACGCGGCTCGTTCCAGGCGGGCGCGGCTCACTACATTCGGACTCTCTCGCATCAGCAGTTCCAGCAGGCGGCGCCCGATCCGGGTGAGTGCGATGCTTCTTTCGGCGCGGCTGATCTGCATCGTGCGGATATCGAAGTGTAGATCGCCCACGGCAAGTACATCGTCGATGGCGGCGGATTGCTTGAGGCGTGCGACCAGGGACCGCAAACGCACTTCGATCTCCGGCAGCGCCACGGGCTTGACGAGATAATCGTCCAAGCCCGATTCGAAGCCATCCAGCTTGTCCGCCAATTGATCGCGCGCGGTCAGCATGATGATCGGCACCTTCTTCCTGGCTTCCTGCCGTAGCCTGCGCAGCACCGTCAGGCCGTTGAGCCGGGGAAGATTCCAGTCCAGGAGAATCGCGTCGTAATCCTTGGAAGATGCAAGGTGCAATCCCGAAAGGCCGTCGGGTGCCGCATCAAGGCTGTGTCCGCAGGCCGCCAAGTAGTCGTAGAGGTTCGCCGCCAGTTGGGCGTTGTCCTCGATGATCAGAATAGAAAGAGATTCTTTGTTCATGATCGTGCTGCCGCCAGAAGCGTGTTCGTGCTCATACCATGTTTCCGGACCCGCCGATCGCAACCGGTTCGGTACGCCACTTTACGTGGGATTTGATTGCCTCGATGGCATCGTCCGTATAGCTGTAAACGACCGGTATCACCAGCAGGCACAGGACGGTCGAGGTGATGAGTCCGCCTATCACACCAATGGCCATGGGGGATCTGAAACTGGGATCGGCGCCCAGGCCGATCGCGATGGGCAGCATGCCGGCGCCCATCGCTATCGTAGTCATGACGATAGGACGGGCTCGCTTGCGGCACGCATCGACGATGGCATCCCGCCTGCTCAATCCATGATCCCGGCGGGCAATGATGATGTAGTCCACCAGCAGGATGGAGTTCTTGGTGGTGATGCCCATCAGCATGATCAGGCCGATCATGGACGGCATCGACAGTGAGGAACCGGTGACAAGCAGCGCGAGGAAAGCTCCGGGCACCGAAAGCACCAGCGCCACCAGCACGGTCAGCGGCTGCGCGAAATCCTTGAGCAACAGCACCAGCACCATATAGACGCAGAGCACGCCCGCGAGCATCGCCACGGCAAAGCCTGTCGCCAGCTCACCCATGGCTTCGGCGTCCCCGGTTGCCGCCACGGTGACGCCCTTGGGAAGATGTTGCAGGCTGGGGAGCGCAGCCGCCGCGTTCTCGATTTCACCCAGCGGCTGACCATTGAGTTCGACTTTGAGATTGACGTTGCGTGTCCTGTCGTATCGAGTGAGCTCGGAGGGACCGCTCAGAATCTGAAGATCGGCAACGCTTCCCAGGGGAACCGGCCCGCGCGCGCCTGGCACCGGAAGCCGACGAAGTGTTTCCAGGTCATTGCGGCCTCTGTCTGCAAGCCTTACCACGATCGGAATCTGCCGCTCGCTCAAGTTCAGCTTTGCCAGGTCCTGGCGGTAGTCGCCCGAAGTGGCAATCCGCAGCGTTTCCGCGATCGCCGCGGATGTCACGCCCAGGTCCGCAGCCCGCGCGAAATCGGGGCGGACAACCAGTTCCGGCCGCACGAGACTGGCCGACGACGTCACCGCGCCGATTCCTGGAATGCCTCTCAGCGCCCGCTCAACGACGCTGGCATGTTGGGCGAGCAGCTGCGCATCTTCCGAGGCCAGCACCAACTCATAGCCTTCGCTGTCGCCGCCGTTTCCCACGCTGACGCGCGTCCCAGGCAGCAGCGAAAGTTCTTTCCTGAGCTGTTCCTCGATGCGCTGCCGGGTCACACCGTCGCGTTCGCGGCGCGGCAGCAGGTTCGCCGTAAGCATGGCGGTCGTGATGCCTGAAGGCGCCGCCCCTTCATCAGGTTCGGCAGACGCCGTGCCCGCACCAATGGAGGTGTACACGGACACGACGTTGGGATTCTTTATCATCATCTGCCGCGCGCGCTCCGCCAACGCGCGCGTATCCGAAAGTCTGTTGCCGGGTGGCAGCGAGATCGCCACTTGTGTCCGATCGCCATCATCGGCAGGAATGAACTCGCCCGGCAGGCTCAAGGCAATCGCAAAGCCGCCCAGGATGAGCGCGGCGGTCGCGCTCAAGGTGATGACCCGGTGCCGCATGCCTACCTGCACGCAACGAAGATAGAACGCGATCCACCTGGGGCTGACGGGTTCCTTGCTGGGTGCCTTCAACAGGTACGCCGCCATCGTTGGCGTCAGCATGCGTGCAACGACCAGGGAGAAGAACACCGCGACGGCCGCGGTCCACCCGAACTGCACAAAGTATTTTCCCACCATGCCACCCATCAGCGATGTCGGCAGGAACACTGCAATCAATGTGAAGGTGGTCGCCACCACGGCCAGTCCGATCTCGTTGGCTGCTTCAATCGCAGCGCGAAATGGCGGCTTGCCCATCAGCAGATGCCGCTCGATGTTCTCGATCTCCACGATCGCATCGTCAACCAACACGCCGATCACCAGGGACAATGACAGCAGCGAGACCGTATTGAGAGTGAATCCCATCAGGTGCATCACGGCGAACGTCGGAATGGCCGAGAGCGGCAGCGCGACCGCGGCGATGACCGTAGCCCGCCAATCGCGCAGGAAGAAGAAAACAACGAGCACCGCCAGCGCCGCCCCTTCCAGAAGCAGCGTCATCGATCCGCGATAGTTCTCAACGATGGGATCAACGGAGTTCACCGCCTCGTTGAACTCGACCTCGGGGTGCGATCCCTTCAGTTCTTCCATCACCGCGCGGGCGGCGTCCGCTACGTCGATCTCGCCAGCGCCGCGCGCGCGGAGAACGTCGAAGCCAACCGCTGACTTGCCATTGAACAGGGCAAGCGATCTGGGTTCCGCCGACGTATCCGAGACGGTAGCAACCTGATCCAAACGAATCCTGCGCCCATCGCTGAGCGACACATCCATGGTGGCGATGTCTTGCGCGGACGCGACGGTCGCGATGGTACGGACCGATTGCTCCGCGCCGCCCATCTCCACGCGTCCACCGGACGCCTCCTGCTGGAGCTCGCGAATCTGCCGGGAGATATCCGCCGCCGTCGCCTTCAGCGCCAAGAGCTGATCCGGGTCGAGTTCGACGCGCACTTCTCTGTTCACCCCGCCCACGCGCGATACGGCGCCAATACCGGGCACCGCCAGCAATCGCTTGCGAACACGGTTGTCGACAAACCACGACAGCGCCTCGTCATCCAGCCTGGATGAGGTAACCGTGTAGGTCATCACCGGCGTGCTCGCCAGGTCCATCTTGGTGATGACGGGGTCCCGCAGATCCGCGGGCAGGTCGGCGCGCGTGCGGGATACGGCGTCGCGGACGTCGTCCATTGCCTCCTGGACGGGCTTGTCTAGATGGAACTCGGCCGTGATGGTCGCTGCCCCGTTGATAAGGGAGCTGTTGATGTGTTTGATGCGCGGGATGTTCGCCAGCGCATCCTCTATCTTTCGCGCCACGTCGCTTTCGAGCTGCGGCGGCGATGCGCCGGGCAGCTCCGCCGTCACCGTGATGATCGGGAAATCGATGTCCGGGAAGTTCTGCACTTTCATCGCCAGGAAGCCGCCAATCCCGGCGATCGTCAGCAGAACGAACAGAAGCGTAACGGCGACCGGATTGTGGATCGACCACGTGGACACATTGAGGTTCATGGCGCAGCACCGGTCGGCGCCTCGGCGTTCGGGGCTGCGGGATAGGTGGCCGGTGCTGGCTTGTTGTCCGCCGGCCCGCTGACAACTCTGACCGTGTCGCCTTCGCTCAGGAAGCTGAGTCCTGAAGCGATGATGGCTTCGGAGTGAGTGAGTCCTCCGGTTATCTCGATCCGGTCGCCCACGCGCCTTCCCACCAAAACCTTCGTCATCATGACGGTCGATTTTTGGCCGACGCGCATGACGTAGTTGAACCCGTCTCTCAGAAGCACCGCGCCCTGGGGCACCGTCAGCGTTTGGCCTTGGCCGATGTCGAAGTATCCGCGCGCGAATGCGCCCGCATGTACCGCGCTGTCAGGCGGCAGGTCGACATAGACCAGACCCTCATGCGTCAGCGTATCGATGGCGGGCGCCACCATTCGAAGTCTGCCTTGGATGGGCGGCTGGCCGTGGACCGTGATCTCCGCTGTCTGGCCGGGCATCAGCTTGTCCATGTCCGACATGGCGACGGCGGCGCGCCATTCCAGGCGACCGTCCTTGATCAAGCGGAACAGCTCTTGCCCGGCAGGCATGACGGCCCCGACCGTCGCGGTGCGCGAGGTGATGATGCCGTCGCTCGGCGCAAGCACCTGCGTCTGTGCGATTCGCAAGCGGTTTCTCGACTCGACTGCCCGCGCGGCATCCAGTCTGGCCCGGGCCGTCCTGGCGGCGGCCACATACTGATCCACCTGCTGCGCCGACATCACGCCCGAGGCGTCCAGACTCTTCGCGCGCCGCGCGTTGGCGTCGGCTTCCATCGTCTGCGCCGCAGCTTGTGCGACCGTTGCACGGGCTTCGGCCAGCTCGGCGGCCAACATGTCCGACTTGAACCGGGCCAGGACCTGGCCGCGCCGGACGATATCGCCAACGTTGGCGTTTACCTCTGTGAGCCGAAGACCTTCGACCTCTGTTCCCACACTGGCCTCTTGCCACGCGCTGATGTTGCCCGTCGCCGGCACGCGAATCGGAAGCATCGACCGTTGCGCGCGCGTCACGACAACGGACAGAACAGGCGTCGGCGGCGTATCGGTCTTCTGTACTTCTTCTTTACCTCTGGTGTTCAGAGCAATCAGAACGATTGCGATCACTACGATCGCCGCACCGGTTGGAGCGATTCGGCCCAGCTTCATTCAAGATTTTTCCTTAGCGTGTCGCCGCGCGCCGCGCGCCGCGTTCTGCGCGATGCGGCATCGAGTGTTCAGTCGATGATCTGCTTCGGATGTCGTGGAAATGTCGCGCGCCGCGGGATCGGGCGCTGTTTCGGCCGCAGCGCGTCCAGATGGTGAACAGCAGGCTTCAATCGGTTTCGTTTCTATCGCGATCTGATGGGAAGAGCTCGCGGCGGGACGCCGCTCCGCGCCCCGATAGCCGCTCGGTGAGCACGATCCAAAACGCGCCGCAGCGCGTCCAGATGGTGAACAGCAGGCTTCAATCGGTTTCGTTTTTATCGCGAGCTCTTCTCCGCCCCGTCAGCGATGCGTCAGCTCAGCGGAAGATTCGCTGTGCGAAGTGATAGAGGTTGTTGGCCCAACTGTCGCCGTCGTGGCCATGGTCGTCTACGTTCCAGACGTGCGGAATGTCGTGCTGCTTCAGATAGGCATGCACACCTTGTGAGACGCTGATCAATCCGTCTCGATTGCCGCATGACAGGTACAGCAGCGCGACTTGTTTGCGCGCTGCCTTGAGATCGGGCAGCAAATCCTCCGGTGGTCGGGTGTTGGGGGCTGGAGAGAAAGCGCCAACCCACCCGAACGTATCCGGATGGCCAAGGCCAAAGTTCAACGCCTGCCCGCCGCCCATCGAAAGCCCGGCGATCGCCCGATGTTCGCGATCGGCATAGACCGAATATTTAGCCTCCACCGCTTGGATGAGGAAATCCAGCAGGTCGCGTTCGAACTTGGCGAACCCGGCCGCGTTCTCCGGAGTGAACACCTTCCCCTCCGGCGGACTGCGGTCATCCGGCAGCGCGCGGCCGTTGGGCATGACGACAATCATCGGCACCGCTTTACCGTCGGCGATCAGGTTGTCGAGGATCGCGGATGCTCGCACGTAGCCCCGCCATTCGTCCTGGTTGCCGCCGATGCCGTGCAGCAGATAAAGCACCGGGTATTTGCGGTCGGGCGAGTAGCCCGCGGGCAAATAGATCTGCGCGCGCCGGAGCGTGCCGGTGATGCGCGACTCGTAGGTCAACTCCTCCACTTGTCCCTGCGGTACGCCGGCGCGTGCGTCTCTGAAGCCCGATGGCGCATCGGGAAACGCGCGTACGTCATCCGGGCCGAGTTCAATGGGCCGGGCGAAGTTGGCGCGCGCCCGTTCGGGAGTGACCTGCTCCTGACCATGCGCGAACGACGCGCTGGTGAAGGGGAACAGAAAGATGCAGGCCAGGGCGGCGATCATCTTGCGAAACTTTGCGTTCATTGGTCCGCGGCCTCCAGAATCACGGCAGCGCCACCGGCCACCGACAGGCGCAGCGCAAGCGTGTCGCGCGAGTTGACGATGCGTTCGCTGCGCTTGACTTGGTCGGGCGCATCGCCGTCTTCCCATACGGTCGCGCGGTAGTTGCCTGCAGGCAGAAAGCTCAGCGGCGTGCGCACGGTCCGTGCTTCGTCAGCGGTCATTGCGCCCACATACCAAGTTGCACCCGAGCGCCGCGCCAGCACGATGTCGCGGCCCGGCTCGCCCGAGAGAAAACGCGTTTCGTCCCAGGCCGTGGGTACGCGACGAACGAACTCAAAACCCTCCGCACCCCGGTACGCCTCCGGAGCGTCGGACACCATCTGCAACGGACTGTCGTAGACCACGTACATCGCCAGTGCCTGGCCGCGTGTGGTCTGCGTCAGCGGCATCTGGTCGCGTACTTCGAACTTGGCTGGCGCGACATGGCGGAAGCCGCCCGGCGTGTAATCCATCGGCCCGGCCAGCATGCGTGTGTACGGCAGCATCAGGTTGTGCTGCGGCGTGACACGCTTGTCCATCTTGTTCCATTCGGCGCCCAGCACACCTTCCTGGGTGATGTAGTTGGGATAACTGCGTTGCAGCCCGGCCGGCACGTAGGCGCCGTGCATATCCAGCAGCAAACGGCGTTGTGCGGTACCGGCGGCGAGGCGTTGATAGAACGCGACCATCTCCTGATCGTCGCGATTCATGAAATCGACCTTGATGCCTTGGATGCCCCAGCGCGCGTAGGTATCCAGCACTTCGTCCATGCGCGGCGCCAAGTGTTCCCAATGCGCCCACAGCAGCAGCCCCACGCCTTTGTCCGCGGCGTAGCGGACCAATGCCGGCATGTCGATGCCTTCCGCGGCGCGTGCAATGTCGGTCGTGGGTAGCGCTTCGCAGCATGGGCCTGCACCCCAGGACCAACCCGCATCGATCAGGTAATACGGAAACTCCGACTCCGCCGCGAAGTCGATGAAGCGCTTGTAGGCGGCCATGTCGGGCTTCATGCCCACCAGAGGCCCCGACCACCAGTCCCACGCTGCCTTGCCTGGCTTGACCCAGCTGAAATCGCCTTGCGGTGACGGGTTGAGATTGCCGATCAGATGCGAGGCGATCATGTCGCCGGGCCGGTCGGCCAGCATCACCACGCGCCACGCGGAGCGTAGGCCTTTCTCGGAGACATAGGCGGGCCCTTTCTTGTCGGGCACTGCTGACAGCTGCATGCGCAACGCATCGCCTTTACGCTGCAGCGATGCGCCGGCGTAGCCTTCCAGGTGCGCCTGCGCGATTGCCAGGGATGCGCGGCCCGAGCGGCTGGTGCAGACCAGCGGCACGTCGTAGCGCACATCTTCGGAAAGCTGCGAAACCTTGAGACGCTCGAATGGCATCTCGTGCGCCGGCTCGAACTTGGTCGCCAGGCACTCGGGATCGTCGGGCAGGACGAAAGCGGTCCGCTCACCATCCAGGTGTATCGGCATCGAATCGTCGATGCGATAGCGAAATGCGACGCCGTCATCGTAGGCGCGCACGTCGATGATGAGCCTACGCGCGGCGGTGCCGGCTTCACGGAACGTCAGCGTCGCACCCCGGTAGTGGTCGCGCGCCACCGATGCCTTGGTTGCGATCAGCGGAATGTTGTGGTCGACCTCACTGTCTTCGCGGCGTTCGAGCATTAGAGCGCCGAACGCGGGAGCGCCATCGAGTTCCAGCCCCAACGGTGAAGCAGCAACGACGGTTTCACCACGCCACAGCACCGAGAACTGGCTGGCGTCGTCCTCGATGCGGATCTCCGCCTGGCCGGCCGGCGACGGAATCGCCAGCTGCCCCGCGAAAGCCGAACCTGCTGCCACCGCGCAGGCCGCAGCCATCATTCCCGCGAGTAGTTTCATTTGCGCTCCGTCTTGTATGGGAGGGACCGGTCACGCGACCGTAGCCGTTGCGACGCGCTGTTAGGTGCTGTCTGCGGACGCACGGCGGTGCGCTCCTTCGACACCTGCGACGGCGACACCTGTGAAAGCCCCGATACCTGCGGCGCGGTCACATAGCGCGCCAGCAGCCGGATATAAGCGGTCTGGTAGCCGTTGGAGTTCTCGGTGACCGACCACGAATTCAGCGGCCAGCTGTCGTTGAAGTCCTTGTATGCCTTCTGCCCCGGTTGACCATACGGCGGCGAGGGTCGCGCCGAGCCGCACTTCGGCGATATCGAGGGGCAGCGTTCGTCCCAGTCGTACTGCGTGCTGTTGGCGCCTCCTACCAGGAAGCCGGGCGCGGGGCCGTACTGCGAGTCCCGCACGCTGTCCCACGCGGTGCCGTCGGCGAACCACGAGTGGAAGAACTGATCCACTGAGTTCTCTGCGCCGTACGCGCCCATGTTTGACAGGTACGCCTTGCCCAGCGGATTGACGCCGTGCAGGTAATGCAAATAGGCCGCGCCCGCGTCGGCGATTTCGGCGGAACTGTGCTGGCTCAGGCCGTACAGCGCTTGGTCGGCGAACATGCCGCCCATGAGCCCTTTTATCCCGTTGCTGCCCCAATGGTAGGAGTCGAGATGCGCGCGATAGGGATCGCGCTGATCCGCGATGGCGCCCCAGCCGGCATAGTCCGGGCGCTCCCACAGTTCCGTGTAGCGGGTGCGGATGTTTTGCGCCACGCTGGCCGTCGCACCGGGCAGCGATGCGTAATACAACAGCGGACGGTTCACACCGCCGTCGTAAGGCGACAGCCACCACGAACTCATCATGGGTACGTCGGTGTAATGGCTATCGACGTAGCTGCGATAGGTCGCATTGCCGGTCAGTGCGTACAGATAGATCGCCGCCGCCAAGCGCAAATTGGCACGGCCGGTGTCATCGGTTTCCTGCTGACCGGCGCCCAGGCCCTGGGTGCCACGGGAAGCATCGTTGTTGTAGAAGAGCACGTTGGGATTGGCGTTGGCCCACACCCAGGCGCGCTCCGCACGCAGCTTCAAATCAGCGGCGTAGGCATCGTAGGCCGGTGTGTTCAACGAGGCGTACACCTGGGCGCCATAGGCGTAGGCCGCCGCGGATGCCAACGTCGCCGAGGTATTCGCATCGCCATACCGGCTTTGTCCGGTGGCGGCGGAAGGCCGGCCGCCGCCGTCGGCCGACGCCAGCCCTACGATGGACAGCACGGAACCATCGTTGTTCTGCATCCGCACCAGCCAGTCCAGGCCCCACTTCACCTCATCCAGGATGTCCGGTACGCCGTTGCCGGATTCGGGCAGCTTGAAGTCGTCCGTCCACACCGGTTCGTTCTCGGTGTAGGCATGCAGCAAATCGATGACGTAGGCGGCACCCCAACTGGTGTACTTGTTCAAGTCGCCGGCGTCGTACCAGCCGCCACGCAGATCGCGCTGAGTCGATGCATCGCCAGTCGCGTTGTAGCGGCGCGCCTGACTGTCCTGCAATGCGCCGAGGTGGCTCGCGGTATCGGCCCAGTTGGCGCCCGCGTATTGCGCCGCCTTGGCGTGACCGGCGCGCTGGTAGAAGAACGTGCGCACCGCCTGCACCAATACCGGCCGGTAAACATTGGCGCCGATTTCGAACCGCGCCGATCGTAGGTTGCGCGCCGCGTCCACCACCTCGTAGGTACCGGGTGCGGTGACGGCGCTGAAGTCGAAGTGCCAGGCGCGATCGCCGGACGAAGTGCTATGGCGCTGCTCTTCCATGGCGTGGGCGAACCGCGGAATACCACCGTGTTCGTCGCCGTATTGACCACCTGCAGCGTCGCGCTCGGCCGGTACTGGTTCGCACTGTCGAAACCTTCTGCCGGGTCGCGCAGCACTGCCACTTTCTTCAGGCCGGGCAGATAGCCGAACTGATCGACCACGATGAACGGGCCGTTGCCCACGACCTCCTTCAGCCTGGCGGGAAGTGCGCCGCCCATTGCCTGCGGTATCGCAGCAGCGGATACCGCTGCGGATGCGGTTACGGCGATGGGTGCGGATGCGGGCGGAGACGAGGTTGCGCCGCCAACGCCGCAGGCCGGCAGGCCGGCCACCATGGCCAACAGACCGGACAGAGTTACGGTACCCCTTGAATATCGTTGCGCCACTGTTTACTCCACATCGTTCCTGGGTGCGTTGGTTGATGAGGGTGGAGGCCTGCCGACAGGGCGGCAGGCTGCTCCGTCATTCGCTATGGCCGCGAATGAACGACATCAGTTTGGTTGCGTACAACAGGCCGCGCCGGTGCCGCTGAAGTAGATCCGTCCATGGAAATGAACTACATGGGTTTGGTTGCGTACAACAGGCCGCGGCCGGTGCCGCTGAAGTAGATCCGTCCATGGATGCGCTGATCCGCCGCCATCACGCCGATGCCGCCGTACTGGTGAGCATCGTCGTTGAAGCGCGTCCAGGTGGCACCGCCGTCGTTGGAGCGGTACACGCCCCACACGTCATTCACCACGCCCACCACGTAGACCGCGGCCGGGTAGGTCGCGCCTATCTCCGCCTTGCCCAACGCCACTATGCTGGCGCCCTGCACTTCGGGATAGGACCACGTTTCGTGGTCGCCCCAGATCGACGCAAAGGCGTTGAGCCTGGTCCAGGTCGCGCCCGAATCCGTCGAGTGGTACACGGCGTTGCCGTCGGCCAGCCAGATGTCGCCCTCGACGTTGGGGTTGACCGCCAGCGAGGTGTTCCCGAAATAGTTGGGGGCCAGCCCCGCGTTCACCGAACCCTGGCTCAGCGTGAAGGTGTGGCCGCCGTTCGTCGACACGTACACCTTGCCCGGCGTGCCCCACCAGTGGCCGCCGGAATCGTAGGCATAGACCTTGTTCGGGTTCTTGCGATCTACGACCAGGCGGTAGGCGCGCGGGAAGATGGTGTTGATCGCGGGCAGATTGGTCGGCACCCAGGTGGCGCCGTTGTCCGTGGTGTAGGACGGCACCGAGTTGCCGGGGGCCCAGATCGCCCTGTTGCGCGCGGTGATGGCGATGCTCGCTTCCCCACCCTTGTTGTCCGCGACGCCCGTCGGGTACGTGGCGAACTGGGCCCAGGTGTTGCCGCCGTCGCCGGACCACACGCCGTAGCCGGTGCTGGTGCCCAGGACCACGCCGATGGTGGCCATGTACTGCGGGTCGGACCACGCCATGTCGGCGGCGAAGCCGTTGCTCCAGCCAGTGGCCGGCGTCAGCGTCGGCTTGGTCGCGAGGTTGGTGTGCACCCAGGTGCCGACGTCTCCCATACCATTGATCACGGTGTACGTGGCGCTGGCCGGCGGTGTGGCCAGACCCAGGACGGCAGTCTCCTCGATGCCGTCGTTCAGCTCGATCCAGCTCGGCGTGGCCGAGGATGCGTTGCGCGTTTCCCAGATGCCGCCGCCATGGCCGTACAGGATGTGATCCCGGTTGGCGGGATTGATCTCGACGTCGTCGGGCCAGCCCCAGAAGGACGCGTCGGCCGGCGTATGCGGCATGGTGGCCGCGATCTCGCGCCAGTTGCGGCCGGCGTCGTCAGACAGCCGGATGATTTGCTGGCCGCTGAAGCTGCCCCAGGTGTTGGTCACACCCAGCGCAATGCGCGTGGTCCCGCCGGTGCCGGAGACGGACACGCCGCCGTAGCCGGCGGAGTCGTTGCTGTTGAGCAAGGTCCAGTTGCTGCCGTCGAACTTGTAGAGACGGGCGGGACCACCGGCGCCCGGGCCGGTCTCCTTGGTGAAGACCACATAGAACATGCCGTCTGCGGCGCGCACCATGTGGGGGATGTGATAGCCGGAGATCGGCACCGCGACCGGCGTCCACGAGGCGCCGCCGTTGCTGGACTTGTACAGGTTCGAGGCCAGGCCTGCTGTTTGGACGTAGTCCGGCGCGATGGGCGCGTAGATCGTCTGCGTGGCCGTGCCGCTGCCCTTGGTGCCGGTGTCGTAGACGACCGTCTCGACGCCCATCGCACTGTTGATGCCCAAGGCATTGACCTGGTCCTGGGTCAACTTGGCGGACGACAGCGACGTGACCTGCGCCCAGGTGAGGCCCGAGTCGATGCTCTTCCATAGGCCGGCCGTGCGTGTGGCGTAGAACAGCGTCGACGGCTTATTGGGGTCCACCATCAGGCGTTCACCGATGGCCCGGCCGGGATTATTGCCGCCGAGCGGGAAGGGCAGGGCGACGTAGGTCCACTGATCACCGCGGTTGCTGGAGAGGTACAGGCGGCCGTTGCCTTCGGTCGTGTACATGCCGGCGCCCATGTAGACGAGCTGGTCGTTGTTTGGATCGACGGCCATGCTCTCGACGCCGTGGAAACGGCTGTCGGCCGCACCAAAACCCAGGCCATCGGTGATGGCCACCCAGGATGACGTCGCCTGGTGCCAACGGTAGGCGCCACCGATGTCGGTGCGCGCATACAGCAGGTTGGCGGTGGCCGGATGGAAGACCAAGCCGCTGACGTAGCCGCCACCGCCGAACTTCACGCTGTTCCAGGTCTTCCTCGCTGGGAGTGGGCCTGCCATTACTTGCAGCGGCGTCGCAGCGGCTGCGGCTGCGGCTGCGGCTGCGGCTGTGGTTGTGGTTGTGGTTGTGGTTGTGGTTGTGGTTGTGGCTGTAGCTGTAGCTGCGGCTGCGGCTCTGGGCGTGGGCGCGGGAGGTGGCGACGTTGTGCCGCCACCGCAGGCCGCCAGGCCGAACAGAACGGCCAGGGCCATGCCCCGCAGATATTGTTGTGTCATCGCTTACTCCACTTCGATGCAGGGATCGGTAATCGTCTTGAAGAGATGACATTGCAGACGGTTCCCGCCGCAGCGGCAATCAAGACCCGTGTTTTCATCTGCATTCTTCATGTCAGGCCGTTGCCGCGAATCTTCAGTACGACGGCGATCGAGCCGGCGAGCCCTTCAGGCAGGCGCACTTCCAGTCCCTTGCGGCTGCGCTGGAACGGCAGGCTTTCCGTCGAACCCAACGCCTCGATGCGGTCGATGGCGCCGGGTGCCAGCGCCGATTCCTCCGCCAGCGTCTGGATGCGCAGCACGCCGTCGGTGGGCCAGCCGAGCGCGGCGGCATACAAGACGCCATCCTTGGTGGTGAAGCGAATGTCCTCGGCGGTGAGCGGCTTGGACGCGCCCTCGCTGAACATGCCGCTGCCCACTCGCGTCGGTCCTTCGCCGAACGTGCGCCACGGGCGGGTGCCGTAGATGGCTTCGCTGTTGCGTGCCATCCAGGCGGCGATGTCTTCCAGGATTTTGTGCTCGTCGGCATCGATGCTGCCGTCGCCGCGCATCGGCACCGACAGCAGCAGGTTTCCGTTCTTGGAGACGATGTCGCACAGGCGATGGATCACCGTGCTCGCCGGCTTGTACTCGTGGTTGTCGAAGAGCGAACGCGCATAGTGCCAGTCGCCCAGGCAAGTACAGGTCTGCCACGGCAGCGGCTCGATGCTTTCGCGGAAGCCTCGCTCTACATCCTCGACCACGCCCGCGCGCCACTCCGTCGGCAACACCTTGGCGTTGACGACGGCCTCCAGCTTGCCGCCATTCCACGCCATGCTGGCGTTGTAGTAGTGCGCGGTCATGTCCAACCCGGCCTGGCCGAGCGGCAAACCGTGGTTGTCGAAATACACGAGGTCGGGCCGGTAGCTGTCGATCAAGTCGCGGCAGCGCAGGAACCACTGGCGGGTGAAAGCCGGGTTGTGCAGCGGCGGCTTTTCGTCCCAGAAAGCCGTCTGGCTTTCCTGCCAGGCTTCGACGCTACGAATGGTCTTGAAGCCATCGGGCATGACGATATTGCGGCCGGTGTAGAGCTGCTGCGGGTCCAGGCCCTCCCACCATTTGCCGCGGCCATCGGCCTTGGTCAGGTGGAAGGCGTCGTAGCGTTTGCCGGCGTGCGGGCCTTCGGGGTCGTAGCCATAGGCGGGCTGGTACCAATGCCACGCGTGCGCGCCATGGTTGCTGACACCGAAGCGCAGTCCGCGCGCGCGCGCCGCCTTCGCCCAGATACCGACGATGTCCTTCTTGGGACCCACGCGCATCGTGTTCCAGCCGTGGTACTTGGAGTTGAACGCGTCCTGGTTGTCATGAT
This sequence comes from Pseudoxanthomonas sp. UTMC 1351, assembly GCF_040948865.1. Classification (NCBI taxonomy): domain Bacteria; kingdom Pseudomonadati; phylum Pseudomonadota; class Gammaproteobacteria; order Lysobacterales; family Lysobacteraceae; genus Pseudoxanthomonas; species Pseudoxanthomonas sp. UTMC 1351. The sequence goes on along the minus strand of NZ_JAVGJT010000009.1, from coordinate 104,861 downwards.
GGTTGGCCAGCGCGACGAAGTACTTGGCGCCGGCCTTCACGTAGAGATCCAACAGCGCGTCCGGGTCCCAGTTCTCCGCCTTCCAGCGGTTCTGGATCTCCATGAAGCCGACCTTGGTCGGGTGGCCGTAATGCTTGACGTGATGGTCGTACTGCCAGTTGCCCTGGATGTACATGCGGCGCGCGTACCAGTCGCCCATCTCGGGCACGCACTGCGCGCTCCAGTGCGCCCAGATGCCGAACTTCGCATCGCGGAACCAATCGGGCGTCCGGTAGCCGTCAACCAGCGAATCCCAGGTCGGCGAGAAGGTCGGCGCAAGCGCCGCGGCCTTCGCACCTAAAAATGGAATCGAAGCGACCGCGGCCGTGGATTGGATGAACGATCGTCGGGATAGCTTCATGGTTCTGTAGCCGGCAGCAGAGAGTGATCCGAGCTTCCGGTGAAAGTGCATCGGTCGGAAGCAGCGACGCGCTCGATTCTGCGGGCCGCAGGCATATGTCACAAATACATGAAACACCGCTGTTGATATACGAATCGGTATAGGGACGCGGTGACACCGGTGGTATTGCTGGGGCAAGTATTGCGGCGGCAGCAGCCTGGTTTTCCCTTGTAGGAGCGGCGTCCCGCCGCGAGCTCTTCACCGGACCCCGAACAGATCAAAGCTCGCGCCGAGACGGCGCTCCTACAAGAGCAAAGGCCGCTGCAGCCTCCCCGCCTTTGTAGGAGCGGCGTCCCCGCCGCGAGCTCTTTCTGTCAGGTCGCGCGAAAGCGAAGAGCGATTTAAGCCCGCGGTTCCCCACCTATGCGCGCTGCGGCGCGTTCTTGATCGCACGCGCTGAGCAGCTATCGGGGCGCGGAGCGGCGTCCCGCCGCGAGCTCTTCACCGGACCCCGAACAGATCAAAGCTCGCGCCGAGACGGCGCTCCTACAAGAGCAAAGGCCGCTGCAGCCTCCCCGCCTTTGTAGGAGCGGCGTCCCCGCCGCGAGCTCTTCCCACGGGGTCGCGAATAAGTCAAAAGCTCGCGCCGAGACGGCGCTCCTACAAAAAAGCACATGCGCGCCTTCGCCCATAGGGGAGTTGATATTCGGCGCTGATAAAGCGCAACTCCATATCCGAACAGATATCGAAACCGCCGATATTGTGATTTTTGAAGCATCAGTATGTCTTGTAGCATCGCGCCATAAAGCGTCGCAGTGCGATCAGACATTCCGGTCGCCGCTTCCTTTTCCGAGGGACCGCTTCCTCCATGGATGCACCCGAAAAGCCGCTCCGACGTAGCCGGACTCAATCCACTGGCAAGCAGGGTTTCCGCCTCAAGACCTGGGTTACTCCGCATGGCGTGTTCGACAAGCGCCCGTCGATCGGCATTCGCAACACAGAGGGAGGAGACCTACTTTGAGAACGATTCCGGCCACTAAACGATGCCTCGCCGCGGCACTGCTCATGGCGATCAGCGCATCGCCCGCCTGGGCGGAAGTTCGCAGCCTGTCGCAAGACTGGCGCTTCCACGCCGGTGAAGCCACAGGTGCGGAGCGGACCACCTTCGATGATCGCTCCTGGCATCAGGTGGCCGTGCCCCACGATTTCTCCATCATGGACAAAGCGGATGGGCAGCCACCGTTCGACCGGGACACGCCCAGCGGCCAGGATTCGGGCTATCTGCCGGGCGGCACCGGCTGGTACCGCCGGGATTTGGTTCTCACGCCCACCGAGGCTTCCCGCATCGTCCGGCTGAACTTCGAAGCCGTGTACATGGACGCCGACATCTGGGTGAACGGCGAACACCTGAAGAAGCACCGCTACGGCTACACCGCCTTTTCCGTCGATCTGACCGGCAAGGTGCGCGCCGGCAGCAATGTCATCGTCGTGCGCGTCGACCATGCCGATCCATCGTCGCGGTGGTACGCCGGCTCGGGACTGATCAGGCCGGTCGCGTTGGAGCTGCTCGATACGGTCCACATCGAATCGGAGAGCGTATTCGTCTCAACACCGGTCGCGGCCAAAGACCGAGGCGTGGTCGCGGTGAGCGCCGCCATCACCAACCGATCAAACAAGGCGCAGTCCGCCGAATGGGTGGCGAAAGTGGTTGCGGCCAGTGGCGTGACGGTTGCCGAGGCCAGGCAGACGCATGCGGTACCCGCCGGCGCGCGCGCGGAACGCTCGCAGGAACTCATCGTCACCCATCCGCGGTTGTGGTCTCCGGAATCCCCCGAGCTCTACACACTGGTGCAGGAGATCCGCGTCGATGGCGCAACCGTCGATGAGCGGCGGACCCGCTTCGGAATTCGTTCGGTTTCCTTGGATGCCACGAATGGTCTTCGCATCAACGGCAAGCGAGTGCTGCTGCGCGGCGGCAACATCCATCACGACAACTACATGATCGGCGCCGCAGGTGCGCCCGACGCGGAGGTTCGCAAGGTCGCCCTGATGAAGGCCGCCGGCTACAACGCGATTCGCAGCGCACACAACCCAGCCAGCCAGGCCACGCTGGACGCAGCGGACGAACTGGGCATGCTGGTCATCAACGAAGCCTTCGACAGTTGGAACAAGAGCAAGAAACCGCAGGATTATTCGCGTTTCTTCGCCGAAGACTGGCCGCAGGATATCGACAGCATGGTCATCAGCGGCCGCAATCATCCCAGCGTGCTGTTCTGGAGCATCGGCAACGAGATCCCCGAAGACGGCACGCCCCAAGGTGTCGAGACCGCCCGCAAGCTCGCCGACCGCGTGCGCAAGCTCGACCCGACACGGCCGGTCACCCAAGGCATCAACGCCGACCCGCCGAAGAGCACCAAGCAAGCCGCGGAATTGGATGTCGTCGGCTACAACTACCACGCTCACATCTTCGCCAAGGAGCATGAACAGCTTCCCAAGCTGACCATGTACACCTCCGAGTCCCTGTCGAAGGAGCTCTTTTCTTACTGGCGCGCGGTCGAAACCCAGCCGTGGGTGATCGGCGATTTCGTCTGGACCGCCGTCGACTATCTGGGCGAATCCGGCATCGGCTGGATGGGTTACAGCCAGGACTGGCAGAAGCTTGGTCCCTATCCTTGGCACTTGGCGTACTGCGGCGAGATCGATGCCACAGGCCGGCTGCGTCCGGCGGCCTACTACCGCCAAGTCGTCTGGAAGACCGGCATCACGCCGATCTCCGCCTTCGTCCGCCAACCCAAGGGCACCGAGGATCTGCCCGACCGCCACCTGTATCCGATCACGCCGCCGCACCTCGACTGGTCGCTGGAAGACGTCCATCCCAGCTGGACGTGGCCGGGACAGGAAGGCAAGCGCCAGGAAGTGCTGGTCTATTCCGAATTGCCGGAAGTGGAATTGTTCCTCAACGGTAAGAGCCTAGGTCGCAAAACCGTCAGCGTGGAAAGTGAATACAAGGTCGCCTACGACGTCCCTTACACGCCGGGTCGTCTGCTCGCCGTGGGCTATCGCGACGGGCGCGAGGCCGCGCGTTGGGAACTGCGCACCGCAGGCCAACCCGGCGCCGCCGCGGTGTCGGTGGACCGGTCGCAGCTCACCGCCAATGGCGAGGACCTGGCCTACGTCACGGTGGAACTGCACGACGCCGACGGCACGCCCGTCTATGCACGCAAGGACGACAAAAAGGTCCGCGTGCGTGTGAGCGGAGCGGGAACATTCGCCGGCATCGGCAACGGCAATCCGGTGGATATTTCCAGCTTCCAGTCCGGCGAACGGATGACCTTCCACGGCCGAGTAGTCGCCGTTGTCCGCGCCGGCAGCCAAGCCGGCCCGATCGTCATTGATATCGAAACCGAAGGCCTGCCTTCCCAGCAAGTGCGACTGAACGCGGTTGCGCCGTAGCCCTTCCTGTAGGAGCACCGTCTCGGCGCGAGCTTTTGCTTCTACCGCGACCTGACAGGAAGAGCTCGCGGCGGGACGCCGCTCCTACAAGGGTTCATTTGGCAAGCAGCCCGGGCAAGTGTGCAGCCAGTAGCCCGGGTAAGCGCAGCGCACCCGGGGAATGCTTGAACGTTCTACGAACTTTCCGGTCGCGCCGCATGCGGCGCGGAAAGTAGCCCGAATGGGACGTAGCGATCGCCGAACCCTCTTCATTGCGGTTATAGATGCGCTTCAGTGCGAGTTTTTGATGGATTAGGCCGAGCCGCAAAGCGGCTTCGGTTAAAAGAGTTGTTACGCGGCGTACGACTCACCGCGCGGAACATGCCGGGCTATAAGACACACGGACCAATGGTTGGCCATTGGCTTCCCGAACAAGCTCCCCGCTCTCCGCAGCGGTCTGCTTTTTTATGTCGATCCATTCCTGATCTGCGAGAAATTCGCTCCAGCGCGAATCCATGGTGGCTTGGTCCGGCCAGGTGAGAAGATATACAAACTCAATCTTCTCACCCGTATCGCTTTCCCACATATCGATTATCTTGAAGCCATGTCGCTTCATGATGCGCAGAGCATGATCTTGGAAGCGCCTGTGAAAGGCATCCTTGTTGCTGCGATTGATCTCATAGATCCGTAGCTGCTGAATCTCGTTGCCATTGCTTGAACAGACGTAGCGACCATCTTGTGCATTGGTCGCACCGGGCATGGCAGCCAGCGCGAGAAATGCAAGAGCTGTAAAAATGCGCATGTTGTACCTCGCAAGTTAGTGACATCACCCGCCAAATGCCTCAATCGAGCCCGGACGCGCGAATCGCAGCCCGAAATTTCGCTCACGCACGCGAGTGAGTACCCGATCTTCTTGCCACAATGCCATTCGCGGGCGGGAATACCAGCCAGAAGCCCGACACCGGCACCAAAACCGCACCGACAGCGGCCAGAACGAGCAGGCACGGCCAAGCGCCTTAGGGAAGGTCTGAATAATTCGGCTTTTGCTCGTCATTCCCGCGAAGGCGGGAACCCAGTGCCTTTGCTTTCAATGGTTTAAGTCGCTGGATCCCCGCCTTCGCGGGGACGACGACAATTATTCAGAGGTTCCTTAGGTAGCGCCGCGCCGGACCTCTCAAGAGCGGAGACCGCCAAACCACCGATGAAGGCGACTGCACCAAAAGCGGCTCGATATTAGGACGGTTGCATCGGGCTAACAAGCGCGCGCATAGCAGGATCGAATAGCCAGCTCACTGCGAATCCGAAGGTTGGCACCGACGTTATACCGCCCACAACATCCATGCCTCCATGGTCAGAAACCAAGGTACCCAGGCGTGCGATGGCGCGCGCGTGCTCAGCCTCCGTGGATCGCACGTCCTAGCCAACAAAACCGAGATTCAGAGAAAGAATTAATCAATCGTTACGCACGCTTGTAATGAACCCTTCGGATAATGCTCGGCTGCTGCATTGCGACACTCGTGCTTTTTCACTCATCGAAGGGTCTATTGCTCATGCGCTGTCCTCGTTCCTATTCCTGTAATCGCCTGGCCAAGGCCGTTGCGGCTGCGATTGTGTTTGCTGCTCCGTTGGTATCAGCCGCGCAGGAAGCGCCAGAAGCTCAGCCTGAGACGAAAGAGACGCCCGCTCCGCAGGAAAGCGCGAAGGTCAGCGAGCTGGATGCGGTGGTGGTCACGGGTTCGGCCAGGACCCAGCGTCGTTTCGATGCCTCCTATGCGGTCAACTCGCTGACCGCGGAGGAAGTGCAGAAGCTGGCGCCCAAGAGCTATGCGGATCTGCTGGGCAACGTGCCCGGCATCCATGTCGAATCGACTGGTGGCGAAGTGCAGAACATCACGCGTCTGCGCGGCATTCCGACCGACCGCGGCTACATCATCTTCCAGCAGGATGGCTTGCCGCTGTTCCATGAAATCGACGGGCACTTCTTCAACTCCGGCGAAGGCATGCATCGCTTCGATGTGATGAACCAGCGCGTCGAAGTGGTGCGTGGCGGTCCGGCGCCGATCTACGCCAGCGGTGGTGCGGCCATCGTCAACAACATCCTGGCCGAGGGCGGCGACGAGACGAAGGGCAAGGCCCAGCTCACGCTCGGCGATACCGGTCTCTACCGTGCCGAGGCCTATCAATCCGGCGCCATTTCCGAAGACACGTACTACGCGGTCGGCGGTTTCCTGCGTCACCACGACGGCTATCGCGACAACGGCTTTCCCAACGATCAAGGCGGCCAGCTGCGTGCCAACATCAAGCATTACATGGAAGACAGCTGGATAAAGTTCAGTGGCACTTTCGTCGACGACCACAACGTCTTCTACCTGCCGATTCCGATTGCCGATCCGCGAGATCCTTCGGTGTCGCTGGATCCGTACCTGGATTACTTCGAAGGCACGATGAACTCGCCTTCGCTGCGCAACGTGAACCTCAAGTACCTGGATTCCGCGGGTGTGACGCAAAGCCTGCGCCGTGATCTGGCGGACGGCCGCCATATGCGTTTCAGCAACATCGGCTTCCAGTACGAGAACAACGCCGGCGACTGGGTCGTCTCGTTCAAGTCCGGCTACACCAAGGGCAAGCTGAGCTTCGATGCGCTTTATTCCACCACCAACCCGGTCGATGGAAACACGTTCGCCAACAGCTACCTCGCCCGAGCGCGGACGGCTTTCGGCGCCGATGTGGCGTCGATGGGCTATGCGCTGGCCGGCACGAACGGCGCCACGGCCTACGACCCCTACGCGGCTTCCGGCCTGGTGATATCCGCACAGTATCGCGCCATCGAGTCGGAGTTCTATTCGGCGCAGGCGGACCTCAGTGCAGCTCGCCGGTTCGAAACCGGCTTCGGCGCGCACGATCTCAATATCGGTATCTATACCTCGTTCTACGGCACCACCGCTTTCACCGCTTTCCAGGACATGCTGCTGGAAGTGGCGGGCAAGCCGAGGACGCTGGACCTGGTGGCCTATTCGGCGCAAGGCGCGCCGCTGGGCTACGTGACCGACAACGGCGTGTTGCGCTACACGACCACGCTCAACAACGGTGAAGTGGATGCGAAGATGTTCGCGGTGTACGCCAACGACACCTGGGAAATCACCGACAAATTCAAACTGGACGCCGGTATCCGCCACGAGCGATACAGCTACGACGGCTATGCCGAGCAGACCGAAGGCGCCAACCTGGGCGATGCCGACACGCTGGCCGACGACACCACCCGGCGCTTCAGCGGTGGTACGCAGACGCACAACCTTGATCCTTCGGTCACCAACTGGACGGTCGGCCTGAACTACGACTTCAATTCCAACTTCGGCGCTTACGGCCGCGCCTCGCATGTGGAGATCGCACCGCAGTCCAGCGTTGCGCGCAGCATCAATCCAACTATTGTCGAGACCAAAACCGATCAGTACGAACTCGGCTTCAAGGCGACCTTCGATCGCGCCTATCTGTACCTGACGGCTTTCTACACCAAGTTCGATCCGCTCAATGCCTCGTTCGTGGCCTACAACCCAGTGACAGGTCGCAACGACCAGTCGGTGCCCTTCATCGGTACGGCAGTGTCCAAGGGCGTCGAGATGGACGGCATGTTCAGGGCGTCTGATTGGTTCTCGCTGGCGGGTGCGGTGACGCTCAGCGACCCGCAATACGAGAATCTGCAGAACAGCGCCGGCGCGGATCCCAGCGCGGTGAACGGCAACCAGATCGTCCGCGAGCCGAAGCTCTACGGCAACATCCGCCCGACTTTCAGCTTCCTGTCCGGCAACGATGAGATCGAGGCTTATCTTCGTTACGATTTTGTCGGCAAATCCTATGTCGATCTGTTCAACCGCACCGCGTTGCCGTCCTACCAGACACTGGGCTTCGGCGTCTCCTGGAAACGTGGTTCGTGGGGCGTGCAACTGGTGGGCGACAACCTGACCGATGAGAAAGGCTTGACCGAAGGCAATACCCGCACCGATGCATTGGCGGGCCAGGGTTCCAGCGAGGCGATCTACGGCCGCCCATTGTTCGGCCGCAATTTCCGCCTGGTATTGAGCCGGAGTTGGTAATGCGCTTCGCGCTGTTGCTGTGCATGGCCGTCGCCGCGATCCAGCCGGTGTTCGCGGTGACGGCGGAAGACAAGCTAATCGCCGCGCTCGGCAAACGTCTGTTTCCGGTGGTCACGGCGATGGACGCATCGCAGGCGAGCGCTGAAGTTCGCACGATGCTGGCCGATCGGGGTCGCCGTCTGGCGGCATGCGCGGACAATGCGGTTTGCAAGATCGATGCGTCGGCGTGGAAAGAAGATGAGATCGGCTTGGTCTCGAAGACGGCCGCGCACGATCGCTCGTCTGCCGAGGCTCGCGAGTATCAGGAGGCCGTCCGCCGCGAACTGGCGGGGCTCAACGCCATCCTCGACGTCTACGGCAAGGGCGGCACGCCGCCCTACCCCGAGATCGACGGCCCGATCGGGAAGAAGGGCAGCCAGCGGCTCGCTGCCGACGTAGCGGTGGCGGCTTCCATCAGCGAGGTAAGCCGCGATGAAGCGGTTGCCACGTTCGATCCCAGCATCGGCCTGGCGCTGGCGCTGATGGACGTGAACGATCGGCTGGATGCGATCGCTTTCGAGCCCATCGATGAAGGGCTCAATTCGGAAGCTTTCCAGCATGCGCGGAAGCTGGACTGGTCGCGCTACCGCTACACCGCAATCATCGTGCTCGGCGCCGGGCCGGAAGATCTGCTGACGCCGCTGAGCGCGCGTGGCAAGCTGCACGTCAAGGTCGCCGCCCAGCGTTACTTCAGCGGGCTGGCGCCTTTCATCATCGTCAGCGGCGCTGCCGTGCATCCACGTGATACGCGTTTCGTCGAGGCTGTCGAAATGCGCAACGCACTGATCGAACGCTACGGCATGCCTGCGCATGCGGTCGTGATCGAACCTTATGCGCGGCATACGACGACCAATCTGCGCAATGCAGCGCGATTGCTGATGTCGATGAAGGCGCCGATGGATCGCGACGCGCTGGTCCTGAGCGATCCCCGCCACATCGATGCCGTGGAAAGCACCGAATTCGTCGCGCGCAACCAGCGTGAACTCGGCTACCAGCCCGGCAAGATCGGCAAGCGCACCTCACCTTTCGATATTGTTTTCCGTCCTTCCCCGGATTCCGCACGAGTCGATCCGCTCGACCCGCTCGATCCTTGAACCTACGGACACGTGCAGGGCGCGAACTGCAATGGAGTCCGCGCAGCCGCGCCCGGTGAACTCATCTGTAAGGCCCCGGGCCACGCCAGACCAATTCACCTTGCTTGTAGACCTGCAGCATGGTGACGACCTTGCGCGCGTCGCCGATGGTTGCCATCTCCGGCGAGTTAGGCTCGAGCGCTCGGCATTTGCCGGAGCCGCGCTTCAGCGCGATCTCCAATGAGCAGATCATGTAGTACCGCGTGCCAGGCAAAGGAATGAAGAGTTCCTTGATGCCCTGGTCGGCCCAGGCGCGCAGCTTGTCTTCGCTGAGTACCTCGTAATAGACCAGATAGCCGCCCAGTTCCATGCTGGGCCCGGCGGCGGTGACATCGCGTCCGCGGCCGTTGTTGATGGCTGGGCTGTTGGTCAGCCCCGCGTTCTCAGGAGCGGCATCTTCCTCGATCATGCCCGGCGGCCGCCCCGTCCAGGTCTCGGGACGGCGCCGTGCCGAGGGTGGCGGACTGGTGGCGGGCTTCTGTGCCTGACTAGGCGCCGGGTCGTCCTGCGGGCTGGGTGGCTGCGGTTGTGGCTCGCTCGGACGCGGGATTGGCTCCGATATGTTGGGCGCGTCGGGCGGTACCGGATTGTCGGTGTGCTCGACCAGCGTGGACTGCACGCGCGAGGCGGCAGGCGTTGGCGGGACGGGCGCTTGCTTGGGCGGCGGATTCTGCGGTGCCTCTATGGGCTGCTCGGACTGGCGCGGCTCGCCGATGAAGTCCACTTTCACCCTGCTGCCACCGGCCGCGCTTTGCGACGTCGTCACAATGGGCTTGGAGGCATACAGCAGGATCAGCAACATCAGCAGATGGAGCAACGCGCTGAAAAGCGCGGCGATCCACGGCTGCAAGCGTTCGATCCTGGGTTCGGGCCAGGTTTCCACACGGGTCGAGGCGATGCTCATGCCGCCGGAGGTGCTTCGGGGGTGTGGGCCTTCATGAAGGGGAATCGACAACGTGCGGCGTGGGGAGTTCCGCATCGTAACGCGTCAGCAGGCCGAGGTACTTTCTCTCCATTAAACGCGGTCATTCAGGGATCTCGCATCCCTTCGACAAGTATCCCTGCCAATCGATCCTTCCAGTGCCGTACGCCAGCCCCACGTGGCCGACGCACGCGGCGTTTGATTGCCAGGAAACGCTACGCTTGGGTAGGAGCGGCCTCTCGCCGCGAGCTCTTGGTGCCAGACCACATAGAAGCAACGAGCTCGCGCCGGGGACGGCGCTCCTACCACAGCGGTGGCGCTTCGCAGCGGATGGTGCGCGGCCATCAGCTGTGCGATGCCGGTCGCGTTGTCATTGGCGACGATGTCGGCATCGGCTATCTCCAGGCGATCGAGCAAGTCGATCACCATCGCGGTCTGCGCCGCGGGAGATAGATCGGCGTCCGCCGCGACGTCGGTATAGCCAAGCCCCATCAGATCGGGCGCAAGGCATCGCCGCTCTGTGGCCAGCGCCGCCATGGGTGCGCGCCACTGATAGCCGTTCAGTGGATAGCCGTGCAGGAACAACGCAACCGGCCCGCTGCCGCGCTCCACGAATGCAATCTTTCCCTGCGGAAGGCCGGCGAAGCGCCGGGCAGCATGAAATTGCGCGGGGCTCCAGACGTCCGTGTTTTTCTGATTCGCTGCGGCCGCGTTTAGAGGCAATGCCAGACGGGACGCCATCGAAGCGACGGCCGCCGCGGTTAATGTTTGAAGGAATTCGCGCCGGAACATCCGATCGACCTTTCGGTGAGGGGTGGTGCCGGCAGTTAACCGGCGTCCCCTATCCGACTCAATGACCTAATAGGTCATATTCCCTGGCAAGTCGCTTATGACAAACTCCCGGCCGCCGGCGCCCTTGTCCCGCACCTTGCACTGGAACCAAAGAGTGGGAGTGCCAAGCTACGCGCCCAGTTGCCTGCGTCACCTGCAGTACGGAGTCGCGCTTTTCGCTGGCCAGGAAGTCCTCGATCGGAAACAATCCGCTATGCAACGACAAACGACCTTGACATGGCTTTGGGTGAGCGCCTGGTGGCTGCTCACGGGACTCGTGTGGACAGGGCAGATGTATGAAGCCTTTTCCGGGCAGGTCACCTCGTCCTATCTGCTGCGCACGGAAATGGCCAAAGCGGTGCTGTGGATCCCATTCACCCTGTTTCTTCTCTGGTGGGTAGGTCGCCATCCCATGGAGCGCGGCACCCTGCTTAGGTCGATTGGGTGGCTGACATTGGCGGTTGCGGGAGTCATCGTGATGCGCGCACTGTGTACTGCGGCGTTCAATCCCTGGATAGGCTGGCATGAACAGTTGCCAAGCTGGACCGCGCTGCTGCGCACGAGCTTCCTCGGCAATCTGCTTACCGCCTGGATGATTATTGGCGTGGCGCATGCGCTCTTTTACGCACAGCGCGAGCGGTTGCGCCAACGACAACACGCCGAGCTGCATTCACAGCTGTCGCAGGCGCGCTTTGAAGCGCTCTCGGCGCGGCTCGATCCGCACTTCCTGTTCAACGCGCTGCACTCCATCAGCGAGGTGATGCATCGCGACGTGGCGTCCGCCGACCGCATGGTGGTGGGGCTGGGAGGTCTGCTGCGGCAAAGCATCGACGGCGGATCGACGCAACAGACCACTCTAGGCGACCAGATCGAATTGATAGAAAACTATGTGGGCATCGAGCAAGTCCGGTTGGGGCCGCGGCTTCGCTTCTATCTGGATGTGGACGAATCACTGTGCTCGGTCGCGGTGCCACGGCTCTTGTTGCAGCCCCTGGTCGAAAACGCAATCCGATATGCCGTAGCGCCACGCATGACGCCTGGCAGCATCCGAGTTACGGCACGAAGCCATGACAATCGGTTACTTCTTGAAGTTTCTGATGATGGAAGCGGCGAAACTGCCGCGATCCCAGGACACGGCGTGGGGCTGGCGGGCACGCGCGCGCGGCTGCAATGCCTCTACGGCGACGACTTCCGTTTCAAGGTGGAGACATCGCCAGCGAGCGGAACCTGCGTTCATATCGACCTGCCCTTGCAACGACTTCCGGAGGCCGCATGAGCCAGCGTATCCGCGCCATCGTGGTGGATGACGAACCGATGGCACTGGCACGCCTATCGCGCTTGCTGAGGGAAGAGGCCGGTGTGGAGGTCATCGCTGAATGTGGAGACGGCGCTTCCGCCATAGCGGCGCTTCGCTCGCACTGTCCTGATGTCGCCTTCCTCGATATCCACATGCCGGAAATAGATGGACTGCACGTTTCGGCGAACGCCGTTGCAGGCGACACATGCGTCGTATACGTGACCGCCCACTCCGAGCATGCTGTTCGTGCGTTCGAGACGGATGCTGTCGACTACCTGCTTAAGCCGTTCACCGTGCGGCGCTTGCAGGCCACGCTTTCGCGCCTACGGATGCGTGTGACCGCACGCAAGCCTGCTTTTCCCGAGCGCCTGTTGTTGCAGGCGGGTGCGCGCATGCGGCTGGTGCCGGTACAGACCATCGACTCGCTGATCGCCAGCGCCAACTACGTCGAGGTGCACTGCGGACATGAGCGTCTCTTGACGCGCGAAACATTCACTGCGCTCGAGGCCAGGCTAGATCCCACGCAGTTCGTGCGCATACACCGTTCCCGCGTGGTCCGGATCGGTGCGGTGCGTGATGTGGAGTTGTTGCCATCAGGACAGTATCTGCTTCGCCTGCACAACGGTCAGAAGCTATCCGGTGGGCGGAGCTATCGCGATCGGTTGCGGAAGGCAATTGGGATGGCGGGCCTGAACGCCTCTAAAGTCTGATGGTTCTGGGACCGGCGTTGATGTGCGATCGCTATCCTGAACGGCGCCGTTGCACCATTTCGGCAGATGCCGGCATAGCGTCCTTGTGGGAGCGACGTGAGTCGCGACCGATGACATCAACGTCGCGACTCACGTCGCTCCCACAAGGAATTCACCGCGCTTTCTTAGAGTCGATCTGCGCCCCGCGATAACGCCGATCAGTAGCAATGAGGCGTCGCAACGGTCGGGGATAAATGCGCATCCGACATTCGCGCCCGAGTTTCTGTCGTTCGTCCCAGATGCCTTGCCTGAGTGGGAAGCCGCTGTATCAATACAGCCGCTATCTAGCGCCGCAGCGGCACAGGATCTGAAATGAACCGACGAAACTTTCTGGAGACCTGCGCGGCAGTTGCCGGCATAGCCGCCGTCTCGGCTTGCCGCGTGGCGCCGAGCAGGGAGAAGATTGCACTGGATCCGGCGGCGTTCACCGCACTTCGCCGCTTTGCCGAAACGCCTTTCGGACGCATCGCGTATGTGGAACAAGGGCGCGGCGCGGCGGCGTTGTTCCTCCACGGCCTGCCCTTGAATGGGTTTCACTGGCGTGGATCGCTTGAGCGCCTGTCGCCCCATCGCCGATGTATCGCACTGGACTTCTTGGGGTTGGGATATTCGGACGTTCCAGAACAGCAGGACCTTTCTCCCCAAGCGCAAACCGACATGCTTGCGGCGTTCCTCGATGGCTTGGCTATTCCCGCTGTCGATCTGGTCGCTAACGACAGCGGTGGAACCATTGCACAGCTTTTTGCGGTGCAACACCCGGATCGCGTCCGCACGATGCTCCTGACGAACTGCGATGTGCACGAAAACTGCCCGCCCCCGCAGATGCGCAATTCGATCAACGCTGCCAAGGCCGGCACGTATGACCAGAAGATGCAGCGGCACTTGGATGATCCTGTCTACGCCCGCTCGGACAAAGGCATCATCGGCTCCGCCTACATGAACCCGGCGAACGTCACGGATGAGGCGATTGAATACTATTTTAGGCCACTCGTCGCATCGCCTCTACGCAGATCGCAGCTAAATGGGTACCTGGCGGCGCTCGACCCTAATCCCCTGCTCGCGATCGAGCCAACGCTCCGTCGGTTGAACACGCCAACACGCATGGTGTGGGGAACGGCAGACCCGCTTTTCCCCGTCGTGTGGGCGACGTGGCTCGACAATATCCTGCCCGGTTCCCGCGGCATTCGGCTGGTCGAGGGCGGAAAGCTGTTCTGGCCGGAAGAGATGCCCGAGGTGGTCGCCGAAGAGGCGAGGACGCTCTGGGGCGTCTAAATGGGCGGGCTGGGAACCTTAGACAATCTCACCTTCGCTGGAAAGAATTCGGTGATGACTTGGTAGAGTTTGGCAGTACGCGGATCTGCACAACAGCACCCAACAACAGGAGCATGAAATGCCCAAGAAGCATTATCAAGGCAGTTGTCATTGCAAGGCAGTCCGCTACGAAGCTGATCTTGACCTGGCCAAGGGCACCCAGCGGTGCAATTGCTCGCTCTGCTGGAAAGCCAGGGCATGGTTTGCCTTCGCTGGCGACGACGACTTTAAGCTTCTCACCAGCCCTGAAGAAATGGGCGAGTACCGCTGGACGCCTGCCGGACATCCGGCGCCGTTTCTCACCTATGCCTTTTGCAAGCAATGCGGCGTTCGCATCTATGCGACCGGCGACCATGAATCCATGGGCGGACGGTTCTATGCGCTCCACATTCCGACACTGGACGTGGACAGAGATGAGTTGGTCGCCGCACCGTTGAAGTTCTACGACAATCTGCACGACAGGCCGGATCGGGAGCCCGAGGACATAAGGCTGCTGTAGATCCGGTTCTGGCAGTTTATTCAGGCCGACCTGCTTCGCGAGTCTGCTTGGTTCAAGCGAACGCCAACGAAAGCGCTAGCTGGATTCGGACGACATCCGCTCGATCAGGCGCAATACGGATGACCGATCCTCATCGGCGCGGGTGACAATCCAGTGACTGGCTTTGTTGTGGATGACATGGTCGCTGACTGGGACCAGCCGTCCGGAAGCAAGCGCCGACACCGCGAGCGGTGCACGCAGCAACGCGATGCCGAGACCGGCCTCGGCAGCGGCCAGTACAAGATCGTAATCCTCGAAGCGCCGATCGCGCGCGCGCGGGCGATAGCGCTGTCCACAACTCTGCAGCCAAGCACGCCACTGCGTGGTGTCCGAATCATGCAGCAGCGGCTCCTGGGCAATCCGCTCGGCCGATGCCCGCGGGCCAAGACGTTGCGCAATGTCTGCCGCCGCCACCGGAAACAGCGTTTCGCGCATCAGCAGATGAGTGCGTAGCCCCGGCCACACGCCTGCGCCGTAGCGGATCGCCAGGTCGGCCTCGCGGCCTTCCAGATTCACCAGGCGATGTTCGACCAACAGTTCGATGCGCAGCTCGGCTGGCGCGCCCTGCAGCGCGCGAAGCCGCGGCAGCAGCCACAGCTTGGCGAATGAAGGCACCACGCTGATACGTACGGTTTCCAGTTCACGCCGCGGCCGCCAGTGCTCGGCCGACTGGCTGATAGTCGCCAGTGCTTGCTCGACTTCTCGCGCGAAACGCTGACCGGCAGGTGTGGCGCGCACGCCGCGTGCATGGCGTTCGAACAGCGGCGTACCCAGCCAGCGCTCAACGGATTGGATGCGGCGGCTGACCGCGCCGTGGGTGAGACCGAGCTCATCGGCGGCAGCGGTGAAGGAGCCGGCACGGATCGCAGCGAGCACCGCAGTCAGGCCGTCGAGTGGCGGCAAGGTCGTCATGCTGTGAGTTTATCGCACAGCTGGGTGGCGAACGGTGTTCTACCTGGGCGGCTGGATTCCGCCCACGATTACGGTCCTGTCCATCTCTGCCGACGTTTCCATGCGCCTACCCGCGACCGCCATAGCCGGATCCATAAGCGCTTACCACTGCTGGTTGTCCCCCGCCCATAAGTGGTTCGCGGCGCTGCTTTCGCTACGCGCGCTTTCGCTGTGCGTGCTTTCGCTGTGCATGTTCGCGAGCTTCGCCGCACACGCGGGCGACACGCGCCTATTGCGTTTCCCCGACATCTGCGGTGATCAGGTGGCGTTCGTGCAGGCTGGGGATCTGCACGTCGTCGCAGCCTCCGGCGGCGTCGCCAGACGGCTCACTTCGCACCAGGGCCAGGAGCTTTACCCGAAGTTTTCCCCCGACTGCCGCCGGATCGCGTTCTCGGCGGAGTACGACGGCACGCGACAGGTGTTCGTGATGCCGGCTGACGGTGGCGAGCCGCTGCAACTCACCTGGTACAACGATGCCGGTCCGCTGCCACCACGCGGCGGCACCGATTACCGCGTGCTCGGCTGGACGCCGGATGCGCAGCACGTGCTGGTGCTGGCCAACCGCACGCCACACGGCAACCGCAACGCGCGGCCGTATCTGGTGCCGGTTGCCGGTGGCATGGAGCGACCGCTACCGATGCCGGAGTCCGGCGGCGGCATGCTGTCGCCGGACGGCCTGCAGTATGTCTACACGCCGATCGACCGCGATTTCCGCAGTTGGAAGCGCTATCGCGGCGGACGAGCGCCGGACGTGTGGATCTACGACCTGGAGCACGATGCCGCGCGGCGGCTCACTGATCACCGAGCCAGCGACGCGCAGCCGATGTGGCTGCACGACACGGTCTACTTCGCCTCCGACCGCGGTGGCGTGGTGAATCTCTACAGGTTGCCCGGCGGCGGCGGCGAGCCTGAGCAGGTCACCCATTTCGACACCATGGATGTGCTCTGGCCGAGCGCGGGCCGGGATGCGATCGTGTTCGAACGCGATGGCTGGCTCTGGCGATTCGATCCGGCCAGCGGGGAGGCGACACGCATCCCGATCCAGGTACCTGATGCGTTTCGCCATGCCGCTGCGACTTCGACGCCGGTGGCGAAGCACGTCGAATCATTCGCAGTGGACGCGCATGGCGAACGTATCGTATTCGGCGCGCGTGGCGAAGTCCTGAACCTGCAGACCGCAAGTGGCGTCGTCGAGAATCTGACCGCCACCGCGACGGTGCGCGAGCACGGCGTGGCGCTTTCGCCTAGTGGGCGAGACATCGCCTATCTCTCCGATGCGAGCGGGGAATACGAACTCTACGTACGTTCACTGGCCGACCGCACCGCGAAGCAACTGACCCGGGGCGGCAACGTGTGGCGTTTCACTCCGGCTTGGTCGCCGGATGGAAGATGGCTTGCGTTCGCCGACCACTCGCGCCGCCTGCACATCGCCGAAGTCGCCACAGGCCGCGTCCTCGAGGTGGATCGCGACGACTTCGCCGACCTGACCGATCACGCCTGGTCGCCTGACGGCCGTTGGCTGGCTTACACGCGGCGCAACGCCGCACGGCTCGATCAAGTCTGGCTGTATTCGGTCGAAGATGGCTCACGGTACGCGGTCACCGAACCGACCTCCAGCGCATTCGGCCCTGCTTTCGATCCGCAAGGACGATGGCTGTACGTGCTCTCCAAGCGCGACATCCGGCTGACGATGAGCGCTTACGAAGAGAATTTCGTTCCGACTGCCGCCACCCGCATATACGCGATCGGGCTGACCGGCGAGGCGCCGGCCTGGGCGGAGGCGAAAGCCGCGCATTCTTCGCGTGTTCGGATCAACCAAGACGTGCGCATCGATCCCGTTGGGATGATTGATCGCGCGCAGGCAATTCCAGTGGCCTCCGGCGATTATCGGACGTTGCGTGCGACCAGCGAAGCTTTGTACTTCCTATCAGGCAGCGAAGACGATGCCGAGGCCGGCGCGCTGACCCTGCGTATGGTCGACATCGGCGCCACGCAGGACGCCACCGTTACCGAACGCGTCAGCAGCTATGCGCTTTCCGGAGATGGCCGCCGCGCGCTGGTGCGCCGTGACGATGCGTTTGCGCTGATTGCCGCGCGTCCGCAGCAGGATTTCTCCGCCGCCGCGCTCGATCTTTCAGGACTCAAGGTCCTGTTGCAGCCCCGCGAAGAGTGGCGCCAATCCTTCGACGATTCATGGCGCATCGTGCGCGACTGGTTCTACGATCCCGATATGCACGGCGGGATGGCGCGCTGGCGCGCGCTGCACGCCAGCTATGCACCCTGGGCGGAGCAGATCGCGCATCGGGCGGATCTGGATTATGTGCTGCACCAACTCGTCGGCGAACTCAACGCCAGCCATCTCTACGTCAACTCGGGCGACCAGCCTAAGTTCCCGCGGCGCGACGGCGGCTTGCTCGGTGCGGAGATCGAGGTCGACCCCTCCGGCTACTTTCGTATCGTACGCATCTTTCCAAGTGAGCCCTGGCATGAGAACACGCGGTCGCCACTGGCAGGAATAGCGAGCGAGGGAGACTACATTCTCGCTATCGACGGCGTGGACACCCGCAAAGCCTCGAATATCTACCAGCTGTTGCAGGGCAAAGGCGGCGAGCATGTCCGTCTGCGCATCAATGCGAAGCCCAGCGAAATCGGTGCAAGCGATGTGACGCTGCGGACCATCACTTCGGAACATGGCCTGCGCAAGCTTGCGTGGGTGCGCGAGCGGCGCGCGCTGGTCGACCGATTGTCCAACGGACGCATCGGCTACATCCACGTCCCCAACACCGGCGCATCCGGTTACGGCGCATTGCTGTTGGGGATACAGGCCTATGGCCATAAGCAAGCCTTGATCATCGACAACCGCTACAACGGCGGCGGCCTGGTGCCTGACCGCATGATCGAGCTCCTGGCGCGACGGCCCATGAAGCATTGGAAGCGCCGCGACCAGCCGCTGCAGTCCACACCCCAACTCACCCACACCGGACCGAAGGCGATGCTGATCAATGGCCATTCGGCATCGGGCGGCGACACGTTTGCCCACTATTTCCGGCAGCTCGAGCTTGGCCCATTGGTCGGTACCCGCACCTGGGGTGGGACCATCGCGGTAGACGGCAACCCGAAGCTTGCCGATGGCGGCGAAGTGCAGGTAGCCAGTGCCCGCAGTCTTGGCCTGGACGGTCGTTGGGTGATCGAGAACGAGGGCGTGGTACCGGACGTCGAAGCGATCGATCGGCCGGACATGCTGGCGGCCGGCCACGATCCGAGTATTGAGGCAGCGGTATCCCTGCTGCTGGAGACGCTGGGCAAATCCGGAACGCAGCAGCATGGCCATTGATGAACTCTGTGCCCGCTGCCCGTGGTGGCGATACAGCGGCCTGTCGATTTCGCCGTGCGTCATTCGTCATCCAAGCAAGGAGATGCGAAAAATGAACAATGACGAAGCTGAAATCCGTGTGCTGATCGAGTGCTGGGCGCAGGCGGTGCACGCCGCCGACATGGACGGGGTCCTTGTCGATCACAGCGATGACATCGTGATGTTCGACGTGCCGCCCCCGAACGAAGTGCGAGGCAAGGCGGCCTATCGGGAAACCTGGCCGCCCTTTTTTGAGTACCAGAAACAAGGCGCTGTATTCGAGATCGTCTCGCTCGAGGTTACCGCCGGGAATGATGTCGCGTTCGCGCACGCCCTGCTTCGTTGCGGAACCGACGAGGAGCTCAAGAAGGATCCTGGCAACCGCCTGCGCCTCACCGTCGGACTTCGAAAGCTGGACGGCCGTTGGGTGGTCGCGCATGAGCACCACTCGTTTCCACTGCCATCAACTTAATAGCCAGAGGAAATCACCATGCTGCTGACTAATAAAATCGCTGTGATCCATGGCGCGGGAGGAGCGATTGGTGGCGCCGTAGCGCGAACCTTTGCCCGTGAAGGCGCCAAAGTCTTTCTTAGCGGACGCAACGCCGAGCCGGTCGAGGCTGTGGCGAGGGATATCGTTGCGGCCGGCGGTGAAGCTGAAGTGGCGCAAGTCGATGTACTCGATGAGGACGCGATAGAGAAATACACGGCCAAGGTGATCCGGAAGGCCGGTCGCATCGATGTCGTCTTCAACGCCATCGGCTTTCGTGTCCTGCAAGGCGTCCCGTTGACCGATCTAAAGCGAGACGATTTCATTTCCCCGATCGTGTCGTGGACGACCACGCAGTTCCTGACATCGCGAACCGCGGCGCGGCACATGGTGCAAAAGCGCTCCGGCGTCATTCTCACGCTTTCGGCTTCACCCGCGCGGTTGGCGGTGGCTTCGACAGCCGGATTTGGTGTTGCCTGCGCGGCAATCGAAGGACTGACACGCACGCTGGCGGCCGAGCTGGGACCGCAAGGCGTACGTGTCGTGTGCATTCGGCCACATCGCATTGGCGACACCCTGGGGCCAGATCCCGATTTTCCTGTCGGTGAGGCGGAAGAGTTCCGGAGCTTGATCGAAGGCTGGACGCTTCTCAAACGGCTGCCGTCGTTGGCAGATGTCGCCAGCACGGCGGCGTTTCTGGCTTCGGACCATGCCGACGCGATGACGGGAACGGTAGCAAACCTGACTTGCGGCATGAGCGTGGATTAGCGCGCGATCTTCCGCGGTGCCACCTCTTTCTGCCACTACCAGCGGCCTTGTGCCGCATCGGCCCAGGACGGTGCGCCGGCGCGCCTGCGGGCGCTGGCCATTTCCGGACGATCGTTCTTGCAAGCAATGCGGCGCTCGCATCTATGCGACCAGCGACCGTAGATCCATGGGCGGGCGGTTCTATGCTCTCAACACGCCAACATTTGAACCGCGTGGATAACCAGACGATAAAAGGTTGCTGTAGATTCGTCTAGCGACTCGCCAGGGCCGAAAGCCGCCTCGCGGCTCGGCACAACTCGGATGTTCGGCTGGGATTCGATCAATGACTAGCGATTTCTACTGTGACGAAGCGTTGAGTGGCCGAACTCCGATTGATGTCGTGCGGGAAACGAAGAATGTATTGGCATTTCACCATACGAGACCCTACTGGCAGATCCACATCGTCGTGGTTCCGAAGGTTCACATCCCATCATTGACCGATCTCGCCGGTCACGATGTGTCGCTGGTGTACGACCTGCTCGACGTCGTTCGAGACGTGGCCGCGGAAGTCGAAGCCCAGTATGGCGCCTGCCGCGTGGTGACCAACCTGGGCAGGTATCAGGATTCAAAACATTTGCACTTTCACGTTGGATTCGGGGAACAAAGAAAATGAAGATGAAGGCACCATTTGGGCGGCATGCGGCAAAGCCGTTGCGCCTTCAACTAGCGATGAGCGTGCTCTCACAGCTCCAATAACAAAGGACGATGGTCTGAAACTTCCGGGAAAGCGATGACGTCGAACGAAACCGGACTAACCAACGCATTGATCAACATGTAGTCGGCATATCGACCAGACTTCCCATAGTGAGAGGTACGTGTGCCGTCGAAACCTCTCGACGTCACCAAGTCGACCAGTCCAAGCTCGGCCAAGGTTGCAAATGTCCTGCTCGACGGCTCCACATTGAAATCGCCACACGCGATCAGGCGATCTCCGCTCTCCATGACGGAAGTACAAATGTCAGCGAACCTTCGGCTTTGCGCGTCACGCTCTGGCGTGTCCATTTTCCCTGCCATGTCGCGAAGCCCGTGCATATGCGCGATGCAGACCGGCCAACCGCGTTCAAAATCATAGACCCGGATTGCATGCGCGGTCCGCGACCTTGGATGCTCGCCATATCCGTCCGACGAGAACGTCTTGTGAACGAAGCCCTGGTGTTGCGCGATGATGGGAAGAGACTTCCGTACGAATGTCGCCAATCCCCATTGCGAGGGGATCTGCTCATCGCCATCCCAGAGGGTTCCTTGCGCAGCCGGGGCGAAGATGCCCACGTGATCTGGCAACGCCTGGCAGACATCCCGGTATAGGTTGGCTCGTTGCGGAAGCACGTGAGCGCCATCGCGATATATCAAAACGTCCTTGTCCGACGCTGGGGTGTGCACGACTTCTTGCAAGCACAACATATCGGGAGAAACTTCGCGTAGATACTCGATGAGCGGCTCATACAGCTTTCCGCCCCATCCATTCAAGCACATGACTCGCAACTCGGATTCCTCTTGCCGGCTCGGAAGGCCGCATGGACACGATCGGCCGTTGCTTTAGTGTAAGGGCTAGCACGAGCACCTTGGCGAGCTAGCGGCGGTTTCCACCGCTTGAAGCCATCGCGCAGCCAATCTACCGGAAAGCTGTCGCGGGGTCGCGCGTGCCTTCGCCAGATCAACACGCAAGCCGGCCGGCTTCCGGAGGCGCGGCCTGCGTCCGCTGCGGTGGCGCGCTATGTCGCGCTGTTCAACCACCGGAACTGGGACGGCCTGCGGGCGCCCCTGGCCCACAACGTGAAACTCAAACAGTCCTCATATTCGCTTCGCATCGGCTCCGCGGATGTCGGCCCCTTCTTCAGCACCTACGCCAAGATCGTCCGATCGCCGCACCAACTCATATCACGCCACACTTGTTACTCCCGCTATTCGCCGCGCGGTCCCAATCTTGTTTACGACCGCTGGAGATGAGGAGCTTGAAAAAATGCCAAATATTCATCACGAGCTGCTGATTGGAGCTACGGCGGAGAAAGTTTACGCCGCCATTACCAGCCAGGAAGGATTGTCGGCGTGGTGGACGCCCGACACAAAGGCAAAACCTGAGCGTGGCAGTTTTTCACGTTTTGCATTTGGCCCCGTTTACTTCAAAGAAATGAAAGTCACTGAGTTGAAACCGTCCGAGCAGGTCAAATGGACTTGCATGACAGGTGCCGACGAATGGATAGGGACTACTATTTCTTTCGAGCTTCATGCCAGCGATAAAGAGAGCCTGTTAATTTCTAATCCGGAAGCGATTGACCAGATACAACAAACAAGGAATGGTGATACAGCAACACTCTTGACCCTCCATCACGATGATTGGAAGGAATACACGTCGATGTTCGCTGAATGCAACTACACGTGGGGGCAGTTCCTAAGGAGCCTGAAATTACTGTGCGAAACCGGCAAAGGTCGGCCGTGGCCGCATCAGCATGCTTCATGACCATAAGGCATAGGTCGCACAACTGTTCCGCCATTTCAGCGAGCTATCACGAGCGCTGCCTTAAGAGCAGCGCATTCCGATGCGCAAGGGCAAGTTCTGGCGCGCCTGCCGATAACCAATTGAGGATACTGAAATGAAGATCACGGACAGAGTAGTGCTGGTCACCGGGACCAATCGCGGCCTCGGACAGGCACTGGTCGAGGAAGCCTTGAGGCGGGGCGCAAAGCGGGTATACGCCGGTGCGCGCCAACCCTCCGTCCACCCAGACCGCCGTGTCACGCCGTTGACACTGGACATCACCGATGCCGCGCAGATTGATGCAGCTGTCAAGACGGTCGAGGCGCTCGATATCCTCGTCAACAACGCCGGCCTGTGTCATTTCGAAGATTTCAGCGATCGTTCCATGCTCGAGCAGCATCTTGCGATCAATCTGTACGGCGCCTACGACCTCACCCAGGCCGCCTTACCGTTGCTAACGCCCTCTCGAGGCGCCATCGTCAACGTTCTATCGTTGTCGTCTCTTGCCCCGTCGCCGTTCAATCCGGCTTATTCAGTCTCAAAGGCGGCCGCATTCTCCATGTCACAAGCGCTACGCGCTCTCTTGGCTAGCCGGGGCGTGAGCGTACATGTCGCCCTGCCCGGACCCATGGATACCGATATGACTCGGGATCTGGACATACCGAAGGCCTCTCCGGAGTCTGCCGCGCGGGCTATCTTCGACGGCGTGGAGAAGGGAGAAGAGGAAATATTTCCCGATCCGATGTCAGAGGCAATGGCGGAGGGCTGGCGCAGCAGCGCAGTTAAAGCACTTGAACGCCAGATGGCGGCGTATGTGGATGCAACACCTGTCAGGTCATAAACAAAGGTGCGTCATCAAGCGTCGCCAGGGCTAACAGTCTTCGGACCGCCGCACTGGAGAATATTGTGCTTGTTGACGAGGAAGGATGCGAATTCTCGACAGGAACAGAGAAGATGGATTCGGTTGATTGCATCTTCAGAGCGGAAAACTTGAACCCTGATCCGACGCATCACTACTTCAATTTGCCGGCATCACACACCAGCGACCGCGTTGGATTCTCGGTGAAAATGGTCAGATCGATCGGTCCCGGATCCGATGACGATATCAACTTGGTCCAGAGCAACGTGTATCGCCATGGCGTTTTCTTTCGCTCGCGGCGCTGGGCGCCTTGGGTCTGATTCTCGGTTTTGCGACACGTTGGATCGCCCTGCTCTTAGGCTGCTCTTGGGCATCGCGGTAATCGTGGCCGCAGCCGGGACGCAGTTGCCTCAGCAATTGCTCTTGCTCGGCCACCTCGGCGGTTGCGCCGCGCTCGCACTGATGGGCCCGGGCGCCTACTCGATCGATGCTCGGCGCCATGGTCGGCGCGTCATCCAACTCCAACCGAGGCCCCCAGATCGAGGGGGCAAGGACTGACCTGATCGGGGCTGGCCGACGCGAAACGGCGCAAGCAGCCTCAACGAACCCCAACCACCGAGGCCGCCATGTCGACCCACCTTCCCTTCAACACCGTCGGCCCATCCATGCCTTCGAAGCATGTGGGCATCAACGCGGCGCAAGACGCACCGCCCACTGGCGCCGAGGCGCCGTCGCTGACGATGTCGCGTCGAACGGTCCTGGCGGCCGCGGCGGGGATGGCGGGTGCCGCCATGGTCGGCAGCGCATTCGCGCAGTCGTCCGGCGCCGCCAGCGGGACCGGCAAAGCCAGCTATCGGTCGCAGCCCCGCTCGCCTCAGGGCGGCGTCTGGAACCATGACGAAGTTGCCTTGGTGCTGATCGATTACCAAGTCGAGATGTTCAAGCAGATTCGCTCGGAGACGCCGGCGGAACTGATCGATCTCAACACGCGGTTTCTCATCCGCATCGCCAAAGCGTTCGACATTCCCGTGATCCTGTCCACCGTCGGCGTGGAGATGGGAGTCAACGGCCCGACTCGCGCCTCGATCGCAAAAGAACTCCCGGGCGCTCACATCATCGATCGCAGTTCGATGAACGCTTGGGAAGATGAGCCCTTCCATGCGGCAGTCGCGGCGACCGGCAAGAAGCGCCTCATCTTCGGTGCGCTCTACACGGAGATCTGCTTGGCGTTCCCGGTGGTCGATGCGATCAAGGAAGGCTATGAGGTCATGATCGTGGCGGACGCCGTCGGTGGGCAGTCGCAGATTGCCCATGCCACCGCACTCGACCGCCTCGCCCACGCCGGCGCGATTCCGAATACCGCGCTCGCCTTGAGCACGGAGTTGTTCCGCGATTGGAAGTCCGCGCAGGCCGAGCGCGCCCGCCCGATCATCATTTGGTACCTGGGCGAGCTGAAAAAGCGAGGCTCTCAAGGCTGATCGTATCGCGGCCGCCACCCCAAGCATCGAGTCAACCCACCACGAAGGAGAATCCCCATGTCTTCGCAGACTGACGCCAACAAGGTCCTCGTTCGCCGCTTCTTCTCGGCGATCGAGAGCGGCGACCTGTCGGCCTTCGACGAGATCGTGGCCGAAGATTACGACGACCATCTGCCGGGGCAAACCCGCGGCCGAAGCGTCCTGCGTACGTACTTCACCACGCTGCGAACAGCGTTCCCGGATCTGCAGCTTCCCATTCACGACATGGTGGCCGAAGGCGATCGCGTGGCCGTGTTTAACAGCGTCACCGGCACCCATCGCGGCGAGTTTCCCGCGTTGGGACTTCAGGCGACCGGGCGTCGCATCGATGCGATGGCGTTCCAGCTCTATCGGATCGAGAACGACCGCATGGCCGAGCACTGGGAAGTGGCGGACTTCGCCACGCTGCTGCGGCAACTGACCGGTTGAAACACGAGCCCTCTCCCCGAAGCGTCGATTACGCGCGTTAGCCCAAGCACGAGTCCACGCCGATTCCGTCTCAAGGAGACGTCACGATGAACGCCCTGCCCCTACTGCTCGCCGGCATGCTCGCCGCTACGACGAATGCCCTGGCCAGCGACACTCCCGCGCCGTCCATATCGCGTGCCCGCGCTGTTTCGAACCTCTGGCCTGGTGATATTCAGCGCGCCGCAGCGACCAACACCTGCGCCTGCACGGGCGCCACGTGCTGTCCGCTCAGTCCGCGTTCTTGGGGACGACAAAGGCGCGCAACTCGGCCATTTTTCCTTGACGGAACCGCCACACATCGCAATAGGCATGGGCGACCGGAGCACCATCCACTTCGATTTCGATTGTGCCCAGCGCTGCGACAAGGTCGCCCTCGGCAATCATTTCATCAACGGTGAAGTGTGGTGGTCTTGCGTAGTTCTCACGCATCCATCCGCGCACCGCGGGCTTACCTCTCAGGCTGCTTTGCCCGACCGTGGTCCACACCAGATCTTCGGCGCAGTACGACAGGAAGCCCTCATTGTCGCCGGCCTTGACGGCGGAATTGGCCTTTGCAAGCGTCGCCTTGTTCTGGTCGAACATCAATGTCTCTCCCAAGATGATGCCTCGGAGTAGAACAAACTGGATGTTGCTGCTGCGTGCAAGCTACGAATGTTCGCGGCCTAGTCCATGCATTTTTGGACGACTCAAATCCGCCAATCGATCTATTTGTCATGCGAATTCGGGCCTGTCGTTGACATGCACGAACCAGAAGACTTTCCATCCGCGCATGAAGCTAATGTCCGCTTCCTGCCACTCCCACCCATCTCTGGCGGTGCTGCCCGAACCAGGGATCATCGCTGACGCGTTTTCCGGGTAGCGTCAGGTCCCCGCGCAGTTAACGTATCGCTTGCTAGACTCGTCCGCGAATAAGAATAACGTTCGTCCCAGTTCTGTCCAATTCACTCCCATGAAGGTCCGAACAATGCGCAAGGGCTCTGCCTTGTTGGTCGACGCGCTTGAGAACGAAGGCGTGGACCGCATTTTTGGTGTACCGGGCGAGGAAAACCTCGACTTCCTGGAGTCGCTGCGGACTTCGCGCATCGAACTTGTGCTGACGCGCCATGAACAAGCCGCCGCCTTCATGGCAGCGACGCATGGAAGGCTCACAGGCAAACCCGGGGTCTGCCTCGCCACGCTGGGCCCGGGCGCGCTGAATTTCTCTACAGGCGCGGCCTATGCCCATCTCGGGGCCATGCCGATGATCCTCATTACCGGACAGAAGGCCGTGATGAGCGCCAAGCAGGCCCGCTTCCAGATCGTGGATATCGTCGCTTCGATGAAGCCACTGACCAAGATGACGCGCCAGATCGTCAGCGCGGCGGCCATTCCCGCGACGGTAAGAGACGCTTTCCGCGTTGCCATGGAGGAGAGGCCGGGACCGGTGCACTTGGAGCTGCCGGAGGACGTCGCAGCCGAGGAGGTCGAGAACGCGTCCGTCATTCCGGTCCACCCGCTTGAGCGCCCGCTCGCGCATCCCGCCGCGCTCGACCGGGCTGCGGAAGCTATCCTCGCTGCCAAGCGACCGTTGGTGATGATCGGCGCCGCCGGAAGCCGGCCTTGGCTCGCCGAGGCGCTATCGACGTTCGTGGTGCGCACCCGGCTGCCCTTCTTCAACACGCAGATGGGCAAGGGCGCGGTCACGGGCGGATCCAATCTCTACATGGGCACCGCCGCGCTCTCGGAAGGCGACTATGTCCACGAGGCCGTCGCGCGCGCCGACCTGATCGTCGCTATCGGCCATGACACGGTCGAGAAACCGCCCTTCCTGATGAACAACGGCGGCGGACCGCACGTCGTCCACGTCGGCTACCAGTCCGCCACGGTCGAGCAGGTCTACCATCCGGACATCGAGGTGATAGGCGATATCGGGACCTCTGTAGAAGCGCTTGCCGAGCGGCTCGAAGGCCGGCTGTCCCCCGATGAAGGGATGATCGAACTGCGCCAGAAGATCCTCGCTCGCCTCAACGACCGCGCTAAGGAGGATCGCTTCCCGGTCACACCCCAGCGCCTCGTCCACGACGTGCGCAAGGTCATGCCGGACGACGGCATCGTCTGTCTCGACAATGGCATGTACAAGATCTGGTTCGCCCGCAATTACCGCACGCATGTGGCCAACACCTTGCTGCTCGACAATGCGCTCGCCACGATGGGCGCCGGCCTGCCTTCGGCGATGATGGCGGCAATGCTCTACCCGCATCGCCGCGTCATGGCGGTCTGTGGCGACGGCGGATTCATGATGAATTCGCAGGAGATGGAAACGGCGGTGCGGCTCCGGCTGAACCTGGTCGTGGTCATCCTCAACGACAGTGCCTACGGCATGATCCGCTGGAAGCAGGCGGTCGATGGCTTCGCGGATTTCGGCATGAGCTTCGACAATCCCGATTTCGTGCGCTATGCCCAGGCATATGGCGCGAAGGGGTCGCGAGTGACGGCGGTCGAGGATCTCGTGCCGACGCTCGAAGCCGCGTTCGCTGGCGGCGGGGTCCATCTGGTCGACGTGCCGATCGATTATTCCGAGAACACCCGCGTGC
The DNA here is from genome assembly GCF_040948865.1 of Pseudoxanthomonas sp. UTMC 1351. Taxonomy (NCBI): domain Bacteria; kingdom Pseudomonadati; phylum Pseudomonadota; class Gammaproteobacteria; order Lysobacterales; family Lysobacteraceae; genus Pseudoxanthomonas; species Pseudoxanthomonas sp. UTMC 1351. Next base: position 76,646 of record NZ_JAVGJT010000009.1, on the reverse strand, counting down.
TGGTCGATGAGTTGCGCAATCGCGCGCCCGGCCTGGAGTGCGCGTGAGCGAATATGTCGCGACGCCATCGGTCGTCACCGACCGCTTGCAGGGCCGCACAGGAAATGACGCCCCACTCCTCCCTCAAGCACCTGATGTGCGAGGAAACCCACCATGTTGAACGTCGTGCAGGCCTTCGATCGTGCACCGATCGCAGAAATAGAAACCGATGATGCCGCGGCACTGGAGCGCAAGCTGCACGCCGCAGAACGCGTTTTCAAGGATCGCGACGGCTGGCTCAACCCCCATCAGCGCATCGCCATCCTGCGCAGACTCGCCGCCCTGATGGAAGCCAAGCGCGAGCATCTGGCAATGCAGATCGCACGTGAGGGTGGCAAGCCGCTACCTGACGCTATCGTGGAGACCAACCGCGCCATCGATGGCGTCCACAATGCCGCTGACGAACTGCGGAACTTTGCCGGACGGGAAATCCCGATGGGTCTGTCCGCGGCCGCGGAGAACCGCTGGGCATTTACCACCAAAGAGCCCATCGGCGTCGTGGCGGCGATCTCGGCGTTCAATCATCCTCTGAACCTGATCGTCCACCAGGTCGCGCCAGCCATCGCGGTTGGCTGCCCGGTCATCGTCAAGCCCGCGGGCACGACGCCGCTCTCGTGCCTCGAGTTCGTCGCGCTGGTTCATGAGGCTGGCCTGCCCGAGCCCTGGTGCCAGAGCTTCGTGCCGGAAGGCAACGAACTGGCCGAAAAACTGGCGACCGACAAGCGGGTCGCCTTCCTGAGCTTCATCGGCTCGGCCAGGGTCGGCTGGTCGCTGCATGCCAAGCTCGCCCATGGGGCGCGCTCGGCGTTGGAGCATGGAGGCGCCGCGCCGGCCATCGTCGATCGCAGCGCCGACCTCGACAAGATCATCGAGCCGATCGTGAAGGGCGGGTACTACCATGCTGGCCAGGTCTGCGTGTCGACGCAGCGCATCTACGTCCACCATGACATCGCCGACGACTTCACGCACAGGCTCATCGCGCGCGTCGAAAGATTGCGTACCGGCGACCCCACGGTGAAGGACACCGAGGTCGGCCCATTGATCCTGCCGCGCGAGGCCGACCGGGTCGCCGAATGGATAGCGGAGGCCGTCGAGGGCGGCGCCAAGCTCGCCACCGGCGGGACACGCCTCTCGGCGACGACGCTGCAACCGACGGTGCTGCTCGATCCCGCTGTCGACGCACGGATATCCATGCAGGAGATCTTCGGCCCGGTGGTCGCGGTCTATCGCTATGGCGAACTCGACGACGCGATCGCGCGCGCCAACGCCCTGCCCACCGCCTTCCAGGCCAGCATTTTCGCTCAAGATATTGATATCGCCATGCGTGCGGCCAACCGTCTCGATGCGTCCGCGGTGATGATCAACGACCCCACCGCCTTCCGGACCGACTGGATGCCTTTCGCAGGCCGCAGGGAATCCGGATACGGCACCGGCGGCATCCCCTACACCATGCGCGACATGACGCAGGAAAAGATGATCCTTATGCGTAAGAGCTGAGCTTTTCCAGAGGCCGGGGAGCTGGGGGGTGATGTCGGCTTCCGGCCAGAAGCGGACTTTGACGTCGGCATTGATGCAAACCGCACATGGCGAGCACACTGCCGCATGCGAAAACGTCCCCCCAGTATTGATGGACTCGGTGCTAGCACACTGCAATTGCCGCCGGGGGCGTGGCCGACGGTGCTGGACTGCCTGTGTGAACGGTTCCCGGCAGTGGCGCGCTTGCAATGGCTGGAGCGAATGGCGCGAGGGCGAGTCGTGGACAGCAATGGGCGATGGTTGACGCCGGAAACGCCGTATCGGGTCGGGCTCGAGGTCCATTACTACCGCGAAGCTTCCGACGAACCGCCGATCCCGTTCCATGAAGTCGTGCTGCACGCCGATGCCGACTTGCTGGTGGCGGACAAGCCGCATTTCCTGCCGGTCACACCTGCCGGTGCCCACGTCCATGAAACCCTGCTGGGCCGGCTGATCCGCCGAACCGGAAACCATTCGCTGGTGCCACTGCATCGAATCGATCGCGACACCGCCGGATTGGTGTTGTTCTCGGGCAACCCGCAAAGCCGCGCGTGTTACCAGGCCTTGTTTCGCGAGCGACGGATCGAAAAAGGTTACGAGGCGATTGCGCCAGCGTTGCCAAACGTCGAATTTCCGTGCATCCGCTCCAGCCGGATGGTCGCCGGCGAACCGTTCTTCCGCATGCAGGAGATCGAAGGTCCGGCGAACAGTAAAACCCGGATCGACGTCGTCGCGCGCTACGATGGGTACTGGCGTTATGCGTTGACGCCGATCACCGGGTGCAAGCACCAGCTGCGTGTGCACATGGCCGCGCTGGGGGCGCCGATCGCCAACGATGGAATGTATCCGACACTGTTCCACCGCGCGGCAGGCGATTACTCGGCACCATTGCAATTGCTGGCTAAACGGCTGGCGTTCATCGACCCGCTGCGTGGCGTCGAGCGCAGGTTCTTCAGCGATTTCCTGCTCCAGACCTAATCTACGAACGATAGCGAACGTCTGCTTTGGGTCGAAAGCTGCCGTTCCAACCCTCACTTAGGGAAGCTCTGAATAATTCGGCTTTTGCTCGTCATGACCAACCATTCGGCTGTTGAAGAGCGCTTCCCGCCTTCGCGGGGACGACGACAATTATTCAGAGGTTCCTTAGACGTCCGCCTCCGGCCAGTAGCGGACATGTACCCATCTGATCGACCGCGCGGCGCGAAGGTGCTCGGTGATGAGGACTACTGCGCGGTGGGCAGCGCCGCCGCATGATGCAGGAATGGCCGGGCATCGTGGTGCGGATTGCCGGTTATACCGAAGCCACAAGGCCGTCAGTTTTCGCGCGGAGCATCCTATTCTTTTGCGCCAAGGGCGACTGTGAGCACCGCTCGCACGGTGGGCGGCGGGACGGGCGAAAGGAGCCCGGATTGCGCGACAAGATAGCCCTCGGCCCCGAGGAGGTTCGAACCCAGGATACGCAGGTCGGCGCGGCGACCGCCGAGCATGAAGCCATGGCGCAGGCCCAGACTTAGTGTCGTCACGGCCGGCGCCTTGAAGCTGTTCGCCGTGTCGGCCCAGCGCTCGCCCATGTAGCTGACGGTCGCATCCAGCGACCAATCTCTTCCGAACCGGCGCACTATTGTGGCGTTCGCGACGTGCTGGGATACGCCCATATCATGCGAGCCGACCAAGCCGGCATCCACAAGCGCTCCCGACAGCTCGGACTCGAAGGCGACGACGCCCGCCAGGATGCTGGTCTCGGGGGTGAGCTCCCCCGCGATCGAGGCCTCGAAGCCGCGATGGCGAACCTCGCCAACAACACCGAACGAACCGTCGAGACGAAACCCCTGGCTGGGCTTAGAAACATCGAAGAGCGCGGCGATCAAGGTCAGCCGCGGAGAAATTGCGTGGCGCGCGCCCAGCTCGAACTGCTCGGTTTCCACCGGCGGCAGGACTTCCTCGCGGTTGATCGCGGACGCGGGCGCCGACCCGCTCTCTTCCAGCCCCGTCACCCAGCTCCCGAACACTGCGGTGCGATCGGTCAGGTTGACGACGGAGGAAACGTTGTAATGCGTCGTGTCGCTGAGGCGCTCACTCGTTACGCCGGACGTCGAGCGTACCGCTTTGTCGTAGCGCGTCCGGTGCACCCCGAGGCGCAGTTGCACGCGATCGAGCCAGGTCAGGCCATGGCCCGCCGAGACGGTAGTTTGCTTGACGACGTCTTCGCCGCGCGTGCCCGACCATGGGCGTTCGGGCACCTCCGGCGGATCGCCGGTGACGAGCTCGAAAGCGCCCAGCGGGATGGCGAGGCTGGAGGCGAGCTCGGTGGTGGTGTGCCGGCCGCGCAGCGACAGCGTGATGTGGTTTCCAAAATCGTCCGTTTCGAACGCGCGCCCCAGCCGGACTTCGCCGGTGTTCGAGACCTGGTAGTCGCGCTTCGGGGTCCGCAGCGTGGTGGCGGTGGCGTTCCCCTGCGCGTCCGATGAGATCAGCGTGTTGTCCGCATTGTCGAGGGAGAAGACCGAGCGGAAGGCCGATGCGTCGACGGTGAAACCATGGAGCTCACCGCGGTAGAGGAGGCCAAGGTTGGTGGTCGTGCCCACGGTCCGCGCCCAGTCCGGCGAGTATTGGTGCAGCGTCCGCAGGTTCGGCGGGATCGCACCCGCGCTGGGGATGACCGCATAGTCGCCGTCATATTCGCGGTCATTGATCGATCCGAACGCTCGCAGACGGTGACCGGGCGCGAGGTTCCAGCCGACTACGGCGCCGCCATTGATGCCCGAGCCGCGCTCGCCTTTCGCGAGACGCCACACAGGGCGCCACACGACGCCGCCGGCGAGGCTGAACGCCCCTGCACGCCACGAAACGTCGCTCTGGACCACACGCGTGCCGAAGTCGCGAAAGCCCGCACCGACCCGCAGCTCGTTCGTTGGTCCGGCCTCGCGCAACCGATAGTTCACGACACCCGAGGGCGCAGGGTAAGGGAGACGTGCGGCGTTCACTCCAACGCGCACGCTCACGCCCGCCAGGACCGTGTCGTCTGGCGCCTGGGCACGACTGAAATAGGCGTCGTCGATGCGATAGGCACCGCTGTTATTGAGATCGAAGCCGCGTACCTGGCTCTCGGTATACAGACCCGATTGCTCGATCCCGGCGCGCTCGCCAAACGCGTCGGCAGCGCTGGTAACGGCGTTGTCCTGAGCGGCCGCCGGCGCGGCGGCGGCGAATGTCAGAACGATCCCTCCAATTCTTGACAGTAGTGCGATGCCATCAGCGCGCAGGGCGGACTGTGAAGACAACCAGGGGTGCGCGTCGTGCATGAAGTGCTCCTCTCGCCATTGCAGCGCCCAGCCTAGGGGCGCCGATCGCGCAGGCGAAGGCAGCTCGCTGCAGCCAGCTGGCGTTTCGCTGCATCGATGACGTGCTTTTTCTGACTTGGACTAATATCGCCGGCATGACTCACCACACCGCTCCTTCCGCGCAAAACGTCAGCTGGCGATGGATCGCCGTGTTCTGGTCCGCCGGCGCGGTGTTCGAGGCCACGCAGTCCGTCTTCATCCAGCATGCGCTGGGAATGAGTGGCGGAGAATTTCTGCTCTTCGTGACCGAAGTGGCCGCCTGGCTGCCTTGGGCGCTGGCCACCCCATTCGTCATCAAACTGGCCAGGCGCCATCCGATTACTCCCGCCCCGACAGCGCGAGGCATCGCTGCTCATCTCATGGCGTTGTTAGCGATCACCGTGGCGGCGGAAGCGTGGTCTGCGGCACTCCAGATGCTCTTCAATCCCTGGAGCCATCGGCAGGCGCCGGAATTTTTTGACGCATTGAGCGCAACGCTGGTTTTTCATGGGCTGATCTGCGTATTCGCCTATGCACTGATCCTGGCCATCACCTATCTTGTGGACTCGCGGGACAAGGTTGCACGCAAAGTGACCGAGGCCGCGCAGCTCAACGCAGAGCTTTCGAAAGCCCAGCTCGCGGCGCTGACCCGCCAGATGGAACCGCACTTCATGTTCAACACGCTCAATTCCATCGCCGGGCTGGTGCGCGATGGTCGCAACGCGGCGGCAGTGAGCATGATCGTCGGCCTCAGCGAAATACTTCGCCGCGCTTCCCAGGATTTTCACAGGCCGGAGGTGACGCTTGCGGAGGAGGTCGAGTATCTTCAGCGCTACATCGACATTCAGAAGATCCGCTTCGGAGAGCGCCTCGGGTACAGCGTGGATATTCCGGAAGCACTGATGGGCGCACAGGTCCCGAGTCTCCTGCTTCAGCCTCTTGTGGAAAATGCGATCAAGCATGGAATCGCGGAGCGGGTGGCGGGCGGAGAGATCCGCGTTGCGGCAGCGAGAAGGGACGCGACTCTGTGTCTCAGCGTCTATAACGACGGCTTGGACTTCGCGGACGATTGGGAGTCGAATAGCGCCGGCGTCGGCCTAGCAAATCTGCGTAGGCGACTGCAGATCATGCACGGCGACGCTGCCGATCTTCTCGTCAGGAACGTGGAGGGCGGCGGTGTTGAAGTGGTTGTCATACTGCCACTGGCCGGTGCCGCATGACGCCGTCCAACCCCTGCGTTGCGCCAATCAGCACCCTCGTCGTCGACGACGAGCCCCTCGCCCGGCGCAATCTCACGCTCTTGCTACGCCATGACCCCGACATAGGATCGATCGAGGAATGCGCCTCGGGAGCGGCGGCCGTCGAGGCCATTCGACACCGGAAACCGGATCTGGTGTTTCTCGACGTGCAGATGCCCGAGTGCGGGGGCTTCGATGTCCTGGAATTACTGGGCGCCGACCTGCCCCAGACGATCATCTTCGTTACTGCCCACGATGAACATGCACTGCGTGCCTTTGAGGCTGGCGCGTTCGACTATCTGCTGAAGCCTTTCGATGACGCGCGTTTCATGAGGGCGCTGACCCGCGCGAAGGAAAAAATCGCGCACTACGCGTCACATCGGCAGACGCCGCGCCGGGTTGTCGTCAGATCGCCGGGTCGGCTGCTTTTCGTCGATGTGTCGGACATCGATTGGGTGGAAGCCGCGAGCTACTATGCTTGCCTGCACGTCGGGCGGGAGACGCATGTGATCCGCCGCACTTTGTTGGAACTCGAACGGGATCTCGGCGACACCTTCATCCGCATTCACCGCTCGACCATCGTGAACCTTGAGCGCGTCCGCGGGCTTGAGCTTCAAAGTTCGGGAGAATATGCGGTCGTTTTGCGCACCGGCGTCGAACTGCCGGTGAGCCGACGTTACAGAAAACCGCTGCACGAGCGTTTTGGCTAACAGAACGTCGCATCAGGGCCTGTTAACCCAAGAAGCGTTGAGGAAGCACTACGTCAGATCGCGGGGGTGCTTCGCGATCCACTGACGCATCGCCAACGAACGTGTTGATGATGCGCAGGCAAGCGCCGTGAGTGTCGATCCGGACCCGGCCGACGGTTGTGTGCGCGAACGCGTTGCCGATCAGGTTGGAGGTCGGCTTGTTTTTTACCGACCTACTCGCGGCGAGTGTAATGGGCCCTGGCGGCTCCGTGCTCGATGCTCAATGCGTTTACCCGGCCTTGCGCATTCCTGTGGAATTCGAGCTCCAGCGAATCGATGTCCGGTGAAACGAAGCGGTTCGGCGTCAATGGCAGCATCTGCGATGTGCGGTTCCGCCCGGCCACACCTACCCTAACCTCACCATCAGCGACCTTTACCTCCAGCGCCTCGATATCGAAGAAGTCGGCCAGGGCACGGCGGTGATCCATCGGCACTGCGGAGTCGATCACGAATGTCCCGGCGTAGTCGGCATACGCCGGTTCCTGCAGGTCCAGGGCGATCGCCCGCACCGGCGGGTTGACTCCGCGCCCGACGGCGTCGGACAGCGCATTGCGGATTTCGGTACTCAGCGCGCCGCCATTCTCGCCGTTCGTCAAGATGACGAAACCGTCGCCAGTTTCCAGGTAGCCCTCGATCCAAGCGCGATAGCTGTCGTTGGAACCGCCATGGTGGAATATCCGTGTCGTGCCGGCACCATCCAGGCGCGGACCCAGGCCATGCCAGCTGGGCGAGACTTCGGTCATCATCTGGGTCGCGATGGGTCGGGGGAGGAAATTGCCGTTGCCCCGATAACTGCCGATCACACCGGCGACGAACGCTCCCAGGTCGTTAGCACTGCTCCACAACCCCGATGCGGCTTGCTCCGGAAATGATTGCCAGCCTCGTGGCAACGCGGTGACTGCGCCGTTGCCGTCATGAGCCTTGGCGATGTTGCCCGCGCTGGCCGGCAATGGATTGGCGAAGGTGCTGCGGCGCATTCGCAGAGGATCGAAGACCTGCATGCGCGCAATGGATTCCAAGGGCAAGCCGGTGGTCTCTTCCAGCACTAACTGCTCGACCATGACGCCGCCACCGGAATAATCACCGCGCTCACCAGGCGGGTGAACAAGCCGCACTGGATCGTTCTTGGCAGGAGCCTTGCCGTCCAGTATCTGCAACAACGTCGGCATGGCTTCGCCAGGCAGGTAATCGGCGAAGCCATGCACGCCCAACCCAGCGGTATGCGACATCAGCATGCGCAAGGTCACCATCGGATGGGGCGCCTTGGGCGAAGCGATTATCTGCCAGGATTTCAGATAGGTATTGACGTCGCGATCCAGCGCCAGCTTGCCATCGGCCACCAAGCGCAGCGTCGTGGCAGCAGTCACTATCTTGCTGACCGACCCCACCGAGAACAATGTGTCGCCATCCACCGGATCGTGCGTGCCAGCTTCGCGGGTGCCGTAGCCCACGCTGTGCACCACCTGTCCGTCCCGAAGCACGGCGATGGCCACACCCGGTACATGGTGATGGGCCATGCGCTCCTGCAACGACCAGTGCGGAAGCGCCTCACCGGCATGGAGCACCGTCGGCCGTAGCCCGGTTGCCAATGCCGTCCGCGTGGAAGCATCTTCCAGCGCGGTCGCCGCGGCGGCGGTGCCGGCGAAAGTCAGGAGCGCAAAACCCAGTGCGCTCCCCAGCAGTTCTGCGCACAGTGGGCGGTGCTTCGCTGTTTTCATGTTGTGGATGGTGGTCGCATTCATGCGGCGCCTCATTGAGTGGGAAGAGTACGTGTGCGTTTCTCAGATTCCAGGTCGCGAATCTGGACCGCCGAAACGTGGATCGACAGGCAGTGCGGCTCCATCGGCGGGCCGGAGAGCCACCGTTGTATGCGATCGCCAAGGAGCTCCAGCCCTACTGGGCCAGAGGCGAGGCGGCTTTACCGGCCTAAGGCTTGCCGGCTACGGCCCCGTGCTGCACCAGGTAGTTCCAGACGCGGGGATTGCGCGCCTGATTCAGCGGTGAACGCCACCGCCCCCGATCCGCCACGACACCGAGATTGACATCGGCGCCCTGCTCCACCAGATACGTCACGACAGGCAGGTGCCCCGACCGGGAAGCGTTGATCAGCGGCGTTTCATCGTAGGTCACCACGCGATTCACATCGGCACCCGCGGCGACCAGCCGTTCGACTATGTCCAGGTGGCCGCTCCTGGCTGCGGCGATCAAAGGATTGCCATCACCCCAGACGTGGCGATCGGGTTGCGCACCCAGGGCCAGCAACTCATCGACCATCACTGACTGTCCATGCCTGGCGGCCCCGATCAGCGCGGTCCCTTCGCCATCGACCTGCGAGTCGACATCCACGCCACGGCGCACCAGTTGCCGTACTTCATCCAACCGTCCCGCAGAGGCGGCGGCGATCAGTTGCTCTGCTTGCGCTGAGGAGGTGCCGGTTTCGGTGCTGGCCGAAGACGGTGCCGACATCGTGTTGCGTCCCAACCGCGGCGTCGCGGCCAGCGTTATACCGACATGGGCAACCAGTGCCATCGCGCACAGAACGACCCACGCCGCATGCACACCGCGCCTTGCCGCCTTGCCCTCCATGCTCAGCAGGCTGTCCACGCGCCGGGCCAGATCGCTACGGTGGCCGAAAACGCCGACCGCGAGCAACGCGTCACGATCAGGTGGCGTCAGCAACTTACTGACGCCGACCAGCAGCGAACCCGCGTATGCGCGGCCGCCGCCCGATCGCAACGCCGCACGCTCATCGCAGGCCATTTCCCGCATCAGATCCAGGCGTCGCCCGATGATTCGCAAAAAGGGGCTCCACCAATAGAGGCTGAGGACCAGACGCTGTGCCGCCGACAGCCATAGATCCCGGCGGCGGATATGAGCAATTTCGTGCAACAGCAGATCGGCCATCGCCGCAGGCGTCAGCGACTTCGCCAATTCTGGCGGAACCAAAATGCACGGCCGCACTAGACCGATCACCATCGGCCCAACAGCCGCGTCTGAAAACGCTATCGCTGCGTTGTGCGGCAGCTCGGAGCCCATCAGGCGTTCCAATTCCAGAGCACGGCTCGCTGATCCGCGCAGGCGGCGGGCTTGGTACCAGCCCATCAGCATGCGCGTCAAACTCCATAGCGTTCCCACGAACCAGATCAATGCCAAGAATTTCAGTACTGCCGGAGATCCAATCGACAAGCCATTGACCGCCACCTCCTGAGACAGCGTCTCTCCCTGTGGCGTGGTGGCGTTCGCACGAACCAGTCCCGGCGCGCCAGCTTCTGCAGCGGCGGACTGTGCAAAGGAAACATCGATGAGAGGACGTTCATCACCCGGAAGGAGAATGGCCAAAGGTGAAGCGGCAGCTAGCGCGAATGCACCCAGCAGCATCCAAGAGCGCACCCCCGCACTGAGCTTGTCCATGCCCGAGACGAGTACTGCAAACACCAACAACAGCAGGCTTTGCCACAGATGCTGCGCGCCTAGCGTCAGTAACGCCTGGGTCCAGTGACCGATCATTTCTTCTTCCCCTTTGCCGGTGGTGGGGCAGCCACTTTTTCCTGCAGCGCCTTGAGTTCTTCAGGGTCGATACCGTGTTCGCTGATCAGGTGTTGCGCCAACACGTTCGACGAGCCGTTGAAGAATTGCTTCAGCAGATTCTCCAATGCTTGCCTACGCGCATCGCTGCGGCTGATTGCGGCACTGTAGATGAAGGCCCGGCCTTCGGTTCGATGACTGACCAGACCTTTCTTGTCCAGTATCTTGAACATGGTCAACACCGTGGTGTATGCCACTGGCTTCTTCTTCGACAGTTCGTCGGTCACCTCGCGTACCGAGGCTTCCTTTTTCTTCCACAACACTTCAAGAATCACGCGTTCGGCGTCGGTCAGAGCAGGAGAGGTGGGGCGGGCCATGGCGTCCTTACTACTATGCAATTAGTAGACGATCGCACGTTACGCCCAGCCCGTCCCGGCTGTCAACTATGTAATTAGTAATGGTGAGGATCTTGTTATCCAACGCGGTTGCTTCTCGTAGAGCGGATTAATTCCTTGGGCTACACGAGACGCAGGGCTGATGATCAGCAATCTATTCGCGATGCCGCAAAGAGTTTCAGCGCGGAATCCGGGCGATGACCTTGATCTCGAAGTCGAACCCCGCGAGCCAGTTGACGCCGATCGCCGTCCAGTTCGGATAAGGCGCTTCCGGAAAGACTTCGCTTTTGATGGCCATGACCGTGCCGAACTGATTTTCGGGATCGGTATGAAACGTGGTCACGTCGACGATATCGTCAAGCCCGCATCCACCGGCTTGCAGGGTCGCCTTGAGATTGGCGAATGCCAAACGGACCTGCGCCTCGAAATCCGGCTCGGGCGAACCATCGCTGCGACTTCCGACCTGACCGGATACGAACAGCAGATCATCCGATCTGATCGCTGCGGAATAGGCATGTGCTTTGTAGAGGTCATGCCGACCGGCGGGGAAAACGGCGTCACGGGATGTCATGGGGATCTCCTTGCGGGGCCGGCGGCCCCAGTGCGTGGCGACCACTCTAGGCAACCGTCCCGGCGGGATAAACACGCCATTCGCGGGATCACTGTTTGTAGAATCCAAACAATCCCGCCCGCCTTTGGAATCCACATGGACCGTATCGATGCGATGCAGGCCTTCGTCCGCGTCGTGGAAACCGGCAGCTTCACCAAGGCCGCCGAAACGCTGCAAGCGAGCAAGACACGCGTGACGCAACTTGTGCAGCAGTTGGAAACGCATCTGCGGGTGAAGCTGCTCCATCGCACTACCCGCAAGGTCAACACGACCGCCGATGGCGCCGCCTACTACGAACGCGCCGTGCGCCTGCTGGCTGACCTGGACGATGCCGAGACCAGCCTGTCGGCCGCCTCGGAAGCCCCACGCGGGCGATTGCGCGTGGATGTGCCCGCGCCACTGGCCAGCTTGGTGCTGGTGCCTGCCCTGCCCGTCTTCCATGCACGTTACCCCGACATCCAGCTGGACCTGGGTGCGAGCGATCGCAAGGTGGATCTGATCGACGAGAACGTGGATTGCGTGGTGCGCGGCGGCGAACTCACCGAGTCGTCGCTGCGCGCGCGCCATGTCGCGGACCTGCCGCTGGGCGTATACGCAGCGCCTGACTACCTCGCCCGCGCTGGCATGCCGGACCATCCGCAGGCACTGGAAGACGGCCACCATCGCATCATCGGCTATCGCGGTTCGCGCACTGGGGCCCCGCTGGCCCACCTGATGCGTCGCGGCGACGAACAGCTGCGCATACACGGACGCCACGTGCTGTCGGTGGATGATGGCAACGCGTATCTGGCTGCCGGTGTGGCGGGCCTGGGTGTGCTGTGGCTGCCGCGGTACATGGCGCACGCACCGCTGGCGCGCGGCGAATTGGTGCCACTGTTCGAAGACTGGCAACTCGACCCGATGCCGTTGTACGTCGCCTTTCCGCCCAGCCGGCACGTCAGCCGCAAACTACGCGTGTTCATCGACTGGATCGTCGAACTGATGGCGCAGCACGCACCGGCGATTCAGCCTCCGCGTTGAGTTACTCGGCTTAGGTCCTTCGCGGACCTTGACTGAGTTGTTAGCGCAAGCCAATCAGGGCAGTCAAATGGAATGCGACGTTTGCAAAACTGTGCGCCAAGATAGGGAAGAGCAAGCTGCCACTGTGGAACCGCAACCAGCCGCCGGCAATGCTGCCGATGAACGGGAACAAGGCGGACATTGGATCGAACGAGAACGTAGCATCCGAATAGCCCAGCCCGTGCCAGATGCCAAACGCAACAGCGGTGATGAGCACTACGGCCCAAGGTATGCCTTGCGAAGGTTCTTTGCCACGAATGAGACCGAGCAAGAGAGCTGGCGCGATACCGCGATACACCAACTCTTCCACAATGCCGGGCATCGACGCCTGGAACGCGAGCGTCTCTACAGACGGGACTGAGGGTTTGAAGAGAAGCCCGAGTGAGAAACCCCATAGGATGAAGAGAAACAGAGCGATCAAGGATGCTTTGAGGTTTCTTTGTGACAGGGTAAGGCCAAGCGATTTCGGTTTAATCCCGAGTCCGAGCACCACCACGAGGGACAGCAGTAGGCTGTAGATCTTTCCAGACCAATTCCACTCTCCGCCGATCAAGCTAAATGCAGATGAGCCGGACGGCAAACCAGTTACCAGATCATCAAGTCCTAGGTAGGCTGCGAACAGCAACCCAAAGCTGATGGTCAAGCGCTTGTCGAAGTGCTTGAACGCAAGAAAGATCAGAAAAGCAGCTGCAGTAAAGCTAAGCGAGAAAATTACTGCTTCCATTTGCGACATATCTCCAGTTGGCATCCAAGTCCCGAGTAAGCCGACCCGCGAAGCGGGTTCGGCTTGAATTAATTGTTCGGCGGCGCCTGCGCTAGCCAGGCAGTAATTTGCTCATTGGTCATGCCACGGCCGAACTTGCCATCCATGTAGCGCCAACTAATGTCGTGATGCGCCTTGTCGTGCGACGCGATGCAATCACTGGCCAGGATGATCGCGTAATCGCGCTGGTATGCGTCAACCACAGTAGTACGGACACACGCATGCGTGTTGATGCCCCCAACTATGAGTTGGGTGCAGTTGAGATGAGCCAGGATAGTGTCCAAACGGGTGCCGAAGAATGCACTGTAGCGCTTCTTCACAAGCACGTGGTCCGATGGACGTACGTCGAGTTCCGGGAGAATTGATGCTCCGGGGGTGCCGGCAATGACAACGCTGATCTTTCGGCTTCTTACCTCAAGCGTGGCGTCGCTAAGGTCAGGCGAGAACTCCTGCTTTATCCACACGACAGAAGCTCTAGATTCCCGTGCTGCGGTTACCAAGGTGTTGGTGTGCGCTACAAGATCAGCTTTTTGCCTTGAAAGGAGCTCATGGGCAAAGAAGTCAATCTGCATGTCGATGATCAATACTACTATCGCCATGAAAGTATCCGTGCCGTAACGCCTGAACTAAGTCGATCCGCGAATCCGGTTCGGCTTGAATGAGTTGTTGGATGGCTGCGGTCGGAAGCTAATTATGATCAGATAAGCGCCAGCCAGTGCGAGCAATCCAACAAAGAGGAGAAGTACCACGAACACGGGCGTCTGCAAGAAAACCGGTAGTGGTTCATAGGAAGAGCGCACGCTAACGACGAACCCTCGGAAAACGATCAAGAGCCAGGTGGCCAAGCCTGACGCCAAGAAGAGCGCCGCTCCGATGGCGCCGATGATCGCCCTTGAGAAGCGGCCGGTAGCTATGAATCGGTTTAGCACTCCAGACAACTTCATGATCTCTCCCTGGCACCAAACTACCTAAGGAACCTCTGAATAATTGTCGTCGTCCCCGCGAAGGCGGGGATCCAGCGACTTAAACCATTGAAAGCAAAGGCACTGGGTTCCCGCCTTCGCGGGAATGACGAGCAAAAGCCGAATTATTCAGACCTTCCCTAATGACCCCACAGCGGCCCGGATGGAGCGCTATCCCCTTGATACTGTTTGATCTTAGGGCGGAGGCGTCCGGCTAACAAGGCTGCGATAACCGGACCAGGAAGACGTTAGGCAATGAAACACCGGCGGAACGATATCGGCAAACTGTTGCGTCGATCGGTTGAATCCAAGGTGGAAGTGGACATCATCGAAAAGTCGTCAGAAGCAATTGTTACAAGGTCAAACGCGGGTCGCATTGGTCCCACGTAAGAAGAGCGAGGCTATCCATTCACCGAGCATATTCCTGGCGTTAGAACCCGCTACCGAAGGTGAACTGCAGTCGTTCAACTTCGTCACTGTCCTGCTTGCGCAACGGTAACGCAGTAACGGGCCTTCACTTGCAAAATGGCTGCCCGTCTACCAATCGCGACTTGTCAGCAAAAGACGAAGGTAGTCACTCTAGGGAAGGTCTGAACAATTGTCGTCATCCCCGCGTAGGCGGGGATCCAGCGACGTAAGCTTTTGAAAGCAAAGGCACTGGGTTCCCGCCTACGCGGGAATGACGAGCAAAAGCTGAGTTGTTCAGACCTTCCCTAGGTGTATGTCAGCTTCCAGCCTATTCTGTTGAAAAACTCTACTGCCACTGGTTCAACAGGACATCTTTTAACACCGACGCGTGCAGGAAAGGCAGTAGCCAAAGCTGACCCGCATGCTGCAGGTAGCCGGGCAAACTCTTCGTAAGCGAATGGCTGTGATGGAATCCTGGAAGGCAGGCCAAGACCCGCCCGACGTCGGCTGATCGGGCCGCCTGGACGACATGGCTACACCGCCATGAAGCCCAGATCGCGGGTGGCGAAGTTTCCGAGGTTGGGAAACACCACATCCAATTCGGTTCCGCTGACACCGAACCAACGCGCAAGCGTCGCTGCGTACTGGTCGACCGAGGTGGTCGGGATCATGCGGCCGGCCTCTACGTCGTCGGGTCCGCCGTTGCGTAGTTCCGGCATGCGGCCGTAGAAGCGGCCACCGCGGACGGCGCCGCCGATGACGAAGTGATGGCCACCCCAGCCATGGTCCGAGCCATCGCCGTTGGACGACAAGGTACGGCCGAAGTCGGATGCGGTGAACGCTGTGACCTGCTCGGCCACGCCCAGTTCCACCGTGGCGTCGTGGAAGGCTTTCAACGCCTGGGAAAGTTGCGACAGCAGCCGCGGATGTTGTGTGAGTAGGCCATCATGGTGATCGAATCCGCCCAGCGAAACGAAGAAGATCTGTCGTTTCATTCCAAGTGCGGCGCGCACTTTGATAAGTCGCGCGACCATCTTGAGCTGGGTCGCCAGGTTCTCGTTCGGAAATGGCGTGGCGAGCGGTGACGTTTCCGTCAGCGCGATGTCGACGCTGGAAGCGGTCATGCGCGTGCGCCGGAACGACGCCGCGAAGCTACGTTCGAAAAGCGATGCCTGCAGGTCGTCGGCGTGCAATGCCAGATAAGCCTTGCGGACATCAGGGTCCCATTCCAGATAACTGAACTGGCGAGCGCCTTCGTTGCCGATCACATACTGGTGACCACCCTGGGACCGCAGCAGGATGCTTTCGTAGTTCAACGAAGTGCCCATCGGAACAAACGCATCCGGATTGGCGGCATGCAGCACGTCGGCGATGCGCCCGGCCCAGCCGGTATCGCCGCCGCGGGTGCTGGACACCTGCCAGTAGGCCTGCTGGTCGTTGTGGGAGAACAGCTGCGGCGGTACCTCGACGCGGTTGGCCAGGTAGTCGGTCTTGGTCGTGGGCCGGATCAACGTACCCACGTTGCCCACGATGGCCGCCCTTCCTGTGTTGAACAGCTGCTGCAGGCCGCTGGCGCCCACCGTATCCGTCGCGTCGGTGCTGGCCTGGATCGCGTAGCGCACACCATCGGAGGCGCCGCCACCGGCCTGCGTGGTCAACGGCAACAGATCCGCGTGCGATACGGCCAGCGTGGCGCGTGCCTGCCGGTACTGCTGGTACGCCGCGTCGTCGTAGGGGATCACCGTGTTCATGGCGTCGTTGCCGCCATTCAAGAACACGCACACCAGCGCCTTGTAGTCGGTGAAGGCGCTGGCGCCGTAGGCGCGTGTCGCCGCTTCGACCAGGCGCAGGTTGCCCAGCGCGGTGCAGATGCCGGCGCCGCCTAGCGCCGCGTAGACGCCTTTGCGCAGAAATTGTCGGCGTTTCATGATCATTGCGGCGTCCTCATTTCTGCACGACGTATTCGGGGGAATTGACGATCAGGTACAGCGCGTTGCGCACGCGCTCCCGTCGTCCATCGACGCTGGAGCCCGGGATCGTCTGCAGATGAGCGACCAGGGTGTTCTGCATCTTCGGCGACATGCGACCGGACAAAAACAGCAGGTTGTAGCGCGCGACCAAGGCGGGCGCGTCGGCGGCCAGCGGCATGTCGCGACCCACGTTGACCGCGAACGTTCCGGTGGCGTGCGGCGGACCTTCGACCGTGTGATCGACGGCGCGCCGGAAGAAATACGCCTCGTGGCTGGGCAACAAATAATCGGTCGCCAGCTGCAGCTCAGGCGCCACCAGGCCGGCATTGGCCAGCAGTCCAGGCGGCATGTAGCGGGGACTGAAGAAGTTGAACACCGATGGCGCCGACATCGGCATTTGGCCGAGGTCCGACGACAGGGTCCAGAACTCTTCCATGTGACCGGTGCCGGCGCTGGCATCCGTGGCGCGCAACAGATGCGTCAGCCGCAGCAACGGTTCGCGCACCTTGCCGAAGTTGGCGGGCGGATTCGCCTGCCGGGCCTCGCTGTCCAGCAGGATCGCCCGCACCACGGCCTTCATGTCGCCGCGCACACCGCTTCCATTGTTATTGAATACTTGCGCAACGCGCTGCACGTAGGCGGGACTGGGATTGCTGGTGACCAGTCGCTGGATGAGCTGCTTACCGATGAACGGACCGACGTTGGGATGGTGAAAGATATTGTCGAGCGCGGCGTCCAGGTTGCTCTCGGGTGTGCCGCCACCTGCCAGCACGCCGCCGGGCAGCGCACTGCCCGGATACACGAGAAGTTGCTTGGCTTCTGCGGACGCGTGGTATGGCGGATAGCTCTTCATCGGGCGGACCCACGCCGGATTCGTCTTGTCGTAGGCGTAGCAGCCGCGGAATCCCCACGGGCAATCGGAGAACGACCAGCCGGTGAAGACGTGCGCGAATCCCTTGACGGTGTCCTGGCCGTAGCTGGGGTCCGGCCTGCCATCCCCGTTGCGATCGAGCGGCGCGCCATCCGGCCCAAGCATGACGGTGCCGACACTGAAAAGCTGAAGGACCTCGCGCGCGTAGTTCTCGTCGGGACGAATATTGTTGGCGGCGTCCGGTTTCTCGTTCCCCAGCATGGACAGGTAGACGCCCATCACCGGATGCAGGGTGACGTTCTCGAGCAGATCGCGGAAGTTGCCGAACGCACCCCGTGCCAGCGTGTCGTAGTAGTCCGTCATGCCCTGCGGGGCGCCACTCAGACTGTCGGACGTCGCATCGGAAACGACGAAGATCTCGCTCAACGCAAAAGCGACGCGTTGGCGAAGCTGGTCGCGGTGGATCATGTTGGGATCGAACGGATCACGCCCGCCCAGCGCATGCGTGAACCAGGCGTCCAGTCGCCACTCAGGTTCGCTGGTGGCACCGGCGGCGCGCAGAAAGCGCAGCTGCGATGACATGGGGTGAGCTACCTGCTCGTCGATCCAGCCGACGTAGCCGAGTTGCTTGACCCGTTCGATGTCCTCAAACGTTGGGCCAAAAGTAGCCTGGGTCAGAAAGCGCGCACTGTCCTGCTGGCTGATCGGCATTCGACGCGCCGGCAAATTGCCGCCCGTCACCTGCACGTGTGCAGCCGACACCGCCGCCGAAGAGGCCTGCCTTGGCAGCGCCGATCCGGATAACGCGGTGCGCGCCGGCGATGCGGCTTGGGATGCAGGCACTCGCACGTCCTGACGCAGCAAGGACGCGAACACCATCAGCACAAAGAACAGGCGCCATAGCGGCGACGCGAACAGCGACAGGTACCAGAATCTCATGATGTCCCCTTTCATCCCTTTGCCCTTCCCCGGGTCGAACACGGCGTCCGTGCGCGAGGCCATCAAGGCGCGCGCCATCATCAATGCGGCACACGCGCCGCACCGTGCTCAGCGTCTCAGTTTCGCCATCATGCCAAGTCGTGCACGTAGGCGGGCCCGGTCTTCGAGCGTACCGATGTTTCCGGTCGCCGCCTGCTCGCTTATCGGCCCGGCGCTCTACGGCAGGCACCAGACAGCACCTATAGCTAATCCATAGCAAACCCGTAGCAAACCCGTAGCTGTCCTCCATTCCGGCAAGCGGCGGATGGGTTTTTGCTTAGGCAAACCCTGACCCTGCTTGGAGGTACATTCTCATGATTCGTATCAGCCTATTAATCCTCGCTCTGGCCGCCGTGTCCCCCGGCATCGGCATGGCGCAACCCGGCGTCGAGCTCGCCGCCGAGACGGCACTCCGCGGCGACGCGGGGGATGCTTCGCGCCTGCTGGCACGGCTTTCGCCGGACAAGCTGCAGACCAAGGACCGAACGTTCCGGCAGTGCATGGTCTCCCGGTTTGGCTCGCGCAAGCCAGAGCCGCTTTCACCTGTCCCCAGCGATCCATTTGTTAGAGGCGTGCTATCCGCCTATCAGACGTATTGGCATTCAGCCTTGCGGAATCCGAAGACGGAGCCAAGGGCCCGCAAGCAGTTGGGCGCTCGACTGGTGCGCTTGGCTGGGATCGATACAAGCGATGCCGACCGGCGCGCACTGCGGGATTTGTCTTACGCCGAATATCAAACGCTGCGGACGCTTTCTCTCCCCGGCGGTGGAGCGGGAGACCCTGGCTTCGATCTGCCGTCTTACGCGGATCTGACCAAGCGTTCGTTGGCGCAGGAGAAGCAGGCAAGCGAACATGCGGGCAGCACACTGGATGCGCTCAGCCCCGTCATACGGCAGAGGCTGTCGGATTTGGGCTATTTCTCGATCGAACGCGAGGCAGGAAGCCTGCGCGACCTGATCCTGTGGGGTAAACAGACCACTGGGTTGCAGGAAGTCCAGATCGCCAACGACCTGCGCGAGGTTACCGTGGTCTATATGGACGATATCTACAGCCTTGGATGGAAGGACTACGCCACCTGTAGCCGCAGTGCGTCCGAGGGCTGGCTGGCCGAGGACTCACTGTACGTGGCTGTTGGCTGGCCCCGCGCCATGGCCAACCAAACTTCATCCCCATAGGTAGTACCACTTTCGTCTTCGCCACACCTTCCGTCAGAACGGCCATCCTGGCCGATCAAGTTCTCAGTGCGGCAGAAGACCCATGATCCATCACCGCAGAAAGGCGAGCGACCGCTTCCAGCCAGGAGCGGTCGCCATGGGTGGGATCCAGCCACTCAGCGGGTGGCTGCTGGACCGGCTTGCGCTGCACCGGCCTGCGCTTCCAAATTGCGGATGATGGCGGCGACCACATCGCGGGTGGATTGCCAATTCATGCCGGTGATGAGCCGGCCATCGATTTCCACATGCGACGTGTTGCGGACGCCGTGACGGAACAGGCCTTTGCGTCCTAGCAAGCGCTGTTCGATCGAAAATGGAAAGGTCTTGTAGTAGTCCGCCTCCTTGTTCTCGAAGGCATCGGGATAGCCGGTGACGCGCTTTCCGCTGACCAGGGCGGAACCGTCTGACAGCGTCAGGTCCACCAGTCCGGCGCTGCCGTGGCACACCGCAGAAACAATGCCGCCTTGTTGCTCGTAGATGCGTACTGCCAAGGCCTGCAAGCCGGGGTGATCCGCGACGCCGTACATCGCGGCGCTGCCACCGATATACATCAGCGCAGCGTAGTCGCCGGCGTTCACGTCCTCGGGTTTGCGCGTGTTGGCCAAGGCCCACATGAAGTCGCTGTCGTAGACCTGGGTCTTGTGCTCGGGGTTGCTGGTGTCGATATAGGCCAGCGGTACGGCACCGCCTTCGGGGCTGACGAACTGCACGCCGTAGCCGGCCTCGCGGAACGCGGTATAGGCGTGGATCAGTTCGGCAAAGCTGTTGCCCGCGCTGAGTTGGGTGCCGGGCATCGTGTCGACGTTGGACACGGCCAGCAGCACCTGCCGGCCATGGCTCGGTGCGGAGTAGCGGGTGGCGGTCTTGCTGATGATCTGCCAGTGCCCGCCAAGCTTCTTCAGCAGGAACAGATCGACGAAGCGTGCCTGGTCCCTGCCGACCAGGACCTCTGCCTTCGCGGTCGCGATGTTGCCCTCGACCTGCGTGCCGAGCAGACGGCCGATACGGCCAGTGAACTGCCCCGGTTTCTTGCTGAACCAGCTGGCGTACTCGGCGATGCTCACCTCGCGCATGCCGTTCGTTGCGTCGTCCAGGTACAGGCGTGCCTCGGGATGAAATGCGCGCTGGAGCTGATCGGCGCGGCTGTAGGAAGTGCCTTCCAGGTAGTCCAGGATGACGGCGGCGACCTGGCGATCATCTGTAGCCGCCTGGGCATACGCACGGCCACTGAACAACAGCGCGAAGAGGGTGATTCCAAGCAGCAGGAGGTTTGGGTACAGCGGCGACGCACCGACAGTGGCCGGCTGGGATGGTGTTCCTGACATGGGCGAGCCCCGTTGATGGAAGCCCCGCACTTTGCTGGATACCCTTGTGGATCAATATGCTGGAGCGTGTTTCCAGACTCCCGGAACACGTTTCAGGAGCCGTGCGTCAGGGGCAGGAATTCACGAGCGGTTGCGCCTGCCGCCAGGCGGCCGGAGTGGTCCCTTCCATCTTCTTGAAGCTGTTGTAGAAGCTGGACATGGACAGGAAGCCGGAGGCCTCCGCGACTTGTTCCATTGGCACCGGTGCCGGCGCGCGCAGCAACTCCTTGGCAGCCTCGACCCTCAGTTGCGCCAGGTACTGTTTGAAGGCGGTCTTGTGGTTGTCGTTCAACAACTGCGACAGGCGCGCCGGGGCACGTTGAGGCGCCTTGCCAGCTTGGGCAGAGTCAGGCCGGCATCCTTGTACAGGTGCTCTTCGGCCATGAGTTTGTGCAGCGACTGCAACGCCGCCTCGGCTTCGGTCGGTGCGATCTTGCGGTGCTGATAGGGTTCGGCAACGGAGCGTGGCCTGCGCCGGGCGAGTGCCACGATGCCGCTCAGGTACAGCACGACCGAGAACGACAGCGCCCCGACGATGTACGAAGTCAATCCGGCGGTGACATAGGCGAGCCAGACCACCGCAACGCCTACGATGACGGCCGCGACATGGGCGCTGGTCAGCGCATCGGGTGCCCCATGGGCGTGACGCTCCCGGGTGGCGCGTAAGAACAGTCCTGCTGCGATCAGCAGGCAGGCCAGCCAGCCCATCTGGATGAAGCGCCAGACCGGCCCGCCCCACAAGCTCACGTTGTCGGTATAGGGCCAAGCCACGCCAAAAGCGATGGCAAGCACCAACAGACCCAAGGCGAACATCGAATCT
The DNA here is from genome assembly GCF_040948865.1 of Pseudoxanthomonas sp. UTMC 1351. Taxonomy (NCBI): domain Bacteria; kingdom Pseudomonadati; phylum Pseudomonadota; class Gammaproteobacteria; order Lysobacterales; family Lysobacteraceae; genus Pseudoxanthomonas; species Pseudoxanthomonas sp. UTMC 1351. The sequence goes on along the minus strand of NZ_JAVGJT010000009.1, from coordinate 54,846 downwards.
TTCCGGGTGTGCCGACGTTGGGGGTCGGCCCATGCACGCACAAAGCCGATCAGGCAAACGCCGATGAGGAAGCAGGCGGTCAGGCCGATCTGCAGAACCAGCTTCGAGATCTCGGGCCAGAAGTAGAACAGCACAGACTTTCCAGTGCGCACGCTGAGCATCAGCACCAGCGCAGCCAACCACCGTTGCGCCGGCGTGACCGGTTGCCGCAATAGCAGGTACATGGACAGCGCCAAACCATTGAAGGTGCCCAGGCCGGCAAAGAAGAACAGCAGATAGGACTCGAACATGGATGACGGTGTCAGCGAAGGAAGCCTAAGGAAGCAAACCGGTTTTAACTGAACTCAGCGCTCGGGATTATGTCCGCTTTGGGTCGGAGCGGGCATTGGTCCGTAGATGGCGGCCCGGCTGGAAGCGCAGGTTAAGTCCTACTTGAGGCGCGGCTTCAGGCCCAACACGTCGGCTGCGAATGCCTGGGCGGAAAATCCGGGTGGGCCGCAGTAACGACCTGTCTGGCTGTCCAGGACATAGCTCGCACTGGCAAGCAGTGAATCGTCGCGCCGATCCTTGACCATGACAGTCTCGCCCCACAACCCCAAATGGAAGGGTAAGTCATGTGGCTGCGTCAGCACGGCATACACACTCTGCAGCTGCTGCACGGGGCTACCGGCCAAATCGCCTCGCCCGAACCGCAGGATGTCCTGCTGGCCCTCAGTTACAGCCGACTCCACGTACTCCAACTTCCCACTGCGCAGGAAATCGTTGCGCATGATCTTGCCATCCGTCCGATATCTCAGTTCCGTTGTGCGCAAAGATCGCTGCCCGATTGTCCAGCTCCAGTCCGGGTCAAGGAACACACTGCGTACGCCCTCGACACGCCGCAGGACACGCATGCCTGCGGTGGCGCAGCTGGCCTCGAACATGCGCTCCCGCTCGTTCGTGTACGCGTGGAGTCCACCGGCACCCGAGGCAAGATAGATCCCGTGGGCCACCAGCACCAATCCACCGGCCAGCAGTGCTGTCAGCGCAGCGAAGCCGTCACGTGCGCCGCGCACGCGGGCCAGCTGTCCTGCCGCGAACAACGCCATGGACGTGACCCACAACGCATATCCCCAGCCGTAAGCGGCGACCGGCGACCGCGAGGAGATCTCGTGCACACGCACATACCCGTAAAACGGAAACGAGAGTGCGAGGACAAGTGCCACACTCGCCAGTGTCGCCGACATCCGCGGGCGCGATCTTGCCAGACACACTGCCGCTGCCAAAGCCGGATTGGCGAACCAGCCAAAATTCAGTTCCAGAGCCGCAGCCCACCCCATTAGTAAGAGACCCAATGGCGACTGCGGCTCGAAGCTATCGCCGACGTAAATAGCCGGAAAAAAGAAACAGGCCAAGTAACAGATGATGGCGAGAAGAACGTGGAAGTCCCGCAGATATGGTCTATGGATCATGCTCAGCCCACCAGCAATCCAAAGGGCTCGCGTGGATATTGAGCTGGGTGGCATTTTCTCTGTCATTGCTGCCCTTTAAGACCCGCATGAATTTTATCGCTGCCTGGCAAGCATCCATTGATTCCGGCAATCGCCAGATCAGTTACCTCCGTCCCCTATCGTCCGACGATACCGCCCTATACTCGCAGGCCCGCAGGCTATTAACCGAAGGACCTGGATCATGACCGATCGCTCGCGCCGAGACATCATCGTCGCCGCCACCGCTCTGGCTGCCGGCATGGCCACCACCGGCTCCCGCGCAGCCGCTTCCATGCCCGCCAGCAAGGCATCGTTCCCGCCGGTTGTGCACCACGTGTTCTTCTGGCTGAAGAATCCGGATTCCAAAGAGGATCTCGCCAAACTGCTCGCCGGATTGCGAACGTTGGCGGGCATCGACACCGTGCGAGGCATCCACATCGGCGTGCCGGCGGATACCGAGCAGCGCGGCGTGGTCGACGGCAGCTACAGCGCCTCGGAAATCCTGTTCTTCGATGATGTCGCCGGCCAGAACGCCTATCAGGTCCATCCCATCCATAAACAGTTCATCGCCGACTGCGAGCACCTATGGCAGCGCGTGGTGGTGTATGACGTCAAGGCCGTCGCGCCGTAAGTCATTTGCTCCAAAATGGAGTCTTAAAACAGGGTCTAAAACCGGGGTCAGCGTGCACTTTCTTGTCATCGCATGCGGAAAGCGACTCTGACCCCTGTCTTGACCCGGAAAGCGACTCTGACCCCTGTCTTGACCCCTGTCTTGGGTATGAAGCGAGCTAGGAGGGCGTATGCAGGGGAGGCCGAGCATGGCCACACGCAATATCGATCTGAGAGATGCGATCAACGCGCTACCTAACAGCAGCGCGAAAAGATTGCGCTGCCTGCGAAATTTGGGCGATCCAGGTGTCAACGAGGTGTCCACCAAATGCAGGTAACTCCAGATGTGGGCTCTTAGCGTGTGAGATCGTACGGTGCTATATGAGGTATTCAGCCAGAAAAAGGCACATAATTTTATGTGTGCTACACATAAAATTATGTGTATTATTTACGAATGACTTATATCGAGTTTCGACGGCAGTTGCGAAGAACTGGAGTGTCGGTCCCGACTTGAAGACCGACGTATTCCTGATGAATGGCTTGGTGCCGCAGTACCGCACGCGTGCTGCTGGTCGCGGCTTTCCTGCTGGACATCCGAATGCGCCTATCAATCAGTACTTCAGTCAAAGCGCTGATGTGGTAAATGACCGAGGGATGCTTTCAAAAGATCGGATTAGTCTCCAGTTGCGAAGATTTGATCTTGGTACAAAGGCAAGAGACCCGGATAGCGCTGACATTCGTAATGTAACGTGGTTCGCTCTGCATATCCCGAGTGTGTTTAGCCGAGATCTCCACATTGAGGATCGAGGGGCGTGAATAGCCTATTTAGCTCTTTTCTGGAACTACCGTCGTCCACGTCTTCCGGCGAACTTAAGGCACTTCCCCTGAGTGCTAAGAGAAAGGATTTCCTTGCGAAAAATGAGAATGGGGCTCCGATATTCTTGTTGCATGACTCAAGCGAGGCAAAATATAACCCAGGGATAAACTTTCGACATCTGTCCGCAGAATTTCACACCACATGCCGAATCCACCTAGGCGCAACCATCCTAGAAGATCAATTCTGTCTTGTAGGGTGTGATGCTGCAGCACCAGAGCTGTACGAACTATTCGTCCGTTGTGTAAGCGCTGCGATCGAAGAGTTGCCTGAACTCAGTGCGACAAGAGAGCTTGAGGCCTGTATCTCGCGATTGGGTGACCTTTTCCGAGTTCTTGGTCAACCGAGTGGACGAGAAATTTCAGGCATTTGGGCTGAACTGTTTGTAATAGCGAAGTGCGGAAACCCCGCGCATGCGCTGACTCTCTGGCATGACGATCAATTCGACAGATTCGATTTCTCTAGCGAGATCATGTGCCTGGAGATTAAATCAACGGTTCGAGGACTTCGCGCACACGAGTTTGCACTGGAGCAGCTTCATGCTCCAGAAGGCGGAGAGGGGTTTGTGGTATCAATATTGCTTCAGCCATTGACAGGCGGCCTGAGCGTTTTGGATCTTGCGCGTGAAGTTGAAAGTTCAGTGATTAGCAACTCACGGCTCAAGCAGAAAATCTGGCAAAACGTTGCCAAGGCATTGGGCGCCGACTTCTCGGATGGGCTCGATAGGCGGTTCGATCCCTCTTCCGCTACTCGCAGCTTAGCTGTCTATTCGATGGCGGACATCCCGCAGCCGGGCACTCCGAATGACACAAGAATCACTGCGCTCCGGTTTGTTTCGGATCTGACTTCAGTTACTACGTCTCTAGTGGGAACCCCAGCTACGATTTTGGCTCGGTGCTTTCTTGCCAGTTGACACGCCCTCCAGAAATCCGAGAGAAGCGTTCGTACTAGCGCCTGGTGTTGAAGAAAAGACCTTCTCTGGCGTTTGCTGCAGGTGTGAAATCCCAGCCTAGATTGCCGGACACAATCGGACCAGGCGGCTCACCTCTATTCGCTAGAGGCTTCTCATTTCTCCGCCATGACTCTCGATTGCTGTCCGCATGCTCCGTGCTGATTTCTGCGCCGCGAGCGAAGCCGAGACGGAACGTCCATGCCTACGCCGAGCGCCTAGGTATCAGTGTGCAGCGCCTGGCCGACCTCGCGCATATACATCGCACGACTCTCCTGTGTGCTCCGGAGTCGGAGAAGCTGCAGGACTACATGCGGGACTCGGTCAGCGTGATCGTCATGCTTCTCGATTCAGCGGGGGCGATGCTGAGCATGCGATCTACTGGTTCCGCAACGTGCCGCACCGAGTTGGGCGGCAAGACCGCCGAGTATTACGTGGCCAATGGCAAGGCCGAGGCGATTCGCCTCTACGTCACTAACCTGTCTGCAGGAGCAACGGGGTATCCCATCTGGGTGAAGTTCCATACCTATAGCGCACAGACGGTAACTCCGCTAAGCGGCCAACTTATGGTTGCTCCACAAAAAGTTACAACGAAATAGTTGGTGGGCCCACCAGGACTCGAACCTGGAACCAAAGGATTATGAGTCCTCTGCTCTAACCATTGAGCTATGGGCCCGTGGCGTAATTGTAGCGGGACGCTGGTGGATCCGTCAGTGGTTGCCTGGGTCGCTGAGTGGCGACAGTGCGTGGGATTCGCGTAGTTCCAGCGCGCGTGCGAGTACAGGGGGCGGTGTGGATTCTTCGGGAATCCTGAGCAGGCCGATGCGGCGCAGCCCTTGGCCGACGCTTGTGGAAGATGTCAGCAGATTGAGCGGAATGGCCAGTACCAGGCCCAGGATGACGGGGCCCATCCAGGCGGCTAGTGCGGGCGAGATGGCGTAGGCGGCGGCGCCTGCCAGTACGCCGGCCAGGCTCAGGCCACCGTAGCTGCGGACCAGGCTGGACAGCGGCAGGCTGCCGTCGTCGCGGCGTTGTGTTTCCCAGCCTGAGTCCTTTCCGGCCAGCACTTCCGCCACGCCGCGCGATTGACGGTACATGGTGATGGGCGCCATCAATGCGGCCAGTACGGTTTCCAGCAGCATGCTGAAGAAAATGCGAATGGCGCCGCCGCAGCCGCGCCGGGTTTCGGTGTCCGCCAATGTGGCCAGGTAACCCATCAGCTTGGGTGCAAGCAGCACGGCCATGGTGAAGGAGAACACCCAGAGGAAGCGTTCCGGATCGCCGCCGCGCCAATAGACGGTGGGGGTGAAGCCTTCGATGCGTAGTTGTTCGAGATTGATGCCTGCTTGCTGCAGCGGGATTGCCAGGCCGATCAGCATCAGCATGGCCCACATGGGCGCGGTGAAGTAATGGCCAATGCCGGTGAGCAAATGCACGCGGCTGATCCAATGCAGTCCGGGAGCGGCGAGTACCGCGCCGTGTTGCAGATTGCCTTGGCACCAACGCCTATCGCGCACCAGCATGTCGGTCAGCGAAGGCGGGCCTTCTTCGTAACTGCCACGCAATGTCGGCACCATGTGCAGCGCCCAGCCGGCGCGCCGGAGCAAGGCGGCTTCCACGAAATCATGGCTCAGCACGGTGCCGGAGAATGGTTTGTGGCCGCGTAGTTCCGGCAGGCCCGCATGCGCGGCGAATGCGCGTGTGCGGATGATGGCGTTGTGGCCCCAGTAGTTGCTTTCCGCGCCATGCCACCAGGCAACGCCGCGCGCGACCACCGGGCCATAAACGCGGCCGGCGAACTGCTGCATGCGCGCGAACAGTGTGTTGCCGTTGACGATCATCGGCAGTGTCTGGATAAGGGCAACATCGTCGTGCTGCTCCATGGCGGCGGCGAGCCTGACGATGGTGTCGCCGGTCATCAGGCTGTCCGCATCCAGAATCAGCATTTGCGGGTAAGCCCCACCGAATCGCCGCACCCATTCGGCGATGTTGCCGGCCTTGCGTTCGGCATTGGTCGTGCGGCGGCGATAGAACAATTGCTGCGTGTCGCTCAGGCGTTCGCGCAGCGCGGCGAACGCGGCTTCTTCGGCCTGCATCACTTGCGGACGCGTGGTGTCGCTGAGCACGAAAAAATCGAAGTGCTCCAACTGTCCGGTTGCCGCGACGGATTCGTAGATGGCTTGCAGTCCGGCCAGCAAACGCCCGGGGTCTTCGTTGTAGGTGGGCATCAGCAGCGCGGTGCGACTGGTTACCTGCGGCAACGGGCCTTCATTGGAAAGGCCCAGGCGCTCCCTGCCTTGCGCGATGGTCAGCATGAAGCCGGCGAGCGAGCTGATGAAAGACAACGCGATCCATGCGAACAGCGCAACGAACAGCAACAGCAGCAATGCCTCCAGCACGCCGATGCCATCGCGCCCCAACACCCACCAGATTTGATAGACGGCAAGCAGCGTCAGCGCCGCGGCACCGCCGAAAGCGATGGCGCGGCGAGTGCCCATGCCAGTCGGTTCGCTGGCGATGGGGGTGGAACTCAGGCTGCCTTCGCTAAGCGATTGCAGCGGCATCGGCAGGGGCGATTCCGGTGGCAGCTGCGGTGCCGATGCGTAGTGGGACACGGGGATTCGTACATCCATTGCGTCTAGGGCGTCCATCGGTACAGCCAGGTTTCCGAAAGCCGTCCCTGCGCGTCGTACGCGTGGGCGTGCAATTCCGCGTCGCGGCCCGGTTCGAGCTTGAGTTCGAAGCTCATGCGCCAACCGCCGGTTTCGGGGTTGGCGTATGCCACGGCGTTGGAAATCTTTCCGTGTGATGCCCAGACTTCGGTGTCGACGCGAGCGTCGGCTTTAAGCCGGCTCATGCGACCACCTACCAGATCGATCACTATCAGCTTTTTTGTCGGGTCCACCGGCTCACCGACGCCATGCGGCACAGTGCCGATGCGCGTGGCCATGACGGTGGCGAGTTCGGGTTGCCACGCGTGATCCTTGCACCAGTGCAGGCGATAGTCGAAGCGGTGCTCGCGGCCCGCAGCCAATGGCTGGGCCGGCCGCCAGAACGCGACGATGTTGTCGTTGTATTCGTCCGCGGTGGGGATTTCGATCAGCGTCACCGCACCTTCGCCCCAGTCGCCCACCGGTTCCACCCACGCGCTGGGTCGCTTCTGGTACTGGGCTTCGGTGTCGGCGAAATCGGCAAAGTTGCGCTTGCGCTGCATCAGTCCGTAGCCACGCGGATTGCGGTCCTGGAAGCCGCTGAACTGAAGCGCGGCCGGATTCTTGAGTGGCCGCCACATCTGTTCGCCGCTGCCGGTCAGCATGGCCAATCCATCGGAGTCGTGCACCGCGGGACGGAAGTCGTCCACGCCCACGCGGTCGGCGGAATCGAAGTAGTACATGCTGGTGAGCGGCGCGATGCCGGCGCGATCCAGATCCACGCGCGGGTACAGCCGCATCTGGATATCCATGAGGGTTTCTTCGCCGGGCTGTATGACGAAACGGAAGGCCGCCGCCGCGCTTGGGCTATCAAGTAGTGCATGCACCACGATGGCTTTGGCGCCGGCTTGCGCGCGCTCAATCCAGAATGCCTTGAACACCGGAAACTCTTCCGGGCCGGGATCGCCGGTTTTCAGTGCCAACCCGCGCGCGGAAAGGCCGTAGTGCTGTCCCTTGGCGACCGCGCGGAAATAGCTGGCGCCCAGGAATGCGCAAATCTCGTCGAAATAATCCGGGCTGTTGAGCTGCGAATGGATGCGGAAACCGGCGTAATCCAGGTCGCTTTCGGTCGGCGTTGGCGCACTGCCGAAGGTGAACTGCTTGGGCGAATAGACCACGGGTGCGGCGCGGCCATCTTCCACCAGGGAGATATCCACCCGCTCCTTGAAAAAGAAACCGCGATGGAAGAACTGCAGCTGGAATGGCGATGACGTGCCGCGCCATATCGCGCGTTTGGGATCGTAGCGGATGTCGCGGTACTGGTCGTACTTGATCTTCTGCAGCGAAGACGACAATGCGCTGTCCGGTGGACGATAGGCACTGGCCGCCAACGTGCGGGCCAGGTTGGCGACGGTGTCGGCATCGAAAGGTGTAGCGCGCGCTACGGCCGCGAGAGCGATGAACGGCAAGCTACCCAATCCACCAAGCAGGGGCAACGAAAAACCCGCCTTAAGCAATTTACGGCGATCCACATTTTCTCCAGCGACAGGGTTCCCGACGCGAGTCTAGTCGATTACATGTAAGTGTCATGCATACGGCTTGAAGCGACCGAGTTGGGAATGGTTCCCTTGTGATCTTCGAGCCTATGGCGGGGTGGCTTACCGTAGGCCCAACGCGGATGCGGGGGTGAGGCCGATTGGCGTCGAGTGCAAGTTGTATTGTCTCTGCGACATTCCGTCGGGCGCTGGGATACGGCTGAGGCTCTTAGGCCGGCGCCAAAAGCAGCGGAGCAAGCTCCGCTCTACGAAGGCGCGATGAATTCCTTGTGGGAGTGGTGCCGGCATGCCGGCACCACTCCCACAAGGATGGGGCACAGGCGAAGGAACCCGTGGCATCGCAAAAAAAACGGCCCGGATAACCGGGCCGCTTTTTTTTGTCTTCAGCGGCAGGCCGCGGCGTTGCTTACTCGATGTCGAGGAAGCTGCGCAGTTGTTCCGAACGGCTGGGGTGACGCAACTTGCGCAGGGCCTTGGCTTCTATCTGGCGAATGCGTTCGCGGGTGACATCGAACTGCTTGCCGACTTCTTCCAACGTGTGGTCGGTGTTCATGTCGATGCCGAAACGCATGCGCAGCACCTTGGCTTCCCGCGGGGTCAGGCCAGCGAGTACATCGCGGACGGTTTCCTGCAGGTTGATGTTGGTGGTGTTCTCGATCGGGGACTCCACGTTGGTGTCCTCGATGAAGTCGCCCAGATGCGAATCCTCGTCGTCGCCGATCGGGGTTTCCATCGAGATCGGCTCCTTGGCGATTTTCATCACCTTGCGGATCTTGTCTTCCGGCATGTCCATTTCTTTCGCCAGTTCTTCCGGCGTGGCCTCGCGGCCGTACTGCTGGAGCATCTGGCGAGAGATGCGGTTGAGCTTGTTGATGGTCTCGATCATGTGCACCGGGATACGGATGGTGCGCGCCTGATCGGCGATGGAACGGGTGATCGCCTGACGGATCCACCAGGTGGCGTACGTCGAGAACTTGTAGCCGCGGCGATATTCGAACTTGTCCACGGCCTTCATCAAACCGATGTTGCCTTCCTGGATCAGATCCAGGAACTGCAGGCCACGGTTGGTGTATTTCTTGGCGATGGAGATCACCAGGCGCAGGTTGGCCTCGACCATTTCCTTCTTGGCCTTGCGCGCCTTGGCTTCGCCATAGGCCATCGCACGGCTGATTTCCTTGATCTCGGCCAGGCTCAGGTGCATCGCCTGTTCGATGGCGATCGTGGCTTCCTGCTCGGCGATGATCTGGTCCTTCACGTCGCGCAGACCGGAAGACCATTTCTGCTTGCGCTTCAGGACTTCGTCCACCCAGCCCAGGTTGGTCTGGTTGCCTTCCCATGCACGCAGGAAATCCTTGCGCGGCATCTTGGCGACGTTGGCCGACAGGTGCAGCACACGACGCTCGTGATCCTTGACCTGTGCAACCACTTCGCGCAGCTTGCGCACCAGCGTATCGGTCAACGCCAGCGGCAGCTTCAGGGTGACGAAAACTTCGCCCAGGTCGGTGCGCAACTTGGCAACGGCCTTGTTGTCGGTGCCATTCTTGGCGTACGACTTCTTGAACTTGGTGTAGCCGTCGGCCAGCGCCTGCATGCGGCGGGCGACTTCTTCCGGATCCGGACCGGTGGGGCCGGTTTCTTCGGCGACTTCGTCGGCGGCTTCTTCTTCGTCATCTTCGGCTTCGGCGTCGGCATCGACTGCTTCGACCGGTACCGGAACCTCTTCAACAGGTTCTTCGATGTCGTTGAAACCGACTACGATTTCAGCCAGGCGCTTCTTGCCGGCCTTGTGCAGTTCGTATTCTTCCAGCAGCAGTTCGATGGACCACGGGAAGTTGCCCAGCGAGGCCTGGACCTGGCTCAGGCCTTCCTCGATGCGCTTGGCGATGGCGATTTCGCCTTCGCGGGTCAGCAGCTCCACCGTGCCCATTTCGCGCATGTACATGCGCACCGGGTCGGTAGTGCGGCCACCTTCTGTGTCCAGCGAAGTCAGCGCGGCAGCGGCTTCTTCCGCAGCGGTCTCGTCGACTTCGCGGTTGCCGGTGTTGCCGTCGGCCAGGAGCAAGGTTTCGGCATCGGGTGCAACTTCGTGCACATCGATACCCATGCCATTGATCATGCCGATGATGTCTTCGATCTGCTCCGGATCGACGATATCGTCGGGCAGGTGGTCGTTGACTTCGGCATAGGTCAGATAGCCCTGCTCAAGGCCCTTGCTGATCAGTAGCTTGATGTCGGATTGTTGGGCAGGACGTTCAGTCGCCATGGGTGATTGCGCCACCGGCAGGAAAGGAGTAAGGAACCTAGCATTATACCGCACCGGACCCTCCCAAGTCCCTGAAAATGGCCATACCGCCGAATAGGCGGCAAAGCGGTTGAATCAGGGGCGTAGCAGGAAGGTCACAGGGCCGTCGTTCACCAGGCTGATCACCATATGGGCACCAAAGCGCCCCGTTTCCACCCCTGGTGGGTGTTTTTGCCGGCATATTTCCAATAGACGGTTGAAGCCATGTTCAGCCTCGGCCGGCGGAGCCGCGGTGGTGAAGCTGGGCCGCATGCCCGAGCGGGTGTCGGCCGCCAGGGTGAACTGGCTGACCAGCAGCAAGCCGCCGCCGGTGTCGGCGAGGGACCGATTCATCTTGCCCGCTTCATCGGCGAATACCCGGTAGCCGAACAGGCGGTCGGCCATGCGGGCGAATTGGGCTTCGCCATCGCCTGGCTCCACTGCCACGAGTGCAAGCAGGCCTGGGCCGATGCTGCCTATGACTTGGTTGTCGACGGTGACTGAGGCTTGGGTGACGCGTTGGATGAGAGAGAGCATGGGGGGGTAGTAAGCGGGGAACGGGGAACGGGGAAGCATTTCGCTTTTGCCCCCTTGACCAGCCGTTCGGCTGTTGAAGGGGGAGGTGAAGCAGAGCTCCTCGGCCGGCTCACCGCCGCTCCCCGATGTCGAGTAAGCAACTGCGACAAACATGCCCTGGAACCGCGCGTCAGACTGACCCGATAGACTTGGCCGCATGAAACCACAAACCCTGGCCAATCTGGCCTACCGTGCCGCAGCCCTGCTCGGGCGCCTGCCCTGGCCATGGCTGCACAAGTTGGGCGATCTGATCGCTTGGGTCTGGCTGAAGGCGGATGCTCGGGAAAGCCGGGTCGCCCGCCGGAACCTGGAGCTGGCCTACCCCGATCTGTTGCCGGGACAGCGGCAGGCACTGCATCAGGCCATCTTGCGCACCACCGCGCGACAGGCGCTGGAGACGCTGCGCTTCTGGACCCGGTCGCCCGCCGAGAATCTCACCCGGCTGCGCGAGCGTCATGGCGAGGCGCTGTACGACCAGGCGCTGGCTTCCGGCAACGGCGTCATCGTTGCCGCGCCGCACTTCGGCAATTGGGAGTTGTTGAACCAGTGGCTGTCTTCGCGCGGCCCCATCGCTATCGTTTACCGTCCACCGGAATCGCCCATCGGCGATGCGTTCCTGCTGCGCGTCCGCGGCGCCGACAACGTCCGCCAAGTGCGCGCCGAAGGCCCTGCGGTGCGGCAGCTGTGGAAAGTGCTGAAGGATGGCGGCGCGGTGGGCATCCTGCCCGACCAGCAGCCCAAGGCGGGCGATGGCGAATTCGCGCCGTTCTTCGGCGTGCCGGCATTGACCATGACGCTGGTATCGCGGCTGGCGGAACGTACCGGCGCGACCGTTCTTTTCGCCTGGTGTGAGCGCATCGGCCCGGGCCCGGACTTCGCGCTCCATGTGCGGCCAGCTCCCGAGGAAATCGCGGACGCCGACGCCATTGTCGCCACCACCGCGCTCAATGCCACGGTGGAAAGCATCGCCCGCCGTGATCCAGCGCAGTACCAGTGGACCTACAAACGCTATACGCTGCGACCGTCGGGCAATGGCGAGGACAATCCTTACCGCTGACGTATCGCGCACCGCACGGAGAGCGCACGGGGATATGGCACGGTGCGCCTGGCGGCTTGCACGCAGACGCGGTTCGATGAGCTTCTGCCGATGGTAAAGCACCTCAGCGCATGCTCAGCGGCTACGAGAAGGGCAGGATGGCGTGCCGGATCACAACACAATGGACGAACTGGGAACAGGCAACCTCTGATGACCGATATCGATACTGATCCCGCGCCGCAACTCCCTGCAGAACCGGTTCCTCCTTCACCCGCCGTGGTCGACGACAACTGGCAGCCGCTGCCCCGCCGCGGCGCTGTGTTGGCCGGCATTGGCGGTGCGATGGCGCTGGTGTTTCCGTTCGGCTTCGGCGGTTTCTTCCTGGCGCGGGCGACGGGGCTTGCTTCTCCCTGGTTGGTGGTTCCCGTCGCTGTCGCGCTGACAGCCGCGGTCGGCGCCTGGCTGGCGATCAAGCGCCATCGCCGCACCTTCTGGAAGCTGGACGCCGAAGGTTTCGCTCTGCGCCGCGGCAACTGGTGGCAGGTTGAAAGCCGGGTGCCTATCTCGCGCGTGCAACATCTTGATCTGAAACGTGGCCCGCTGGAACGCAGCCTCAACCTGTCCACATTGGTGGTCCACACCGCCGGCACCAAAATGGCCGCGGTGTCGGTTTCGGGATTGGACGCCGCGGACGCGGAACACTTGCGCGATCTCCTGGCGCATCAACTGGATCGCGACGACGCCCTGTGATGGACGCCACTGAAGAGACCTTCCTGCGCGAACGCCGACTGCACCCCTGGTCATGGTTGTTCGTGCTGCTGCAACAGCTCAAGCAGTTCATTCTTCCGCTGGTGGCGCTGGTGGTGTTCGGTGGGCGCGGCGACAATGGTTACGGCGGTTTCTGGGCTGATATGGCACCGGTGATCGCCATCGCCGTGCTGGTGTGCGTGTCCATCCTGCAGTACTTCACCTACCGCTATCGGGTGGGCCGGGATGGCCTGAGCGTGCGCGAAGGCTGGCTTCACCGCTCGCTGCGCGAAATCCCCTTTGCTCGTATCCACAACGTAGTGGTGCATCAATCTTTGCTGCACCGAGTCTTTGGTGTGGCCGAAGTACGCCTGGAATCGGCAGGTGGACGAAAGCCGGAAGCGCAGATGCGTGTGCTGAGCCTGGACGACGCACTGGCGCTGGAAAACCTGATCAAGCACCGCGGGCACATCGACGATCAGGCCGATGGCGATACGTCCGCGCCGGAAAGCGACACGTTATTGACGCTCTCCACTGGCGAAGTGATCCGTCTGGGGCTGATATCCAACCGGGGAATGATCGTGGTGGCGGCGGCCGTCGGCGCGGCCTGGCAGATCCTGCCGGAAAAGATGATGGGCAGGTATATCGAGGACTTTTCGCGGCAGGCCTTCGGTTATGCCGATCACCTGCAATGGGGCACGGCAGCCAGTGCCGCTGCTGCGCTTGCGTTGCTGCTGTTCGTCTTGCTGTTGGTGCGCGCATTGTCGGTCGTGCTGGCGCTGTTGCAGTTCCATGGCTTCCGCTTGAGCGAAGACCCGCGCAGGCTGATGGTCGAACGCGGCCTGCTGGCGCGGCTGAGGACCAGCGTGGCGAGGCGGCGCATTCAATCCTGGACGCTGCACGAAGGCCTTCTCCACCGGCTGCTTGGGCGGCGCACCGTGCGCATCGACACCGCCGTGGCCGAAGCCCCGAACCCCGGCGAGCAGCGCGCGTTGAAGGAAGTCGCGCCCGTGGCCACGCCCGAAACTTGCGACGCACTGATAGCACACCTGCTGCCGCACGCCGAGTGGCCCCGGCAGCGCTGGCGCCCGTTGCCTGTTGCCGCCTGGTGGCGGTTGTTTTTACCGGTCGCGATTTTCGTCTCTTTGCTTACAGCGGTGCTGATGTGGCGGTTCGGACCGTGGGCTGCCGGCCTGCTGCTGTGGCTGCCTATCGCCGCCTACGGCGCGCGGCAGCAAGCGCAACGCGCGGGATATGACGTGGATGACCGTTTGATCGCGGTACGCGGCGGCTGGTGGTCGCGCTACTGGCGTTTCGCCGAGATCGACAAACTGCAAGCCTTGCGGATGACGCGGTCGCCGCTGGATCGGCGGCTGGGGACGGCTTCGCTATGGCTGGATACCGCGGGCGCCACTGGCATGGTGCCGCCACTGCGGCTGCGCTTTCTTCCCGAAGCCGAAGCGCAGGCGCTCTATGAGCGTCTGGTGCGAGCACTGGCGCATCGGCGGCTACGCTGGTGATCCGGGTGGCGCTGAGGACCGTCCCCAATAGCGCAAATCCCGGCGGATCTGCAGCGCGCGCAGCCACGCGCCGATAGGTTTTGACCGTAGCGGGCCCAGTTCGCCAGTGAGCAGGCGTTCGGTGGCGTCGATGACTCGCCCTGAGGAACGGCCATCGCGGTAAGGATGGATCGCGTCGGCGTAGGCGGCCAGTTCGGATTGCAGCGCTGCCGAAGGCGCAAACGCATGCTCCAGCATCGTCGGCAGCGCGCTGGGTTCGGCAAAATCCAGCATGTGGGGTTTAGGGGCGCGGTTCCGAAACGTGACAACCGGTTTGCGTTGAACCACGAACTCGCTGACCACCGACGTAGTGTCGGCCACCAACACGTCGGCCGCGCGCTCGGCGCTGATCAAGTCCTCGGTTTCCAGGAAGACCGCGTTGGTGCCGGCCAGCGCGCGATAGCGCTGAAACAGTTCTGGCGCACATTTGGGGTGCAGCGTCAGTAGCCAATAGCGTTCGCCGGTTGCGATCTGCGCGGCGATGGCTTCATACAGATGCGGCGCGGCGCTCAAGCGCTCGGTGAAAGTCGACGCGAACATCACTATCGGCCGCCCATCGGCCTGCTCGCGCAGCCGGGCTACCAGCGGGTCTTCTGTTCCGAATAGCGGATCGAGCTTGGGCCAGCCGGTTTCCACCACCTTGAAATGACCCATATCCGCGGCCATGGCCTGGAATGGCGTGGTGGTGGCGGGACCTTGGGTGCAATAGAGATCGAACAAGCCGCGTACCCGGAAATGGCCGCGCGCTGCGTCTCGCTTTTCCACGTTGAAGCCATGGAATAGCTGGACCTTCGCACCCGAAACGAAAGTGGGCACCCAATTGGCGGCACTGAACACGGCGCGGGGACGCAACGCCACCGCCTGCTGCGCATCGGAGATCATCCGCACCGGTGCCGGCAGGCGCGAACCCGCGGCATTGCCGACGAGCCAGGCATGCACCCCATGACCGGCGGCTTGCAGCGCATCCGCCAGCGGTTGCAAGATGGGCAACGCATAACGTTCCGTCGCAAACAACAGGTAATCCGCCATCAACTCTTCCTCGCAGCCCGTCAGGCCTCCCATCTCAGCCTGCATTATCACGTTTAACGAGGCTGATCGTATCGGCGATTGCCTGGCTTCGCTGGCGTTTTGCGATGAAGTCGTAGTGGTCGATTCGTACTCCACCGACGCCACCGTGGCGATCGCCGAGGCGGCAGGCGCACGCGTACTGCAGCGGCCTTTCGAGGGTTTCCGGAGCCAGAAGCAGTTCGCGATCGAACAGGCCCGCCACGACTGGGTGCTGTGCCTGGACGCCGACGAACGGGTGAGCGATGTGTTGCACAAGTCGATTGAAGCAGCGCGCGATTCGGGCTTTGGCGATGCCGGCGGTTATCGTTTTGCGCGGCTATCGGATTATTTCGGCCGCTTTCTTCGCCATGGCAACGCCTATCCGGACCGAGTGCTGCGCCTGTTCGATCGCCGCCGCGGTGGTTGGCGCGGCAAGCGCGAAGTCCACGAGGCCGCTAGCGTCGATGGCCCGGTGCGTACGCTCGCGGGAGACCTGATCCACTACCCCTACCGCTCGCTCGAACAGCAACTCGGCAAGACGCAGCGCTATGCGCGAATGATGGCCGAACATGATTTCGCCCGCGGCAAGCGCGCGACTCTCGCTAAACTGGTGTTGTCGCCCGCGTGGCGCTTCTGGCGGGGTTACCTGCTGCGTGGTGGCTTCCTGGATGGCTGGCATGGCTTGGTCTATGCCTACGTTCGCGCCAACTACGTGCGGCAGAAAACCATCATGCTTTGGCTACTGCAAAATCAGCAGCCGGTCGTGACACCTTCTTCTACGCCTTCCGATACCGGACAGGAGCGCTAGCATGTGCGGTATCGCTGGCGCTTGGTCGCCTGTTCCGCACGATAGTGCGGATGAGTTGCATGCGTTGGGACGACGCATGGGGGAAACCATCGCGCATCGCGGGCCCGACGATGCAGGCACCTGGATCGAACCGCAGGCTGGATTGGTGCTGTCGCACCAGCGCCTGTCGATTCTTGATCTCAGTCCGGAAGGGCATCAGCCCATGGTGTCGACCAACGGCCGCTGGGTGATCGCCTTCAACGGAGAGATCTACAACCATCGCGAACTACGCTCCGAGTTGAGCGCGCTGGGACACGCCTTTCGCGGTCACTCCGACACAGAAGTGCTGCTGGCGGCTATTGCACAGTGGGGCGTGCAGGCAGCGTTGGAACGCGGCAACGGCATGCTCGCGCTGGCAGCCTGGGATCGACAGGAGCAAGTGCTGTGGTTGGCGCGCGACCGCGTTGGCAAGAAGCCGCTTTATTACGGCTGGGCATCGGATGGCACGTTCCTGTTCGGCAGCGAGCTGTCGGCTTTGCGTGCATATCCTGGCCTGCGCCCGCAGGTGAATCCCGACGCACTCGCTTTGTTGCTACGGCTGGACTATATCCCGGCTCCTTATTCGATCCTGCAAGGCATTTACAAACTGCCTGCCGGCGCGCTGCTACGCCTGGATGCTGCTGCGGTTGGCGCCGCGGATGCCGATCATCCGGTCACCTATTGGTGGAATGCCCGCGAGCGGCAGGAAGCGGCGATCGCACAAGGTTTCGATGGCGACGAAGAAGCCGCGCTGCATGCACTGGACGGTCTGTTGCGCGACGCGGTCGCGCTGCGCATGGAAGCCGATGTTCCGCTGGGCGCGTTCCTGTCCGGCGGTACCGATTCGTCGCTGGTGACCGCGATCATGCAGGCGCAGTCATCCCGACCGGTGCGCAGTTTCTCGATCGGGTTCGACAATGTGGTGCATGACGAAAGTGCACATGCGGCGGCGGTGGCGCGGCATCTGTGCACCGACCATACCGAACTTCATGCCGATGGTCGTGCCGCACTGGATCTGGTACCGCTGATGGCGCGCATGTTCGACGAGCCTTTCGCCGATTCCTCGCAACTACCCACCGCATTGTTGTGTCAGTTGGCGCGGCAGCACGTCACCGTTGCGTTGTCCGGTGACGGGGGCGACGAACTGTTCTTCGGCTACGGCCGGTATGCGCGCGCACTCAATAACAACGCGCGGTTGGAACGGCTGCCACGGCGATGGTTGGCACGCATGGCGGGCGATCCGGGCGAACGTGCGCGACTGGGCGGGCTGGCCGCCTTGCGTGCGGAACTGGCGTCCGGTGATCTGCAGGGCATCGCCCGAGGCCGCGTCAGCCGCTGGCGGCAGCCGGAAAAAGTGGTGCTTGGCGCGAAGCGTGTGCTGACCGCATACGACGATCCCACTGCGATGCCGCGCACAGGCACGGCCGCCGACGCGCTGATGGCGCTGGATTTCGCCTGCTATCTACCGGAAGACATCCTGACCAAGGTCGACCGCGCAAGCATGGCGGTCGCACTGGAGGCGCGTGCCCCCCTGCTGGATTGGCGGGTGGTCGAGTTCGCCTGGTCGCTGCCGATGTCGATGAAGCAGCAGGGCGGCACGCTGAAGTATCTTCCCAAGCGGCTGCTCGCCCGCTACCTGCCCGAGTCGCTGGTGCAGCGCCCCAAGTCGGGCTTTGGCGCACCGGTGGGCGATTGGTTGCGCGGGCCACTCCGCGATTGGGCCGAAGCACAGCTGGATGAGAGGCGACTGCGAGAGGAAGGCCATCTCGATCCAGTGCGAATCCGGGCGATCTGGCAGGAGTTCCAGGCAGGGCAACGCAAATGGCACACGCACCTATGGGGCGTACTGATGTTCCAGGCGTGGCGGGAGACGCTTTAACGGCGGAGCATCTGGCCGGACGCGGAAGTATTTCGACGGCGACCGGGATTGCGCACCATTTCGTAGTAACGCGCTCGCTCGTAGACCGCTCGCGCGCTTTCAACTCCGAATAGCGCAGAAGCTTGAGTTCCTTGTGAACCAAGGTCGGATTGTGTAGATGATTGAAGAGTGTCTTAGATTCTGCCGCACTACCGTCGAAACGCAGCGATTCATGCACTCGGGCATCCGTCCAGCTAACACGGTCGCGATTTGCCGCGATGCAGTTTCCGTCAGCGGAACGACCACAGATAGTGTTTGACTATCGAAAACCAGTGCTCTATGCGCTTGCGTAACGGCAACGGCGATCGCCAGAGCAGCCAGGAGTAAGCGCGAAATTCGAACAAGGTCGGCTTCTGCTTGGTCCGAAACTCCGCCTTGGCCAAGCGGGTCCAACCATAATCGACACCGGCAAGGCGGCGGTAATGATCCAGCATCCGTTCGCTGCGGACCATGTAATGGTAATAGGCGACGGGCGACCGCCCGTATTCGCTAAGTGCATTCTTGCCGTGTTCCCGATGCAGCACCAGCGGTTCGCCAATGTAGTATTTTCTTGCCCCGAGAATTTCGCTGCCGTACGACAAACAGTCGTCGGGTCGCGACTTCCATTCGGACGCCAGTTCCACCGGCAACTCGAATACCCGCGCCAACAGCTCACGGCGCAAGCTGATCGCGGAGGTGGCACTGGATTGCCAGCGCTGCACGAAGGCACCCATGAGCATCGAGTAACCCAAGTCCCGGTCCGGCCCTGCGGGCAGCATCATGTTGTCCTGCTGACCAAAGCGGCGCATGTTGCAGTACACGAAATCGACGTCCTTGCGCGCCATATAGATGTCGCGAATTCGGCTTAAATACCGCGGCTCCCACAAATCGTCGGAATCGAGGAAGGCCACCACATCGCCGGCGGCATATCGGAACGCACTCACCCATGCGGAAAGCTGCCCGCTATTGGATTGCGTGAGAAGAGTAACTGTGGCTTCACTCCCAAAGGCATGCCGCAAGACTTCCATCGACTCATCCGTCGATCCGTCGTCAACGACGATTACTTGCTGCGGCGGTTCATCCTGCGCCAGTGCGGACCGCACAGCGTCAACGACGTACTGCGCATAGTTGTAGCTGGATACCAGCACACTCACCGTAGGTCTTTCGCCGGAAGTGGTTGCGGGACTGCTTTCGCGCATGGGCAAAACACCTGATGTATGAATCATTATAGTGCACCCCTTACGAACAGGCGCCGCGAATCGCTGACCTGCCGCCCACCAGATCGTTGGCCAGGCCTGTACGCGAAGGCCGAATGGGCTCATCGTACGGGAGTTCATTAATTCTCGGCGACGCGACCTGCCGACAACAGGAGAAAACCCACGTGCAGAACCCGACGGAAGATCCTGACCGCCACCTCGACCTCGGTTGCGGCCGCTTCCCCCGCAACCCCTACGCGCGCGGGCATCTTTGCGGGGTGGATATTCGCCCCCTCCAAGATTCCGAAGGATTCGATTACCGGGTGGCGAATCTCATACTGGAACCCATTCCGTATCCAGACAATAGTTTCTCGTCCGTGTCCGCTTTCGATTTCATAGAGCACGTGCCCCGCGTGTTCCCCGGCGATGGCGGCACCATTTTCCCCTTTGTACGACTGATGGATGAGATCTGGCGCGTACTCGCGCCGCGTGGCCGGTTATACGCATTGACTCCCGCCTTTCCCGCGCCAGAAGCGTTTACCGATCCGACTCATGTCAACATCATTACCGACAAGACCCACGAATACTTCTGCGGCGAAAGGCCGATGGGGAGGATGTACGGCTTCCGAGGCGGATTCAAAGTACTGCGCTGCGAATGGGTCAGCCTTGCCGAACACTACAGCACGGTGCCGGGATCACCGGAGAACAGGAAGCCGCGCACGGGTGTCAAACGGGCGGCCGAGATCATGCGCAACCTGATCCGGCGGATTTCCGGGAGATCCGCTGCCGCCCGGAAGCGATATTTGCTGTGGGAGTTCGAAGCATTGAAGGATGACTGAGGCCGTGCTGATCTATATCGGAACGCCATGCAACTCACTATGACGGCGCCATGACCACACCGCTGATTTCGATCGCACTTGCGACGCATAACGCCGGTTCTTACTTGAAAGAACAGATGGCCTCGCTGCAAGCGCAAACGTATCCCAACATCGAAATCGTCGTCTCCGATGATGCGTCTACTGACGGCACTTATGAGTGGCTGTGCGAACAGGCCCTCCACGATTCCCGCATCCGCGTGCTTCCGCAGTTGGTCCGCGCCGGCTTCAACCGCAATTTTGCGCGTTGCTTTCAGGCGTGCGAAGGCTACCTGATCTCGCCCTGCGACCAGGATGATCGATGGTCGGTGGACAAGACTACGAAGCTGGCAGCGGCGTGTCCGCCAGGAGGCATCGTTTACTGCGATTCGCGCTTCATAGACGAAGCAGGGGATCCGTTCGTTGGGCGTCGATCGCGCATGTCCTCCATTAAGCGGATGAGCGACAACCCACCATTGCTCGCGCTGCTACAGGGAAACGCGATCTCCGGGCACGCCATGATGTTTGATCGTGATTTGCTTGACTCGCTGTCGGACCTTCCGGATATCGCCTTCTATGATTGGTGGATAGCGCTCACCGCCTCCGCGCAGGGTAGGCCATTGAAGTTCCTCGACGAACCATTGGTCGACTATCGCCGCCACCGCGGTGCGATTACATCAAAGTCGTCAAAAACCACCAGCAAGGTGGCCGGCTTGCAGCGGGCGCTGCAATCTTCAGAAATTCTCGCTGCATTGCCGGGCACGCTGCGAGTCGACGTGCTCCGACAGTACGTCGGAGCGGTGCAAACATGGTTCGGTTCATGGGTATCACCGCCCGCGTTCTTGTTCTTTTGGCGGCACCGCCATTCCCTGTTCTGGTTCGACGCTCCAAGGGTTGCACCGGGAAAGCGGGCCGTGCAATTCCTGTTCGGCTATCGGCTGTGGCACCTGCTGCGGCCGACTCGCTATCCTCGTGTCGAGCTCGGAGAAACGGCTGTTCCCATGGCTCGCGAATGAGCCGGCTCAGCGGCAAGAAGCCGTCGAGTGGTCCTTCACCAGCCACCAGCTACGGCGATTCGCCACTCCCAGCGGGTGGGCGCTTTCCCGATCCACGCAAGCGGGTAGCAGACCCGCTTGGATCATCAGTGCACGGTCGCCCGGACGTTCTCGCAACCAGGCCAACCCTCGCTGCCATTGCAGTTTTGTTGGCGCTTTGAAGCCAAATTCCTCCACTGGCCCGAGCGCTTGAAGCAGTTGCTGTTCGCGCCAACCCACTAGCCCTATCGTCGTATCGGCGCCGGCTTCCACGCGCGCCTGTTGCATCAGGTCACGCCCTGAGCTCTCGCCATCCAGTTGCGGCGCCACCAACACGCCGTAACCGATCCATAGGATGGCCACCATGGCCAGCATCAACGTCACTGCTCTGCGAGCACGTGTCCACACCGCTGCGACGAGGATCAGCGCGCCCATCGCGGCCACCGCCAACCAAAGATGGTCGGCACCGGTGCCGGTAAGACCTCTCTGCGCTTCCAATTTCAGCTCATAGCCCGGGTCGGCCAGCAGGGCCGCCAAGCCCGCTCCCAGAAACAGAACCCCTATCAATGCGGCTAACGAAAGCAGAAGCCAGCGCAAGCCCCTGCGCTGCGCGATTGCGGCCATGAAAGGTGCGGCCGACAGTGCCAATGCAGGAAGCGCGGGGAGGATATACATATCCCGCTTTCCCGAGCTGGCGGTGAAAAAGACCAGCACCAGTAACACCCACAATAATGGCCACCACACCCTCGCATCACGTTGGCGCCACGCGTCGCGCCATCGCCCGATCAGCCACGGAATAAACAGGGAAAACGGCAACCAGAACAACAGGATGACTTCCCCGTAGTACCAGAAAGGTTGATGGTGATGCCAAGCACTGACATAGCGGGTCGCGGTTTGCCGGAATAGCAGATCGTCCAGGTAAGCGCGGTGCTCGGGGTCGCCACTCGTCAGCGCGACAACCACCATTGGCACCAGCCAGAGCGCTATCGCCCCCAAGAAGGCCAGACCACCCAGTAACCAGCGCCCGGCTTGGCCAGCGGCTATAGAACTAACGCCGTGCCACGTGTCGCCTCGATTGGTACGCCACCGCATCCATACATAAGGCAGCAGGGCCAACAGGGCGAGGAACCCTACCCCTTTGCTGATCACACCCAATCCGGCGGCAAAACAGCCGAGCCAATACCATCGCCAGTTCGGTCCCGTCGACAGCACGTGCCGGCCGATGCCGTAGACGCCCAAGGTAATGAAGAACACCACCGTCGGATCGATCTGGGCGCGCTTGGCCTGGTAGGCGAACTGAAAAGCGCACAACACCGCACCCGCAGCCCAAAGCCCAGCACGCCGGTCCCATTGCCGGCGCGCGAAATCGTAGGTCAGCGCCAGCGTACCCAAAGCCGCCAGCAAAGAAGGAATTAGAAACGCCGCGTCCCAGTTCCGCACTAGCGCGTAAGCGCCCGCCAGCAACCAGAAGTAAAGCGGCGGTTTGTCTGCATAGAGTTCATGGCCGCGATGAGGAAACAGCCACTCGCCGGACTCCCACATCTGTTTGGCGACCAACACGAAACGCGGTTCGTCCGCCGGCCACGGCGACCGCAGGCCCAAGCCCGCGCCAAGCACCACCAGCGCGAACAGCATGAACCACCAGAAGTACCGCGCGTCCCCGTTTTCTTGATGCATTCGATCTGACCTGGAGGTATGGCGTGATGCCGCGAGCTTTCGTCCCGCCGAGCTAGGCGCGGGAACGGTCGCCGGGGCTCGGTTCTTTGAAACGAGACTCCAAGAACGCCATCCCGAGCAGGGCGCCGACGAAGACCGCGTAAGCGTTGGCGATCAGCGCATGCGCGAACATCGACTGCGTCAACCCGGAGAGGAAGCAAACCACTATCACCATGGCGCCTGCCCAAGCTGCTCCCCGGGTTGTGTGCTGACCCGAGCGGCGGATCAATCGCACAAACAACATCAGCGGCACCACGTACACCGCCAGTATGGCCAGCAAGCCAGGAATACCCATGGTGGCCGCCCATTCCGCAATGTCGTTATGCGCGTGATCCAACACACACATTCCCAGGCCCTGTCCCTGACATGCCGGCAACGCATCGACCATGGTGCCGAACCGGTCTATGCCCACCCCCATCCAGGGATTCTCGGCGAAGGTGCGGCCGGCCAGCGACAGCAACTTCAGCCTTGCGCCGATGGGGGTGTCCACGTCGCCTTGCGCGTACCGCGCCAGATCCGAGTTAACCACCTCCAGGCGCGTCTGCGAAGACAGGCCGGGGAGGCTCCACATGGCCAAGAGCAACAAGGCCGGCGCGGCCAGAGCAGCCGCGAGGCGCCACCAGCGCGCCTTTCCCGTTCCTCCCATCAACGCCACCAGCAGCAGTGCCGTCACTCCCGGAAGCGCGCCGCGGCTCCCGGTCAGTACGATGGTAGCCACACCCAATGCCAACACCGCGGCCAGCAGGATAACGGTCCATCTACGCCGCAGGGCGGGGCGAGCATAGATCGCGATTGCCAGCAGCATCAGCACCACGTTGGCGAAGACGATGGGATTGCCTCCGCCAGCGGCCCTGTCCAACCCACCTGATACCTGCCATCCGGCGACCCCGAACGACAGCAGAAGTCCGGCAACCGCACCGGCCCACAGACCGAAACGCGACACGCCCACCGCGTACACCAACGCAGCGCACCAGGGCATCACCAGGAGGCGGGAAACATTGTCCACCGTCCGCCACTCTTGCCCGGAGAACGCCATCGAGACGATGCAAACCAGCAAGACCGCCAGCGTGAGCCATGTGACCGCTTTCACCGGCGAATCCGGTCTGGACCAACCTGCCAATATCCTATCGGGCACCAGGAACGTCGAGACGACGAGCAGCACGCCAAAAACCGCGAGCCCTTTGGGGACCACTACCAAAGCAGTGGCGCACGCCATTGCCAGGAAAACGCATCGACGAGCTGCCGCGTGGCGCCAACTCCTCCCTGAAGGCATCGGTACTTCCCTTGTTGACGATTTTGAGTCGATTTCCACCAGCGAGCGATCCGAGTATCACATTGAGTGCCGCGGGTAATCCCATCATTCAGGTGCTTTCGACTTGGCAGGAAAAGCCCTGGTCAAATGCTCTGAAGATATTTAAACCTGACGGCGCAGTTGAAAGAAGACAAAAAAAAGAATGCGGCAGCCGGGCTTCACTCGGGGTGAACCGCACCTGGCACGAACAAGATTTTTGGCATGTTCTCTAGATATCAAACTTGTTTGACGATACGCGCATAAAAGAACCCGTCCATTCCATCCTCACCGGGCAGGCGCTGCCGCCCAGCGCCAGAAAGGCGGCCGAAATTGGTATCTAGTTGATCCGCTTGCGCGTTGGGCGCGCGTGCCAGGAACGCCGCGATCTGCGCCTCGTTCTCTGCCTTCAGCAACGAACAGGTCGCGTAGACCAGAACGCCACCGGGTTTCAGCGTTTCCCATGCGCCATCGAGCAATCGCGCCTGCAGCGCGATCAGCGCGGCGATATCGTCTGGGCGCCGGTGCAGCAACACATCCGGTTGCCGGCGGACGATGCCGGTGGCCGAACAAGGGGCGTCCAGTAGCACCGCGTCGAAAGGATGGCCGTCCCACCATTCGCTCGGATCGCCAGCGTCGGCGGCCAGGGTTTGCGCGTCCACGCCCACACGAGTCAGTGTCTCGCGCACACGAGCAAGCCGGCGCCCGTCCACGTCCAATGCCAGCAAGCGGAGCGACGGGTCGCGTTCCAGTAAATGGGCGGCTTTTCCGCCGGGTGCCGCGCAGGCGTCCAGTAAATAGGCCCCTGGTGGCAGCAAAAGCGCATCGGCGACCGCTTGCGCCGCGCCATCCTGGACGGAAACCTCGCCCTCAGAAAATCCTGGTAGCGCGGCGACCGAGACGGGAGTGTCCACACACACGGCATCCGACAAAAAAAGCGACGGCGCGGCCTCGATGCCAGCTTCGGCAAGCCGCTTCAGATAATTCTCGCGTGTGCCCAGGCGCCGATTGACGCGCAACCACAACGGTGCCGCCTGAGCGCTGGCTGCGAAGATAGCGTCCGCGTGTTCGGCCCAGTCATCGACTACTTGCTTGCGCAACCAGGTCGGCCAGAGCGCAGCCGGGTCGACTGGCGGGAAACTTTCGCGCTGCGCGCGACGCAACACCGCATTGACCATGCCCGCCTGATGCGCGCGACCCAGCGCGCGCGCCGCTTCGACGGTGGCCGATAACGCTGCATGCGGGGGCAACTGCAAGACATCGATTTGCGCGAAACCAGCGAACAACAGCGCGCGTAGCTCGCCATCGCGCGGACCCGGCGGCTTCTGCAGCCATGTGCGCAATGCAGCGTCATAACGTGCGCGCTGGCGAAGGGCCGAAAAACAGATTGCCTCCAGCAATGCCCGATCGCGCACGTCAGCGATCTGCGGCAATGTGGACGCCAACTCCGCCTTCAGCGATCGTCCGCGATGCATGACCGCGTCCAACGTACGCGCCGCCAATACTCGTACAGCGACACCGGCCAAACTGCTCATGACGTAACCAGGTCACGTCTCGCGTTGAGGTAGTCAGCCGCTGTGATGGCTTTGCCGCCTTCGCGCTGGATCACCCGCAGACGAAGCACGCCTTCACCGCAGGCGATATCCAGCCCGTGCTTGCTCGCGGTCAAAAGCGTGCCGGGATCGGCGGTATGCGCCTGCTCCAGGGCGACCGCGCCGTGTATTCGCAAACGTTCTCCCGCTACCACGGCTTCGGCGACCGGCCAAGGCTCGAATGCGCGCACTTTGCGCGCCAGCACAGGGGCCGGCTGCGACCAATCCAATCGTGCTTCGGCTTTATCCAACTTGTGCGCATAGGCCACGCCGTCTTCCGGCTGCGGCTGCGGGACCGGTCGGATGCCGGCACGCAACAGGCCCAAGCCATCGCTCAACACCGCCGCACCCATCTCGGCCAGACGGTCATGGAGCTGTCCGCCGGTCTCTTCGGCACCTATGGCTGTGCGCTGCGACAGCAGCACCGGACCGGTATCGAGTCCGGCCTCCATCTGCATCAGGCATACACCGGTTTCAGTGTCGCCCGCTTCGATGGCGCGCTGGATCGGCGCCGCACCACGCCAGCGCGGCAGCAACGAAGCATGCACGTTCCAGCATCCGTACCGCGGAATATCCAGCACGGCCTGCGGCAGGATCAGCCCGTAGGCCACCACCACGATCAAATCCGGCGCCAGCTGGCGCAGCGTCTCCTGCGACGAGGCGCGCTTCAATGAAACCGGCTGCAGGACCGGAATGCCACGCTGCGCCGCTTCCAGCTTGACCGGCGACGCCGTCAATCCACGTCCGCGCCCGGCCGGCCGGTCCGGCTGCGTATAGACGGCCACTACCTCGTTACGCGCATGCGCGGCGCAGAGACTGGGGACAGCGAAAGCCGGCGTGCCGGCGAAGACGATTCTCATAGAAGCGGGTAACAGGGAACAGGGAACGGGGAATGAAAGCACGCCACAACGGCGACAACGGGACCGCCCAGGTAGTAGGGAACCTTCATTCCCGGTTCCCTGTTCCCCGTTCCCGCTTTCGCTTCTACGCTGCGTTCTTGCGTTGCTTGGCCAGCTTCTTGCGCACCATTTCGCGCTTCAGCGGCGACAGATAGTCGACGAACAGCTTGCCGTCCAGATGATCCATCTCGTGCTGGATGCACACGGCCAGCAAACCGTCGGTGCTGATCTCGCTCGGCTGGCCGTCGCGGCCGATGAAGCGCACCGTGATCTCATTGGCGCGGCTGACGTCGGCAAAGATGCCAGGAACGGAAAGGCAGCCTTCCTGGTAAATCTGTTCGCCGGCTTTCTGGACGATCTCCGGATTGATGAACACCCGAGGCTCGTTGCGCTCTTCGCTGACGTCGATGACCATGAAGCGCTGGTGCACGTCGACCTGGCTGGCTGCCAGGCCGATGCCCGGGGCGTCGTACATGGTCTCGAACATATCGTCCAGCAGACGCTGGAATTCGGGTTCGGTGACCCGCGAGGGCTCCACCGGCACGGCTTTCGTGCGCAGGCGGGGGTCCGGGAATTCTAGAATGGGGAGCAGTGCCATGGTCTGTTTTAGGTGGGGGCGCCAGTGGAATCCGGCAAGGCCTCACGAATTCTAACGCCGGCGCTTGCTTTGCGTCAGAATTTAAGCAGTATAGGTGTGACCACCTGTCGGGGAATCAGGTAGATATCACCATGTTTAAAAGTTTTCGTACGGTTTTCGCCGTGGCGGTCCTTACCGTCGCGACCTATGCAGCTGCCGCCGAGATGGCGGGCAGCCACCCCGACACCTATGTGGTGAAACGGGGCGACACGCTGTGGGACATCTCGGCCCGCTTCCTCAAGAAGCCGTGGCTGTGGCCTGAGATCTGGCAGGCCAACCCGCAGATCAAGAACCCGCACCTGATTTATCCGGGCGATGTGATCAGCTTGGCCTATCTGGACCGCGTGGCGGTTCAGGAAGGTCCGCGTGAAGAGGCGCCGCTGAACGCCATTCCGCTGGCGGATATCGAGCCGTTCCTGAAGGACCTCCGCGTCACCGACAGCTTCGAGCACCTGCCCTACGTGGCGGCGCTGGAAGAGGACCGGCTGCGCAGCGTATCCGGCCAAGCCGTTTATGTTCACGGCCTGACGGATGGCCAGGCCGGGCAGCGTTATGCCATCGTCCGCCCGATTGTCCGTTACGCCGCCAATCCGCGCGGCGACGACCTGGATGCACGCGGCAAGACCACGGCTGGTGACGCCGACATGTGGCGCGACATGATCGCCCAGACCGGTAGCAGCGAATTCCTGGGCTATGAACTGAAGCAAGTTGCCCTGGGCACGGTGGTCCGCGGCGTGGTGCCCGGTACCGAAACCAGCACCCTGGCAGTCGATGCGGGTGGCCATGAGGTCCGCGCGGGTGATCGCCTGATTCCGGTCGAAGCCCAGCCGTACGATCTGCATTTCTTCCCGCATCCACCGGCAGCCCAGGTCGACGACAAACTGCGCGTCCTGGCCGTGGCCGACGCCCTGACCGCGGGTGGTCCGCGCGATGTGGTGGCCATCTCCGGCGGGACCCGTGAAGGGCTCGACAACGGCACCGTGCTTTCCGTCTGGCGCAAAGGCAGCCATACCGCCAACCGCATGAAATATCCCAATTCCTCGCGGATCAGCGAAACGCCGCAAAGTGGCGCGGGGCGGATTGCGCTTCCGGACGAATACGCCGCGCACATCATGATCTTCCGCACCTTCGACAAGGTGAGCTACGGCCTGGTGATGGAAGGCGTCAAACCCGCCAAAGTGGGCTACGCGCTGAAGCATCCGGACGCCACCTACTGATCCTCAGATATTTCCTACGCACCATAGAGACGGCGCCTTAGGGCGCCGTCTCTGTTTCAGCGCTAGGCTGCTCGGATGTCCACCGAATC
The DNA here is from genome assembly GCF_040948865.1 of Pseudoxanthomonas sp. UTMC 1351. Classification (NCBI taxonomy): domain Bacteria; kingdom Pseudomonadati; phylum Pseudomonadota; class Gammaproteobacteria; order Lysobacterales; family Lysobacteraceae; genus Pseudoxanthomonas; species Pseudoxanthomonas sp. UTMC 1351. Next base: position 26,247 of record NZ_JAVGJT010000009.1, on the reverse strand, counting down.
CCTCGCCCTATTGAAACTCGCCGCCGCCGGCGGCGCCGTCGCTCCCCGCCGTGCGTTGCTGGATATGCATGGCACCGCCAGCGCGGTGCTGGCCGCTCGGGCGTCCGCATGGCGCGCAGGGGGGTTGAACGACCAGCAAATCCAGCGATTGCAAAGCCCCGACGAAACGGATCTGCAGCGGACGCTGGCATGGCTCGAATCGCCCGATCACCATCTGATTGGCTGGCAGGATGCGGATTACCCGCCCATGCTGCGCCGCATCGCCACCGCGCCTCTGGTCTTGTTCGTCGAAGGCGACCCGAACCTGCTCTGGCGCCCCGCAGTGGCGGTGGTCGGTAGCCGCTCGCCCACCGCCGGTGGGCGGGACAACGCCTACGCATTCTCGCGGGCATTGGCAGCGGCCGGCATCGTGGTGGTCAGCGGCATGGCCGCAGGCATCGACACAGCCGCGCACGAGGCTGCCCTGGCTGCGCCGGACGGCGCCACCGTCGCGGTATTGGGTACTGGCCCCGACGTGGCCTACCCACCGTCCAATGCAGGTCTGCGCGACCGTATCGCCGCGCACGGCGCGCTGGTGAGCGAGCACCCGCCCGGCACCAAAGCCATACAGTCCCATTTTCCCAGTCGCAATCGGATCATTGCCGGATTGGCGCTGGGAACCGTGGTGATCGAAGCGGCGGAACGCTCCGGCGCCCTGATCACCGCGCGCCTGGCCGGCGAGAGCGGACGCGAGGTGTTCGCGGTTCCCGGCTCCATTCATAACCCGCTGGCACGCGGGTGCCATCGCCTGATCCGCGAAGGTGCGGGCCTGGTCGAAAGCGCGCAGGAAGTGATCGCCGCTCTTGCGCCGCTGGCCTCGGAGTTGGCGTTCGCATTGCGCACACGACTGAATGAAGCTGAACCTGGACCCGTTCCCGGCGCGCGAGCAGTGCCGGGCGAACTGGAGCCCGAATACCAGAGGTTGTGGGAAGCGCTGGGCTTCGACCCTACGGGTATGGATCAGTTGGTTTCACGAACTGGATTGACGGCTGCCGAGCTGTCCTCCATGCTGCTGGTCATGGAACTGGATGGACGGATAACGGTCGAACATGGCCGTTATCAACGCAAAACTGGTTTCTTTACCTCCACAGCGTCATCGACGCAGGCCGAGGGGCAATGAAAGAGAGCATCCTGGATGTACTGCTGTATCTGTTCGAACACTACTTCACCGAAGACGCCGACCCCGTCCGCGATCGTGATTCGCTGCAAACTGGTTTGATCCAGGCCGGTTTCAGCCCTGCCGAAATCAGCAAAGCCTTCGACTGGCTCGATGCCTTGGCCGAACAGCGGCCTGCCGCGTCCGAACCCCGTGTGGGCGGACCTACCCGGGTTTTCCATGGCCCTGAGCTGGAGAAGCTCGATGTGGAATGCCGCGGCTTCCTGCTGTTCCTGGAGCAGCATGGCGTCATCGATGCGGACCAGCGGGAACTGGTGCTCGACCGTGCCCTGGCGCTGGACCAGGACGAACTGGACCTGGACGATCTGAAATGGGTCGTATTGATGGTGCTATTCAACCAGCCCGGCGCAGAAGCCGCGTACGCCTGGATGGAAACACAGATGTTCACCGACGAACCAGAGCCGGTACACTGAGAACCTGATCACGCTCCTGCTGCGCTCGGCAGGCGACCCGCGTGCGGTGCTCGCAATCCTTACGTATTCCACATACGCTGCGCTTGCTCCGCTCCGTTACGGGCCGCCTGTGTTCGCTCACGACGGATCGTAAATAGGTTCTGAGTCGTTGATTCGCTTCAGGGGGAAGCATGACGCAGTGGTATTACGCCGGCCGTGACAGGCAACGGCTCGGGCCGGTTTCGGCTGAAGAACTGGTGGCTCACTATCGTTACTCGCGCATTGCGCTGGACACATTGGTCTGGCGCGAAGGCCTGGAGCAATGGCAGCGACTTGGCGATTTCGCGGATGAGCTTGGGCTACTGACCGCCCCTGAATCCCCGGCGGCCACGCCCCCGCTGCCGCCTCCACCGCCTGCCGCCGACGCACCTTTCATTCCTTCCTCCCCGGCCCCGCGTCCAACGGGAATGTCGCGCGGAAAAATTCTGCTGATCGTCGCCGCGGTCATGGTACTGCCGTGCCTGGGCATCGTCGGCATTCTGGCTGCGATCGCCATACCTGCCTACAACGACTACACGCTGCGCGCCAAGCTGACCGAAGCTGTCGCAACCGCCAGTCCTTTGAAGACGTCGGTGGCCGAACATTACGCCAGTGCCGGCACCTGCCCCCGCAATGACACCGATGGTTTTGGCGCTGCGGAAAGCTATGCCGGCCGCTATGTCTCGCAGGCGACGATCGGCGAATTCGACGACGGTACCTGCGGGATCGAACTGGCCGTCGTACACATCGGCAACGTCAACCTGGACGGCAAGAAGATCTGGTTCGAATACGATCCCGACGACGGGTCCTGGGTCTGCTCTTCTGAGATCGACGACCGTTATCTGCCGGTCGCCTGCCGAGGTTGACGCCCGACGGCCGTGCTCGCACGGTCGCGCCGAAACCGCCACACACGTTAGGGAAGATCATCGATGTCCATTTGGTATTACGCCGATGCCGAGCGGCAAAGGCAAGGTCCATTCAGCGGCGAAGAACTGACCGGTCAATTCCGCGATGGCCGCATCACTCCGGAAACGCTGGTCTGGCGTGACGGCCTGAGCGAATGGCAGCGGCTGCATGATTTCGTCGACGAGTTGAACCTGAAGGATGGACACGGCGCGGATGACAACGCGCTTCCAGCTGCCGAACCTGTGGCCTCCACCGCCGACGCATCGCCCGATGCATCGCCCTACGCACCGCCCATGGCGATCGTTGCCGCTGAAGAAAGTTTTGTTGCCGGCCATGAGGTGGTGCACATCGGCTTCTGGAAACGCGCGGCAGCGTTGTTCATCGACTCCATGGTGGTCGGTTTTGCCTACTACATCGTGATGTTCATAGGCATGCTCGTGGTGGGTGTCGGTGCGTTCACGATGATCGGCAACGACTCGACCGCGGGCGGCGCAGCGCTAGTGGGAATGATGGGCTTGATCTATCTGCTGTACCCGGTCGTCAGCGCGGCCTACTACGCCGGATTCGAGTCCTCCAGCAAGCAGGCCACGCTGGGCAAGATGGCCGTGGGTATCAAGGTCGTCGATCGTGACGGTCGCCGGCTCAGCCTGAAACATGCGCTGGGTCGTTGGCTGTCGGCGGGCCTCAATTACCTGACGTTGTACATCGGTTATCTGATGGCCGCGTTCACCGATCGCAAGCGCGGCCTGCACGACATGGTCGCAGGAACGCTGGTGGTGGATCGCTGGGCGTATACCGCGCATCCGCAATGGCAGGTGCGCGGACTGGGGACGGTGGCCAAGGTCATCCTGATCGTCATGGGGGTTCTATACGGCCTGATGTTCCTGGCGATTGGCGCGGCAATCCTGATTCCCATGGCAATGCAAAACCAATGACAGATCCCGGCGCGGCAAGCGCCATAAGTGCTGACAGGCCATAGGAGGCCGCATGAATCAGTGGTACTACGTCGATAGCAACCAGCAGCAACAAGGGCCCGTGGATCAGGAGCAACTGGTGCAGCAATATCGTCTTGGGAACGTTGCCCTGGATGCGTTGGTATGGCGCGACGGTATGGGGCAATGGCAGCCATTGCGCGACATAGCGACGGAGTTGGGATTGTTGGCACAAGCGGCGGCGCCGCTTGAGCAACACGACGTCCGAACAACGGAACAGACGGAAGCCGCTCTGCCGCCCCGTCGCGCCGACACCGAAACAACCGAGGAACGGCCTATCACTGGCCGCGCGGTATTCACCGCGCGCGAGCCATCGTACGCGCAGCATGCCGCTCCCCACGCCAGTCAGGCTGAAGCCGTCGCAGCCGCCGCGGTGGCACAGGCCTCTGCCAGCAGCGGTTTCGATTCTCCCTATGCTCCGCCTGCAGCCGCGCTGACGGGACGTACACGCGTACTCGACGGTGGTCCGGTCGTCTATGCGGGATTCCGCAAACGCGCGGCCGCGCATTTTATCGACAGCCTGATCATAGGCGTTATCGGCGGCGTGATCGGCATGGTCATCGGCGGCATCATGGGCGCGGCACTGGGATTCGGTGGCGAGACTTCAGCCGGCGCACTTATTGCGATCCAAGTCGTCGTCCAGCTGGTTTCCCTCGGACTCACCGCCGCCTACTACGCGGGTTTCCATGCGTCCCGCTCAATGGCCACGCTGGGCAAAATGGCTATCGGCATCAAGGTGGTTCGAACCGATGGCGACCAGATCACGCTGGCACGTGGCGTCGGCCGCTATTTCGCCACCATCATCAGCGGCTTGACCCTGCTCATCGGTTACCTCATGGCGGCGTTTACCGAGCAAAAGAAGGCGCTCCACGACATGATCTGCGACACCTTGGTCGTCGACAAATGGGCCTTTACCGATCATCCCGAATGGCAGCGGGAAGAACTGGGCACGGTCACGGTGGTGGTGCTGGTCCTGTTCGGTCTGCTCTTCGTCGGTTTCATAGCGGTCTTCGCCTTAGTGGGAGCCCGCCTGGCCGCGTTCGGCGCGTAGCTGAAACCGGCGAATGGCCCGCAATTCCGGGCCGCCGAGCGGGCGGTAGCTTGACAGCCGCCCCTCCGGCGTGATTCCACTATAAATAGAACAAATCTGAACGCCCGGCGCCTCGGCCCCGGGCGTCGGCTTCTCTGCCACCCCGATTTGAGCCACCCTAGCCGGCCGCTGAATGGCCGAAACCTGAGTCCAAGCCCCACCCATGTCCAAACACCTGCTTATCGTCGAATCGCCGGCCAAGGCCAAGACGATCAACAAATATCTCGGCAAGGACTTCCATGTCCTGGCGTCCTACGGTCACGTCCGTGACCTGGTGCCGAAGGAAGGTGCGGTGGATCCGGACCAGGGCTTCGCGATGTCCTATGCGCTGATCGAAAAGAACGAGAAGCACGTGGATGCCATCGCCAAAGCAGCGAAGGTGGCCGAAGACATCTATCTGGCGACCGACCCGGACCGCGAGGGAGAAGCGATCAGCTGGCATATCGCCGAGATCCTGAAAGAGCGCGGCCTGCTGAAGGGCAAACCGCTGCACCGGGTGGTGTTCACCGAAATCACGCCGCGCGCGATCAAGGAGGCCATGAGCCATCCACGGCAGATCGCCGGCGATCTGGTCGATGCGCAGCAGGCCCGTCGCGCGCTGGATTATCTGGTCGGCTTCAATTTGTCGCCGGTGCTGTGGCGCAAGGTGCAGCGCGGCCTGTCCGCCGGCCGTGTGCAGTCGCCAGCGCTGCGCATGATCGTGGAGCGCGAGGAAGAGATCGAAGCCTTCATCGCGCGCGAATACTGGAGCATCGAAGCCGAGTGCGCGCATCCGCGCCAGGCGTTCACCGCCAAGCTCACCAAGCTGGACGGACAGAAGTTCGAACAATTTACCGTCACCGACGGCGACACCGCTGAAGCCGCACGCATGCGCATCCAGCAGGCGGCGCAAGGCGCGCTGCACGTCACCGACGTCGTCAGTAAGGAGCGCAAGCGCCGTCCGTCGCCGCCGTTCACTACTTCTACCCTGCAGCAGGAAGCCTCGCGCAAGCTGGGCTTCACCACGCGCAAGACCATGCAGGTGGCACAGAAGCTGTACGAAGGCATGACGATCGGGGATGAGGGCACGGTCGGCCTGATCAGCTATATGCGTACCGACTCGGTCAGCCTGTCCGCCGAAGCACTGTCCGAAATCCGTGACGTGATCGCACGCGACTTCGGCACGCAAGCCCTGCCGGACAAGCCCAACGTATACGTGACCAAGTCCAAGAATGCGCAGGAAGCGCACGAAGCCGTGCGACCGACCAGCGCGCTGCGCACGCCTGCGCAGGTGGCTCGCTACCTGACCGACGACGAGCGCAAGCTGTACGAATTGATCTGGAAGCGCGCCGTCGCCTGCCAGATGGTTCCCGCCACATTGAATACCGTCAGTGTCGATCTCGCCGCCGGCAGCGCGCACAGCTTCCGCGCCAGCGGCACCACCGTGATCGATCCCGGATTTCTGGCCGTGTACGAGGAAGGCAAGGACACCAAGGCGGCTGAAGACGAAGACGAGGGCCGCAAGCTGCCGCCCATGCAGCCTGGCGACCGTATCCCGCTGGACCGCATCCACGCCGATCAGCATTTCACCCAGCCGCCGCCGCGCTTCACCGAAGCGGCGCTGGTGAAGGCGCTGGAGGAATACGGTATCGGCCGCCCCTCCACCTACGCCTCGATCATCCAGACGCTGCTGTTCCGCAAGTACACCGAGATGGAAGGCCGCGCATTCAAACCTACCGATGTGGGCCGCGCGGTATCCAATTTCCTCAGCGGCCACTTCACCCAGTACGTCGACTACGACTTCACCGCCAAGCTCGAGGACGAGCTGGACGCGGTCTCGCGCGGCGAAGAAGAGTGGGTGCCGTTGATGGAGAGGTTCTGGGGCCCATTCAAGCAACTGGTGGAAGAAAAGAAGGAATCGGTGGACCGTAGCGAAGCCACCGGCGCGCGCGAACTGGGTACCGACCCCAAGACCGGCAAGCCGGTCAGCGTGCGACTGGGTCGTTTCGGGCCCTATGCGGCCATCGGCAGCACCGCTGAGGACGAAGAGGAAAAGCCCAAGTTCGCCTCGCTGCGTCCTGGCCAGAGCATGCATACCATCACGCTCGACGACGCGCTGGAACTGTTCCTGATGCCGCGCAAGCTCGGTGAGGACAAGGGCGAGGAAGTCAGCGTCGGCATCGGCCGTTTCGGCCCATTCGCCAAGCGCGGCAGCGTCTACGCCTCGCTCAAGAAGGAAGACGACCCCTACACCATCGACCTGACGCGCGCGGTGTTCCTGATCGAAGAGAAAGAAGAAATCGCGCGCAACCGCATCATCAAGGAATTCCCCGGCAGCGATATCCAGGTATTGAACGGCCGCTTCGGTCCGTATATCAGCGACGGCAAGCTCAACGGCAAGATCCCGAAGGATCGCGAGCCGGCCTCGCTCACCTTGGAAGAAGTGCAGAAGCTGCTGGAAGAAACCGGCAAGCCGGCACGTCGCGGGTTTGGCGCCAAGAAAACCGCTGCCAAGGCCGTGAAGAAAACTGCGGCGAAGAAAGAACCCGCCGCGAAGAAGGCGCCTGTCGCCAAGAAGGCCACGAAGAAATCGGCTGCCAAGAAAGCTCCGGCGAAGAAGGCTTCCTTCATTGCTGCGCCAGAGCCCGCCAAATCTTTGCTGACGCCGGCCAAGGTTGAGCCGGGCAAGAAGCGAGTAGCCAAGAAGACTAGCGGCGACGCACCGTTCTGACGACCAGCCAAGGTAGAGCGGAGTTGCACCCTGCGATAGCGAATGGCCGTTTTTCGTAGAGCGGAGCGCGCCTCGCGACCTTTTCGTGGCACTGGCAATGAGGCCGTCGCAACGGCAGGTGATAGCGACTAGCTGCGTTTCGTAGAGCGGAACTTGCTCCGCTGCTTTTAGCTTCTATGCACACGGATCGAAAAGCAGCCGAGCAAGCTCGGCTCTACATAAAACATCAACCTCCCATCCTCACTGCAACAACACTGACGATGGCAGAATGCGCCTCCATGGTCACACCGCTTTCCATCGAAGACGCCACCGATCGGCTACAACACGGCGGCGTCGTCGCCTACCCCACTGAAGCTGTTTGGGGGTTGGGCTGCGATCCCTTCAACGAACGCGCGGTGCATCGGCTGCTCGCCATCAAGCAGCGGCCGATGGAGAAAGGCCTGATCCTGATTGCCGCCGAACTGGATCAATTGCGTCCCTGCCTGGATCTGGCCGCGTTACCCGCAGAACAGCTGGGGGAAGTACTGGCCAGCTGGCCAGGCCCCCATACTTGGGTGATGCCGGCCGGTGAACGGGCGCCCGCATGGATTACCGGTGCACATACCAGCCTGGCCGTGCGCATCAGTGCGCATCCCACGGTGGTGTCGCTATGTCGCGCCTTCGGTGGCCCCTTGGTCTCCACCAGCGCCAATCTCAGTGGCCAGCCGGCGCCGCTCCAACGCTCGGGGTTGGACCCTGTCCTGCTGGCGCGACTGGACGGCGTGACCGAAGGCGAAACAGGCGGCCTATTGCGTGCCACGCCTATACGGGACGCACGCAGCGGACAGCAACTGCGCGACTGACTGCCGCCGCGGCCCACGCTAGCGACTGCCGCTGGCGGCGCAATATGCGAACAGCCCAGCCGCTTCCCCCGCGCGGCTGCGGCGCGCATCATGCGCACATGTGGTTTCGTCTCTCCTTCGCCTTGATTGCCGCCTGTGCCGCGTACAGCGCCGGGGCGGCCTTGGCACAAGACGTGACGATCTATCGCTGCGTAGGCGCGGACGGCCGATTGACGCTGCGCGATTCGCCTTGCGAAAAGGGCGAAACCCAGCAGACCCGGACCATGCAGCGGCCGAAGGATCCGCCACCGCGCGCGGAGCTGCCGACGCCCGCAGCCACGTCGGTTTCGACGCCGCGAGAACCGCCGACCCGCGTCGTGTACGCCACACCGCCACGACCGATGTACGAGTGCATCACCCCGGAAGGAGAGCGCTACACCAGCGACAGCGACGAGGGTAATCCGCGCTGGCAGCCGTTCTGGACACCCGTTTATCCCGCTTATCCGGTTTGGCCGCATGGCGGCGGAGCCAGCGTGTCGGGCAACCTGTCGATCGGCAATGGCAACCTGTCCTTCAGCAGCGGCAGTCCCACACCGCTGCCTCCGCGCCCACCTCACCCGGGGCATCCCGGCCCTCGTCCTCCCGGCCAAGGCGTCGTTCTGCCTGCTGGCGGTACCTGGATACGCGACCGCTGCCATCCCCTGCCGCAACAGGAAGTGTGCGCACGCCTGTCGGATCGGCGCTATGAGATCCTCCGCCGCTACGGCAGCGCCATGCCGAGCGAACGGCGCGAGTTGGACTTGGAACAACGCGGCATCGATGCCCGCATCGCCAACGATTGCGTAGACTAACCAGATGCGTAACCGCCTCCTGTTGTTGCTTTCCCTTCTGCTTGCACCTGGTGCGGTATCCGCCGAAGAAGTGGTGATCTACCGCTGTACCGACGCCGCGGGTGCGTTGACAGTGCAGAACATGCCTTGTCCAAAGGGGCAGAAGCAGGAAAAGAAAGCGATGCAAGGCATCACCACCGTGCCGATGGCACCCGCGACGACGCGTACTTTGATGCCTGCTCCACCTGCGCCCTCTCCCGCGCCGACACCCGCTGCGACACTTGCCGCGCCGATGTCCGCTGAGCCCACGGCGGACGCGTCAACCAAAATCGACGACGCAAAACGGCTGCCGCCACCCGTTCTGTTTCAGTGCACCACCCACGACAACGACAGTTACCTCACCGAAGACTCCGTGGCCCAGTCGCGTTGCAAGACGCTGAGAACGGTTGGCTTGGACGGCAACCCGCAAACCGGTGCTGGTCAAGCCTGCGAAGTGGTCCAAGACCGCTGCGCTCGCGTTCCCGATGGAGCGCTATGCGACGCATGGAAAAAACGCCGCGACGAAACCGAAGTGGCATGGCGTTTTGCGCGGCCGGAAAACATCGACAAGAACAAGGCCGACTTCGATCGCGTTGCCCGGATCGTCAACGAAACCTGCAGCGCGGGCAGCCGATAATAGATTCTGCTTTTCAGCCGTTGTGGGTTTGTCGTAGAGCGGAGCTTGCTCCGCTGCTCTTGGTTCTATGCCCATAGATCTATGAACAGCCGAGCTCCCCAAGGATACAAAAAAACTCTCACGAGGCGCGGGTGAGTTCCTTGCGGGAGTGATGCGGACATGCCGACGCCGAACGTAGCGACCGGAAACATCAACGTCGCGACTCACGTCGCTCCCACAAGGATGCTGCGCCGATACTCGCCATGACGGATTCACATAGACATAGGATCTCCGCTCTACATCGTTTTTGTGCATGCGGGTCAGGCTGGTTTCTTCGGCGCAATAGCTCTGGTAGAGCGGAGCTTGCTCCGCTGCTGTTTGTGTGACGGCTACGGAGACAATCAGCCGAGCAAGCTCGGCTCTACGTGGAAATCGCGGACCGGTGCTTAGGCCGACTGCGAGGCAATCTCAGCAACACCATAAGCCGCTAGTCCGCGTTCCAGCTCGAAGCCCTCATCCTGCCAGCCGGTGATGCCACCGATCATCAGCTTCACCGGCCTTCCCAACCGCGCCAAGCGTATCGCGGCCCGGTGTGCGCCGTTGCAGTGCGGCCCCGCGCAATAGACAACGAAAACCGTATCGGCGGAATATGCCGACAGTTTCGAAGCGACGATCTTCGCGTGCGGCAAACTGATTGCGCCCGGTACATGGCTCAGTGCATACAGCTCGTGGCTACGCGCGTCCAGCAGCACGAAATCCTGCTGACCGCGTGCGATCGCATCGTGTACGTCCCAGCAGTCGGTTTCGACGCGCAGCGATGACTCGAAGTGATGCAGCGCTGCCTCGTGATCGGCGGCGGGAATAGTGGTGACATGCGATGGCATAACGTCGTCGTTCCGTAGTGGAGTGCGGACATTGTTCGTTCTTGTCGTTGATCACGACAGTGGCAGAAACGACATATTCCGGTAACATCCCGCCATGCCTTCTCCACTGGTCGCAATCCTCGCCTACGACCGTCTGTGCACGTTCGAGTTCGGCTGCGCGGTGGAGCTGTTCGCGCTCGAACGACCCGAACTGGACGTGCCGTGGTACCGCCATGCAGTCTGCGCGGCGGAGCCGGGGCCGCTGCGCGCAGCCGGCGGTGTCCGTATCCAGGCGCCCTATGGGTTGGGTAAATTGCAGCAGGCGGACATCATTGTCGTTCCGGGCTGGCGCAGCCCGGACGAACGACCGCCGGAGAAGCTACTAGCCGCGCTTCGCCGCGCTCATGCACGCGGTGCGCGTCTATGTTCCATTTGTTCAGGCGTTTTCGTGCTGGCGCATGCCGGTTTGCTGGAAGGAAAGCGCGCAGCAACGCACTGGCGATATGCATCCCAGTTGGCGCAGCAGTTCCCTGGAATTACAGTCGATGCATCATCGCTGTATGTGGACGAAGGGCAGATCATCACTTCGGCCGGTTCCGCGGCGGGGTTGGACATGCTGCTGCACCTGGTACGCCGCGACTATGGTGCACGCGTCGCCAATCGCGTCGCGCAGCGGCTGGTGATGTCGCCGCATCGCGAAGGCGGCCAAGCGCAGTTCGTACCCAGGCCGATGCCCTCCGCCGACAACAGTCCCATCGCAAGTCTGATGGACTGGATCCGCGCGAACCCGCGCGTCGATCATTCCGCGCGATCGCTGGCGGAGCACGCCCGCATCAGCGAACGCACGCTGCATCGCAAGTTCAAGGAATGCACGGGTTTGACGCATAACGGATGGGTCATCCGCGAGCGCGTCGCCATTGCCAAGGAGCTGTTGGAAACACGGCACGAATTGGACGTGGAATCGGTCGCCGACCTGGCTGGATTCGGTTCCGCCGAGTCGTTGCGTCGGCACTTCCGACTGCACGGACTGACTTCACCCCTGCACTATCGCAAACAGTTTGGTGCGTTACCCAATATAGCCTCGCCGCCCACGAAGTCGGCACGGCGGCATCAGAATCCGTAGCGCAGAAACCCCCCGTCGACCGCGATGCATTCACCGGTGATGTAGCTGGCCGCGGGCAGGCACAGGAATCCCACCGCGGCGGCGACTTCTTCCGGCTCACCGATACGGCGCATCGGCGTACGGTCGATCACTTCTTCGTAGTAATCCGGGTCCGAGAGCGGACCGGAAGTGCGGCGCGTGCGGATGTACCACGGTGCGACCGCGTTGACGCGCACGCCGTCCTCGGCCCATTCCGCCGCCAGATTGCGCGTCAGCTGATGCATGGCTGCCTTGGCCATGCCGTAGGGCGCGCCGCTGCGCACGGCGACCATGCCGGAAACGCTGCCAACATTCACGATGCTGGATACCGCATGGCGGGTCAGCAGCGGGTGGGCGTAGCGCGACAGCTCGAACGCAGAAAACAGGTTGGTTTCGAAGATGCCGCGCCACTCGTCCTCGGTGTAGTCCACCGCAGCCTTGGTGACGTTGCCGCCAGCGTTGTTGATCAGGATGTTGATGGCTTCGGAATGGTCCTCGACCCAGTCGAGGATCGCGCGACGGTCTTCGTCGTCGGCTACGTTCGCGGCCAGGCTAAGGATGTCCCGGTCCGGAAATTCATCGGCCAGCTCGTCGCAGGCGGTTTCCAGCGCTGCCGGATCGCGCGCCACCAGCAGCACGTCGGCACCAAAGGCCAACAGTTCGCGGACGATCGCCAATCCGATCCCGGCGCTGGCCCCGGTTATCAACGCAGTTTGGCCATCCAGCCGCCAACGGTTCGTCGCCACAACTCTCTCCTTCGTCATTGGGCGTAGCATAACGCCACCCATCATCGAGGGACGCACGCATGAACATGGCACTTCGTTCCGCTCTGTTGGCCGGCATGATTGGTCTATGCGTCGCCTGCCGGCCCGAGCCGCCACCCACCGATGACCCGCCGGAACCGCAGGCCACCGCGGCGGCCACTGAGCTGCGCGACACCATCCAGGCGCCGATCGACAAAGCCAAGGCGGTGGAAGAAGACGTGCAGAAGGCCGCTGACGCGCGTGCGGAAGCGATGCCTTGATGGGGGCCGGGAAACGGGAAAGGCTAAATCGTCTCGTATCGAATTATTCGGGACGGTAACTATCGTCGTCCCTGTGTAGGTCGGAGATGCTCTTCAACAGCCGAATGCTCGACGACTGTATTGCATGAGGAACGCAAGGCGCTGGGCCCCGGCCTGCGCCGGGGTGACGTATCTGCCGCGGCTGAGCCGAAGACTGAATCAGGCGCCCTCTCGCCGATCAACAGCGAGTGGCGAGCATCGAGAGATAAGAAAAATCGTGGCGTACGGCTTCCTTCCGACCGGGAAGGAAGCCGCGTGATGCATCAATAACCGCAGAAGCAATACGCCAGCGCTTTCACCGGCGCACCGTTGCGGTCGTGGACGGCTTCGTCGACAAAGCGCAGATGCGCTTCCATTTCAGGCAGGCTGCGGGCAAGCAGACTGCGGGCAAGATCGGAATCCTTCAGCATGGCGGCACCGATGTGGCTGCCAGCCAATCCGCTCATGAACTGCGAGAACGGCGAAGCTTCTTTTTCGATATAGCGCACGCGGTACTTGTCGGGCTCACCCAGCTTGGCGCGCTTGGCTGCGTCGGTCAGCGCGGCTTCCAAGCCACCCAGCTCGTCGACCAAGCCACGTTCCTTGGCCTGTGCACCACTCCACACACGGCCGCGGGCGACGGCATCGATTTCTTCCACGGACCGCTTGCGTGCATCCGCCACCTTGCCGGTGAAATCGGAGTAGCCCTTGTCGATGATCGACTGGATCACGCGACCCACCGCCGGATCCAGCGGGCGTGTGATGTCGAAGGCACCGGCGAAACGGGTGGTTCCCACGCCGTCGGTACGTACGCCGATCTTTTCCAGCGTGCGCGGCACCGTGGGAATCATGCCGAAGATGCCGATGGAGCCGGTGATGGTGGAGGGATCTGCATAGATCCGATCAGCGTTCATCGAAATCCAGTAACCGCCGGATGCCGCCAGATCGCCCATCGACACCACGACCGGTTTACCTGCGGCCTTGAGCGCGGCTACTTCGCGGCGGATCTGTTCGGAGGCGAATACACCGCCGCCGGGCGAGTCGACGCGCAACACCACCGCCTTCACGTCATCGTCATCGCGCGCTTCGCGCAATAGCGCGGAAGTGGACTCGCCACCGACACGGCCGGCTGGCTGATCGCCGTCGGTGATTTCGCCCTCGGCCACCACCACCGCCACTTGCGGGCGTTGACCCAGCGCCGGGCGCCTGCTATCCAGTTGCAACAGATAGCCGTTCAAATCCACTTCGCGGAATCCGCTGTCGGCATCTTCATCCGCCACGCCGCGCTCGGCCAGCAAGTCTTCCACTTGCTCCTGCGTTTTCAGGCCGTCCACCAGCTTCTGCTGCAAGGCGAACTTGGCCAGGTCACCGCCCGCGGCAGCGATGCCTTCGGGCATCGTGTCGATGCCGGCAGCCAGCTGTGCTGCCGTCACTTTGCGCGCCTTGGCGATGTCATCCAGGAAGCGCTGCCAGACATCACTCATCCAGTACAGATCGGCTTCCTTAGCTTCCTTCGAAGCCGCGTCCAGCACGAATGGTTCGACCGCGGACTTGTATTCGCCCACTTTGAACACGTGCACATCCACGCCCAGCTTTTCCTGCAGACCCTGGCGGTAGTACTGGCGGTAACGTCCCAAGCCTTCCAGGATCAGCGCGCCCATCGGGTCGATATAGACTTCGTTAGCTTGCGCGGCCAACAAGTACTGACCCTGGCTCATGTTCTCGCCGAAGGCGACGATCTGCTTGCCGGACTGGCGGAACTTTGCCAGCGCAGCCGCGACATCGCGCAGCGATGCGTAGCCGCTGGGTTCCAGCTTATCCACTCGCAACAGCACGCGTTCGATCTTCTTGTCCGTGCGCGCCGCTTCCAGTGCGCGCAACAGATCGCGCAGTTGTACTTCATCGCCACTCTTGTCGCCCAGGGCCTTGGCGAGCGCGCGCGTCGCCGGATCGGCGGTGTACTGCTCCACCAAACGGCCTTCCGGCGCGATCACCAGCGTCGTGCGCTCGGTCAGCGGCTTGACTCCACCGCCACTGCCCACTGCCACCACAAAGATGATCAGGAACAGGAACAACAGCCCGAAGAACAGCAAGTTGAGGATCAGCTTGCGGGTGAAATTCATCACGTCCCACAAACCCACGAAAAACGTGGCGATGGGTCCGCGTCGGACAGGTTGGTTCATGGTCTACTCCGTATGGCTGAAGCCACTTTAGCGCGTATGGCCGCAGATTTTCATGCCCCGTTAGTCACCATGCCGTCACGCACCGTCAATGTGACGGGGGCTGTCCGGCAACCTGCACCGACCACCGGCGGCTGCTACGGCGGAAGCGCCAGCTCATCAACACCGCCGCCGCGGTCAACCCCAAGATCAGTCCCAGCCACATGCCTGGCGGACCCCAGCCCAATCCCAGGCCCAAACCAGCGCCCAGCGGCATACCCAGGCCCCAGTACGAAAATGCCGCCAGCCACATGGGAACCCGCGTGTCCTTCAAACCACGTAGCGCGCCGGCGGACAGCACCTGGATGCCATCCGGAAACTGGAAGGCCGCCGCGAACAGCAACAATGTACCCGCCATTCCCGCCACCGCCAGATCCCGCGTGTATAGCGACACCACCGCGTCATGCCCGATCAACAACGCCAACGCCGAGAGCGTTTGCGTGCCCAGCACGATTACGTAGCCGGCGTATGCCGCGAGGCGAATGCCGTGCGGATCCTTCGCACCTACCGCATGCCCCACCCGCACCGTCGTGGCTTCCGCCACGCCCATCGGAATCATGAAACACAACGCCGCGACATTGATGGCGATCTGATGAGCGGCCGCGGGTGTCGCCCCGAGCCGTGCGATCAGCAACGCGGTGACGATGAACAGGCTGCCTTCCATCAGCACCGTGATGCCGATCGGCAGGCCTGTCTTCAGCAGTTGCCCGATCGGCTGCCAATGCGGCGGATCGAAACGGTGAAACAGCTGCAGGTGAGCGAAGCGTTTCGCATTCCACAGATAGATGGCGAATGCACACGCCTGCATCCACATCATGATGGCCGAAGCGACGCCCAGACCTCCCGCACCCATCTCCGGCATTCCGAACTTGCCGAAAGCAAGCACATAACCCAGCGGCGCGAGCACCAGCAAACCGCCGAATCCAAGCAACATCGTGGGCAACGTCCAATGCATGCCTTCGCTCAGATAGCGCATGCAGAAATACAGCGTCAGCGCCGGAACGCCCCAGCGGATACCGTGCAGGAAGGCGGTGGCGCCGGGCACGATTTCCGGCGCTATTCCGAATTTGGCCAACCCATAAGGGACAACGCTCAGGAAGACGAACATCAGTGCGCTCAGCCCTAGCGACAGCCATAGCGCCTGCCGGAACAAAGGTCCGATTTCGTCGCGGCGACCCGCGCCATTCAACTGCGACACCGACGCGGTCAGCGAAATCAGCGTCCCGATAGGCACCATCATCGGCAGCCAAAGCAAAGCCGTACCCACAGTGACCGCGGCAAGCGTCTGCGTGCCGTGGTGACCGGCGATGACGTTGTCGACGAAACCGATCAGGCCGGTGGAGACATGGCCCAGCACAAGCGGCAATGCGAGCGTGGCGGTGGCGCGCACTTCGTGGCCGAACCGCGGGGACGGGGATTTTGAGGACGACATGGGATCCGAAACAGCGCAACTGCGGTCGCGCGGTCGCGCGCTGGCACCGGGTCGCGGCAGAGCGGTATCTTAACCGCTTACGCCAGGGGACCCTTCACCGCTTATGAACCAGATCACCGAACATGCGCACCCAAGCGCATGCGAGAACTGCGGCACACCGCTGCAGGGCGGCTTCTGCCATCTCTGCGGACAAAATGCCCACAATCCGCTGCGCCATGCGGGCCATGCGCTGGAAGAGTTCTTCGAATCGTTCTGGCATTTGGATGGCCGCATCTTCCGGACGTTGCGCGAACTGCTGTCGCCAGGCCGCCTTGCCAATGCCTATCTTGCCGGTCACCGCGTGCGCTATGTCGCGCCATTACGATTGTTCGTGATCCTCAGCGTGCTCACCTTCTTCGTTGCGCAGTACGCGATCCGTATGGACGGCAGCGCTGATCTACCGGCCATTCCCGTGCCGCCCGGGCAGGTGGCTGCGCCTGGCAACAAAGACGCCGGAAGCGTGGATTTCCAGCACCTGAAAACGGCGGAAGAAGTACTCACGCTGCGTGACAAAACGATCGACGGCCTGCTCGCCGCCCGCGCCACGCTTCCCGCGGTGCTTGCGCATCCGCGGCAGCAGATCGAGGAAAATATCCGCGCCACCCAGGCACGTGCCCGGCAGCGCATCGTGGAGTTGCAGCCTGATCATCCCATGCTGCTGAAGCCGGACCCGATACCTGAAGGCCAGCCGCTGCCGGATCCGGATCAAGGGTCGCTATTTTCCATCGGTGGAAAGCACTGGCATCCGACCGATAATCCGGTGCGCGTTACCTGGTTACCCGATCTGGCAAATCGCTGGTTGAACAGAAAACTCGCTCGTGCGCAGGAAAACCTTCCACGCATGCAGAAAGATCCCGAGCTGTTCAAGGAAGCTTTCATCGGCGCGGTGCCTTCGGCGCTGTTCGTGCTGGTGCCGGTGTTTGCGCTGCTGCTGAAGCTGGGCTACCTGGGAAGCGGCCGTTTTTATCTGGAACATCTCGTCGTGGCGCTCTACAGCCATGCTTGGCTTTGCCTGGCGCTGATGAGCGCCTTCGCGTTGAGCGGTCTGAGCGACGCGATCGCGCCATATGCACCTTGGCCCGGCATGGCGGCAGGCTTGGCAGTGTCGCTGATCGTGATGTGGATGCCCCTTTATCTATTGCTGATGCAGAAGCGTGTCTATCAGCAAAGCTGGTGGATCACGCTTCCAAAGTACCTGGTGCTTGGCAGCCTCTATTTCACCATGGTGGTGTTCGCCGGTGCGTTGCTTGTCGTGACCAGTTTCGCCGCCGGATGAGAAGGCTCATTTCTGCTCCGCCCAGCGGCTAAGCATCGGTGCCGAAGATGGAGCGGATTCGCA
Organism: Pseudoxanthomonas sp. UTMC 1351; assembly: GCF_040948865.1. Lineage (NCBI taxonomy): Bacteria > Pseudomonadati > Pseudomonadota > Gammaproteobacteria > Lysobacterales > Lysobacteraceae > Pseudoxanthomonas > Pseudoxanthomonas sp. UTMC 1351. The sequence goes on along the minus strand of NZ_JAVGJT010000009.1, from coordinate 8,521 downwards.
CAACCGCTTCAAGGCAGCCGGCGCATTCTGCAGATGCCAGATGACTACCTATCGCGGCGGGAACGCAGCCAGGTACTGCGTGTCGCCGCCGGAACGGCGAGGAGTTCTTGCCGGAAAGCGGCCCGCTCTTGCGGCGGAATGCGTTGCGCTAACACCGCCAGATCATCGCGCTGTTCGGCGTCCAACTGCCGCAATAGCGAGATTGTGGCATCTCGTTCGGCTTCCGCCACAAAACCGAACAACGGCTGCAAGCGAGGATAGTCCGCACCCAGCACGGGTCCCAACCGCCAACCCCGGCGTTGCATGTCATCCAGGGCATCGAAACGCGAGCGGAGCTCCGCCTGCTGTTCGACGGGCAAAGCATGTATCTCTACGGCTGCGGCGTGCACACGCATCCGTTGGAGTTCATCCAGCTCCCGCCACGCCGCGTAGCGCGCACGTCGGTCCTCGCGCTCCTCGCGCGGCAATGCGTTCCAAACGGTCATCCGCTGCACGAATGCGGCACGCTGTGGAGGCGATAAGGCGTCCAAGCGCCAGCGTCGTTGCCGCAGCGTATCCTGCGCATCGGACGATAGTGCCGGCAGGCCGAAGACGGCCGCGACCAACGACAAAGCGATCGCGAACCGTAGCAACCCACTAGAACTCCGCATCGGTGGACTCCGGATGCGTGTTTCCATCCGCGCTCATGCCGGTGGGGGCATCAGCCAAACCGCCTGCTGCGTACCAGGCATAGAAGTCGGCTTGCTGAGCGATGGCCTCTCCTTCCGGGTCGGACAACAGGTCGAAATCCGGGTGCGACAACTGCGCGAAGGCGGCGTCATAGCGAGCGGCGGGTGGAGATGTAGGCAACGCTTCAATGGCAATGGAAGGCGCATTCAACGTATTGGCTTCCGCACCTGCAGAGGGATCAGCCGGTGCAGGGAGCCAGGTGAACATCTGCGGCCAGAGATAAGTGGCGGCGACGGCGCCCCCACAGATCGCCAGTACCAGTAAGGCCCAACGCCAGCGGCGCGCTCCACGCGGTTGCGGGGGAGCCCAGGACGCAGGGACAGCCGGTGGCGGCCGGACGGAAGTTCCGGCCACGGTGCTTTCACGCAATCTTGCCAGGCGCGCCAACCGATCCGGCGGCAGGTCCCGCAGCTGTTGCTGGGCGGCCTCCGCCAGCCGGCGCCATCCCTCCGGGTCTGGCCGGCCTGCGGAATCTTGCGGACACGCCGAAGTCAGCGCCTGCCGGTAGCGAGCTTGATCCAGGCCAAGCACGACAATGGCATCTTCCTCCGCCAAGCCTGCGACCAACCGCGCCAGTAGCGCGGCGCGTACGGGCGGATCCAGCACGCCCAAACGCTGGAGTGCCAATGGCCAATTCGCCGCCGCGGCATTCTGGCGTAGTCCTGGCGAAGCGATCAGGAGCGTCCAGAAACGGCGTGGCCAGTCAGCCATCGGCGCGCTGGCGGCGTGATTGCGGAATGCCCGCATGGCGGCCAGGAGCGCCACGTCGCCGACCTCGGGATTCCCGGACTGCAGCTGGGCGAACAGAACGGCTCGCCGCTCCACTCCGCGCAGGAAGGCGGACAGCGCCGCAGGCGTCTCGCCGGTCTCGTTCATGGCGAAAATTGACGGTAGATCGTGTTCATTGCCGTCGCATCATAGCTAGCCGCCGTGCTGTTCTGGTGCTTGACAGACCGCCAAAATCTGCTCTCCACGGCAGGGCAAGGCTTTCGGGCAAAACGCGTTGTGCACAGCGGTCATAGATTCGTCACGGAGATACCGGGGCGAAAGCGCGCGGACCATATTTCAGCTTTGTTTCACATCTATGTGATTGATTTAAATAGTAAATCTCTCTTTGGCGTTTTTTTCACCAAGATGGAGAGGAGGCTTGTAGCAGGCTCGTTCCGGCGTGGAGCCAGCCCGCCATACACAGATTTATCCACAGACGATGTGGATAAATCCGAATCCCTTTTCATAACCGGCACTTGCGTGATTTTCGTCAATAAATTGACAGCTTGTCGACGCAACTGAAGTGACGTTCACGGCCGGGCAGCCGGGCCGCTAAACTGGCGGCGAATGCCCTCAGACGACCTGCTCAGAATCGCCCTGCCGTTGCCCTTGCCGCGGGGTTTCGACTATCTGCCACCACCCGGTCATGCCGTTTCTCCTGCGGACGTGGGACGCCGGGTACGGGTGCCATTCGGTTCGCGCGAGCTGACCGGCGTGGTAGCGGAGATAGTCGCGCCCGGCGATCACGACCACGAGCTCCGCCACGTGTTGGCCATTCTCGATGCTGCGCCACTTTTCCACGGCGAGTTGCTGGATTCATTGCAATGGCTGGCGCGCTACACCCATGCGCCGCTGGGAGAGGTTTTCGCTACTGCGCTACCGGCACCGCTGCGACAGGGCGAACCCGTGCCGGAGTCGCATGCCTGGGCATGGCGGTTGACTCACGATGGGGCAGCCAATGCCGATCGCTTACGTCAAGGCCGCCCACGCCGGCTGGCCGAACTGATCCAACCCGGGCCGCTGGGGGAGGACGCTCTGGACCTCCGGATGGAGGACTGGGGTGGTGCCGCTCGCACGCTGCTCAAGCGTGGATACGCCGAACGCATAGCCGTCCCCGCCAGCGTGCCTATACCCCAGCCCCAGGCGGGTCCGACGCTCAACGAAGAGCAGCACACGGCGGTCGAAAGCATCCTGGCAACGGATGGCTTCTTACCGCTGTTGTTGGACGGCGTTACCGGCAGCGGCAAGACCGAGGTCTATCTGCACGCCATTGCCGATTGCCTGCGGCGCGGCCGCCAAGCGCTGGTGCTGGTGCCGGAGATCGGCCTGACTCCGCAGACCTTGGCGCGGTTCCGTGCCCGACTAGGCGTACCGGTGCACGCGCTGCATTCGGGGCTGAACGACAACGAGCGTGCGCGCACCTGGGCTGCCTGCGCACATGGGGAGGCGCGAGTGGTGGTGGGCACGCGGTCGGCGGTGTTCACGCCACTGCCTGAAGCGGGCTTGATCATTGTCGACGAAGAACACGACGGCAGCTACAAACAGCAGGATGGCATCCGTTACCACGCCCGCGACTTCGCACTGGTGCGCGGCAAGGCCTTGGCGGTGCCCGTGGTGCTGGGCAGCGCCACACCGTCGATGGAATCGCTGCACAACGCTCACAGCGGCCGTTACGCACACCTGCGGCTGTCGCACCGCGCCGGCGATGCCAAGCCGCCTTCGGTCAGAGTGCTAGACGTCCGCAAGCGTTCGCAACAAGGTGGTTTGTTGCCCGAGATGGTCCAGGCGATCCGCCGAGCGGTGGACGCCGATGGCCAAGTGCTGGTGTTCAAGAATCGCCGCGGATATGCGCCCGTGTTGCTCTGCCACGATTGCGGCTGGAGCGCGCGGTGCAAGCGCTGCGATTCGCCCATGACCGTGCATGCCGGCGGCAAACGCCTGCAATGCCATCACTGCGGCGCACGCCAGGCAGCGCCTCCGGCCTGCCCCGACTGTGGTGGCCTGGCATTGCAGCCCCAAGGCATCGGCACCGAACGGCTGGAGGAGACCTTGTCGGAGATCTTCGTCGATGTGCCTGTACTGCGCATCGACCGCACCACGACTCAGCGCCGCGACGCGCTGGCCAAGCATCTGGCATCGCTCGGCGATCGGCCCGGCATTTTGGTAGGCACGCAGATCCTGGCCAAAGGTCACGATCTGCCGCACTTGACGCTGGTCGTCGTGGTGGGCGTGGACGAAGGCTTGTTCTCGACGGATTTCCGCGCCGGCGAAAAGCTGGCGCAACAACTGATCCAAGTGGCTGGACGCGCGGGCCGTGCGGAGAAGCGGGGTGAAGTCTGGCTGCAGACGCATCATCCGGATCATCCGCTGCTCAACACGCTGATCAATGGCGGCTACCACGCCTTTGCCGAAGCCGAGCTACAGCAGCGCGAAGCGGCGGGTTTTCCTCCATTCGCCCATCTGGCGCTGCTGCGTGCAGAAGCGCAGCAGAGCGACGCTGCAATGAATTTCCTGCAAGCTGCCAAACAGCGATTGCGCACCCAGGACCCGACACTGGAAATGCATGGGCCGTTGCCGGCGCCGATGCCAAAACGTGCCGGCATGCATCGCATGCAGTTGTTGCTTTCGGCTCCAGACCGGCGTCTGCTGCATCGTCTGCTTGATCACACCATGCCTGCCTTCTACGACCTGCCTGAGGCGCGCAAGACGCGCTGGTCGTTGGACATCGATCCCATCGATCTCTATTGAATCCTTATGACTTCCTCGCACTCATCGGTTCCCCACGTCGTCGTTCTCGGCGGCGGCTTCGCTGGCCTCTGGGCTACTCGCGCATTGGCGAATTCATCGGTACGCATCACGCTCGTCGATCGCCACAACCACCATCTTTTCCAGCCGCTCCTGTATCAGGTAGCGACCGCCGGCTTGTCGGCGCCCGACATCGCCGCACCGTTGCGGCACATCTTGCGCAAGCAGACCAACGTAGAAGTCCGGTTGGCGGAAGTGCGCACGATAGAACCATCGCAAAAGCGGGTTACGCTGGACGATGGCAGTGCGCTGGCCTTCGACTATCTCCTGGTCGCCACAGGGGCCACCCACGCCTACTTCGGCCACGACGAATGGGCACGCCACGCACCAGGCTTGAAGACATTGAACGACGCGCTGCAATTGCGTCGCCACCTGCTGCTGGCATTCGAACGAGCGGAAGCGGAGATGGATCCTGCACGACGTGCCGCTTGGTTGAACTTCGCTATCGTCGGTGGCGGCCCGACTGGCGTGGAACTGGCCGGCACGCTGGCGGAGATTGCGCGGCATACACTGAAGAACGAATTCCGTAACATCGATCCTTCAGAAGCGCGAGTCCGCCTGATCGAAGCCGGGCCTCGGGTATTGGCGTCGTTTCCGGAATCGCTATCGGAGAAAGCGCGCCAGCAGTTATCGAAGCTGGGGGTCGAGGTGTCGACCGGCGTACCGGTCACTGACATCAACGAAGACGGCTACCGCTTGGGTGACGAGCTGATAGCGGCGAAAACCGTTGTATGGGCCGCCGGTGTGGCGGCTTCACCATTAGCCAGATCACTGAAAGTGCCGCTGGATCGCGCGGGCCGTGTGCTGGTGCAGCCGGACCTCAGCGTGCCCGGCCATCCCGATATCTTCGTCGCCGGCGACTTGGCGGCGGTCACCTCGGACGGCAAGCCGGTGCCCGGGGTAGCGCCCGCCGCAAAGCAGATGGGGCGACATGTAGCGGGGACTATCCAAGCACGTCTTGCCGGGACCGCGACAGCGCCATTCCGGTACAAGGACTACGGCAATCTCGCCACCATTGGACGCATGGCGGCGGTGGTGGATTTCGGACGACTGAAATTCTCGGGCGCGCTAGCTTGGTGGTTCTGGCTGGCGGCGCACGTCTTCTTTCTCATCGGTTTCCGTAATCGGATTGCGGTCCTGCTCAACTGGGCATGGGCATATTGGAGTTACCAGCGCGGTGCCCGGATCATCCTGGGTGACCAAGGCAAAACCGGCGAAGACGATCAATCACGATCTACACGGGAGGCATAGCAGCCTGGCCGCGCATTGTGGATGTGCAGGTAGGCGATCTCGTCGCGTTCGAAGAAGCTGGTGATGCTCGCTTCCATATCCGTTCCTTCCACCACCTCAGCCGCGTGCATCCACCCGCTTCGATCATAAGCGCGCACTGAAAGCAGGCGGTGCAGGAAGAATGGCGGAATGCGATCCTGGAAGCTGACGGCAGTGGTCGCTTGTTGTCTGATGAAGATCGGGCCGCTGGCGCGGTAGGGACCATCCACATCATGGTGCTGATGGGGAAGCAGCAGCAAGGTTTCGCCAACACCGGCATCCTGCAACGAAATTCGACACGGAAAGCCGCGATCGCTATCCGCCACGACACGACGCGTGTTCAGTGCGGCAAGCGCGTCGTCTTCCATTGACCAAAGATCTTTGAATGGTTCCGGGGACAAGCCAATTATGCGGTAGGCCATGATGTGCTCCTGGTTTTAAGGTGAGCACATCCTGCTGTTTCCTGGCCCCAGCCGATATCCGAATCTTGCGAACGAAAAACGGCTCCGTTTCCGGAGCCGCTTTAATGTTTTGCCAATTGCCAGTTCTACGCGTGCCAGTTCTACGCGGCGAACAGCGCCTTCATCTTCTTGAGTGCATTGGCCTCGATCTGACGGATACGCTCCGCGGACACGCCATATTCGTCAGCCAGTTCCTGCAGCGTAATTTTGCTCTCGGCATCCAGCCAGCGGCGCTTGATGATGTCGCGCGAACGCTGATCCAGACCGGCGAGGCCTTCACGCAGCAGCTCCAACTGATTGTCGGCGCTGTCGGCACGTTCGTAGGCTTGCGACGGGTCTTCGTCGTGCGCTACCAGATAGCTAGCTGGCGATGGCGGAGTGTGGTCTTCGTCTTCATCCGCGGGAGCGTCAAAGCCGATGTCACGGCCTGACAGACGCGACTCCATCTCGAGCACTTCGCGCTCGGAGACGTTGAGGTCTTTGGCCACCGCGCTGACTTCCGCCGCATTCATCCATCCCAACCGGGTTTTGGACTTGCGCAGATTGAAGAACAGCTTGCGCTGCGCTTTGGTGGTAGCGACTTTGACGATGCGCCAATTCTTGAGGATGAATTCATGCATCTCCGCACGGATCCAGTGCACCGCGAAGCTCACCAGGCGCACACCGATTTCCGGGTCAAAGCGCTTCACCGCCTTCATCAGGCCGATGTTGCCTTCCTGGATCAGGTCGCCCAGCTGCAGGCCGTAGCCGCTATAGCCGCGGGCAACATGCACCACGAATCGTAGATGCGAATGCACCAGTTCGCGCGCGGCATCCAGATCTTCTTTCTCGCGATAACGACGCGCCAGTTCCTGCTCATCATCTACCGTCAGCACCGGTATCTGATGCACGGCACTGATGTAGGCGTCCAGCGAACCGAGCGCACTAGGAATTGGGAGGTTGTTGGCCACCAAGGCGGTGGCGGGGGAGGTCTGGTTCATAGGCACCATATTAGCAGTCGGGAGATTCGACTGCTAACCCGCGAAATAGTTCCCCATCGTCCTGCAGATGGAACAACTATCCATCTTGTTTACCCCAAGTTTATGTTTTTATTAGCTATTTACTTCCTACTCCATTTGTCGGACGTTGGACGGCGCGCAGCACTCTTAGCAAGTTGCCGCCCCAGATGTTGCGGATGTCCTGGTCTGTATACCCGGCCTGCCGTAGTCGTTCCGTGATCTTCGGTAGCGCCGAAACATCCTCAAGACCTGTGACGCCACCACCGCCATCCCAGTCCGCACCGATACCCACGTGTTCCGGGCCTGCGACCTTCAGGATGTGCAGAAGGTGGCGCATGTAGTCGTCCAAGGTGGCTCGTGGAACGGGATATTGGCGGTCTATTGCTTGCCGTTCCTGCAAATAGGACTGGATTTGCTCCGGGCTCAAACGGCTCTCGGACCCGTACTTCTCGGACAAGGCAGACAGCGCCCGCTCGCGTGCGGGGATACTAGGTACGTCAATTAAGTAGCCGCCGTAGGCATTGACGTGGATCACCCCTCCCTTGGCCGCCAACTTGCGGATCCGGACATCGTCGATGTTGCGGGGATGGTCGTATATGGCGTCGGCACTGGTGTGCGATAAGACGATAGGAGCCTGAGAAAGTTCCAGCACCTGGTCGAACACATTGTCGCTGGCATGGGAAGCATCCAACACGATGCCCAGCCGGTTCGCTTCTTTCACCAGTTCACGTCCCTTCGGACTCAAACCATCCCACTCCGCGCCTTTCGCGTCGGTGGATGAGTCACCGAAGTCGTTGTTCAGCACATGGCTAATGCCCAGCATCCGCAGTCCGAGGCGATGGTACGCACTCAGCAATGTGGGATCGGACGCCAATGGCGACGCATTCTCCATGCTGATAAACACTACGCGCTTGCCTTCGGCTGCAATCCGCTCCGCATCGTCGGCGGTCAATGCGAGTTGGAAGTCGGCGGCATTGGCCGCCAGCATTTTGTGGATGACGACCAGTCGTTCCAACGCATGGTCCCGCGCTTCGCGATTGCCGGCAGGATCGCGGGGCCCTTGCCCGGTGTAGATCACCCAGAAGCCGCCATCCAGACCACCCGCTTTCATGCGGGGCAGATCGACCTGAGCGAGGTCCGCGTCGTGTGCATGGCTGTCGGCGATACGCCAACCGGGCCGGGAGAAATTGGCCGGCGTGTCGAGATGCGTGTCCAGAACCAGTATCTCGTCGTGCAGTTGCCTGGCGCTGGCGCTTGCCGAGATTTTTTCCTCCGCATTTGCGGCCGGAACCGCAGCAAGAGCGAACATCAAACACATCATCAACAGCTGCGGCTTCATTGCAGTAATCCCCAATACTGGCCAGTGCTCGATTGTTCGCCAAACCAAGGCAATAAAAAACCCCCCATCTCTTACGAGATGGAGGGTTTGGGGTAAAGCCCCTGGCGATGACCTACTCTTGCATGGCTTAAGCCACACTACCATCGGCGCGG